>NZ_JAVDTY010000003.1:0-482843 GCF_031456075.1 Allobosea sp. BE125
CCACGCGCTACGATAAGCGAGACGACAACTTCCTCGCCTCAGTCCAACTCGCTTCAATCCGCATCTGGTTGCGAAGTTATGAGTCGGTCACCTAGCCCGCCACCCCAGCCCCTGGTTGGCCGGGGATTTGCTTTCTCCCTCACCGACACACGGCTTCACTGGAAGGGCTTACGGATCATGGCGGACCATCGCATCGCGCGGCGCGCGCTTCTGCTGGGAATGGGGTTGCTCGGCATGCTGGCCCAGCCTGCGGCCGCGCAAACCCAACTCGACCTTTCGACCGTCTGGCCCGAAAGCAATTTCCACACGCAAAACGCCATGCGCTACGCCGCAGAGGTCAAGAAGGCGACGAATGGCGGCGTCGACATCCTGGTCAAGGCCGGCGGCCAGCTCGGCTTCAAGGGGCCCGAGCATCTGCGCGCCGTGCGTGACGGCATCGTGCCGATGGCCGATATCCTCAACATCCAGCAGGTCGGCGACGAGCCGTTCATGGGCGTGGAAAGCGTGCCCTTCCTCGTCGGCACGCCCGAGGAACTCAAGATCCTGCACAAATATGTGCGGCCCGAATATGACAAGATCGCCGAGCGCAACAACCAGAAGATCCTCTTCATCGTGCCCTGGCCGACGCAGTATCTGCAGCTCAAGGCCAAGGCGACCACGGTCGAGATGCTGAAGAGCATCAAGATCCGCGTGCCCGACAAGAACGCCGTCGACATGCTCAACGCGGTCGGCATGTCGCCGGTCCTGATCCCCTGGGGCGAGACCGTGCCGGCGCTGGCCTCGGGCGTGGTCTCGGGCGTCTCGACTTCGGCGGTGTCGGGCGTCGACGGCAAGTTCTGGGAGTTCCTGAAATATCTGCTGCCGACCAACCATGTCTGGTCGTCGGAGATGGTCACGATCAATCTCGACAGCTGGAAAAAGCTGAAGCCCGAGGAGCGCAAGGCGATGGAGGACATCGCCGCCAAGCTTGAGCCCGATTTCTGGGCGGCTTCGCTCAAGGCCGATACCGACAGCCTCAAGCGCCTGACCGAGGGCGGCATGGAGATCGTGCCGGTACCGGCGCCGATGATGGCCGATCTGCGCGCCAAGACCGCGCCGCTGCTCGACGCTTTCCTCAAGCGCGTTCCCGCCGCCGACAAGCCGGTGAAGGCCTATCTCACCGAGATGAAGCGCGGCTCGTGACCAACGCCTCCCCCTCCGAACCGCCAAGGTTTGCCGAACCGCAAGCGGTCGCCGTTCCGGCTGCCCTGCGCGCCCTGCTCGACGGAATCGACCGGCTCAGCCGCCTCGACGGCTGGATCGGCGGCGGCTGCCTGCTGGCGCTGACATTGCTCATGCTGTGCGAGATCGGCACCCGCTTCCTGTCGAATTTCCTGCCCTTCTTCCCCGCTTCGATCCCGGTGGCGTGGGAGTATTCCTCCTATCTGATGGCGGCCTCCTTCACATTTGGGGCCGCCATGACTCTGCGCGCGGGCGGCCATGTCCGCGTCACCCTGCTGATCGGCAAGGCGCCGCCGGCTCTGCGGCGGCCGCTGGAGGTCCTGGCGGCGCTGCTCGGCTTCGCCTTCATGAGCTTCCTGACCTACGCGATGGTGCGCTTCTCCTGGGGCTCGTTCAGCCGGGGCCAGACCTCGGTCTCGAGCGACACGCCGGTCTGGTTTCCCCAGGCCGTGGTGACCTTCGGCATGCTGCTTTTGACCCTGCAGTACCTCGCGCGCGTTATCCAGGCAGCCCTTGGCCTGCCGCTGGAAGATCATTCGATGAAGGCCGCGTCCCCCGCGGACTGAGCAGCGCCTCGCCACAGCGCCCTTCCTCTACTCAAGGACCGGTGCGCCGGTCGGGATCACACCCATGTCCATCGAAGTCATCGTCATGTTCGCGATCCTGTTCGGCCTCTTGGCCAGCGGGTTGTGGATCGGTCTGACGCTCGCGCTGACCGGCACGGTGCTGCTCTTCCTGTTCCGCTCGATGCCGCTCGACCGGCTCCTGCCGCAATATGCCTGGAACATCCTGACGACGCAGGAATTGCTGGCGCTGCCGCTCTTCATCCTGATGGGCGAGTTGCTGTTCCGCACCCATCTGTCGCGCTCGCTGTTCAAGGGTCTCGCACCCTGGGCCGGCTTGCTGCCCGGGCGCCTGCTGCATGTGAACGTTTTCGGCTGCACGATCTTCGCGGCGATCTCGGGCTCCTCGGCGGCGACGACCCAGGTCGTCGGGCGTATCGCGCTCACCGAACTGCTCAAGCGCGGCTACTCCAAGGACATCGCCATCGGCTCGCTGGCGGGCGCCGGCACGCTCGGCTTCCTGATCCCGCCCTCCAACATCATGATCATCTATGGCGTGCTCGGCGACGTCTCGATCCTGAAGCTGTTCACCGCCGGCTTCATCCCGGGCTTCCTGCTCGCCGGCACCTTCATGGCCTGGGTGATGATCCACACCACGCTGCGCGGGGACCTCGTGCCGCAAGCCGAGAACGATCTGCGCAATCTGAGCTGGCGCGAGCGCTTTTCCGCCCTGCGCGATCTGGCCCCGGCGCTGTTCCTGATCCTGTGCGTGCTCGGCTCGATGTATGGCGGCATCGCGACGCCGTCCGAGGCCGCCGCCGTCGGCGTGCTCGGCGCCGCGCTTGTCACCGCGTTCCAGGGTTCGCTGAATTTCGAGGCGATCAAGGGCATCCTGATCGGCTCGGTGATCACCTGCTCGATGATCGCGCTGATCGTGCTGGGCGCCTCGATCCTGGGCAATGCCGCCGCCTTCCTTGGCATTCCCCAGGCGGTCGCCGCCTTCGTCAAGGGGCTGAACCTGACGCCCTTCATGCTGATCGTCGCGCTGATCGCCTTCTATATCGTGCTCGGCTGCTTCCTCGACGGCTTCTCGATGATCGTCATGACGCTGCCGATCGTGCTGCCGATCGTGAAGCAGGCGGGATTCGATCCGATCTGGTTCGGCGTCTTCATGGTGCTGGTGGTGGAGATGGCGCAGATCACGCCGCCGGTCGGCTTCAACCTCTTCGTGATCCAGGGCCTGACCGGGGACGGTCTCGGCTACATCGCCAAGGTGACCTTCCCCTATCTGGTCATCCTGATCCTGTTCACCCTGCTCTTGACGGTCTATCCCGAGATCGTGCTGTGGCTGCCGAAAGTGCTGGCCGGGTAGGTTCTTCCCCGGCCCGGCGGGCTTTCGCTTCAATCGATCGCGATCATCACGTCGGACGCCTTGACCACGGCATAGGCCTGCTGCCCGACAGCGAGCTTGAGCTCCTCCACCGCTGCATTGGTGATCGCCGAGGTCACGATCGTGCCGCCGACATCGAGCCGGACATGGGCGGTCGTCGCGCCCTTGGTGATCTCGATGATCGTGCCTCTGAGCTGGTTGCGGGCGCTGATCTTCATGGGCTCTCTCCTGAAACGACTGGGCCGCTCGGCCCTGGGATAGGGTCGCAGACCAAGCTCACGCAATTGTTGGGCTCGACCTGTTGCGGCAGCCGTTATATTCAACCAAACAGAGCGAAGGCAAACGCGACGAGGGTGAACGAAATGACGAGGAACCGCCGATTGGTGATGGGTTTCACGGCCGCGCTCCTGCTCGGTTTCTCCGCAAACGTCGCGACCGCGCAGGCCCAGACCAAGGAACTCGTCATCTTCGCGGCGGCGAGCCTTAAGAACGCGCTCGACGAGGCGACAGCAGCCTGGGTCAAGGAAACCGGTAAGCCGGCTCCGAAGATTTCCTATGCGGCCAGCAATGCGCTCGCCAAGCAGCTCGAACAGGGTGCCCCGGCCGATCTCTTCCTCTCCGCCGACCTCGACTGGATGGACTATGCGGCGAGCAAGAACCTGATCAAGCCGGAGACGCGGATCAGCCTGCTGGCCAACCGGATCGTGCTGGTTACGCCCTCGGATTCGACGGCGCAGGTCGCCCTGACGGCGGGCGTCGATCTGAGCGCCGCGCTCGGTTCCGGCCGCCTCGCCATGGGCAATGTCGTTTCCGTGCCGGCCGGCAAATACGGCAAGGCGGCGCTGGAGAAGCTCGGCGGCTGGGACAAGGTCAAGGACAAGATCGCGCAGGCGGACAATGTCCGCGCCGCCCTGCTCCTGGTTTCGCGGGGCGAGGCGCCGCTCGGCATCGTCTACGCCACCGATGCCGCCGCCGACTCCAAGGTCAAGGTCGCGGCGGTCTTCCCGGAGGACTCGCACCCGCCGATCATCTATCCCGTCGCGGTGACGAAGGACGCGACCAATCCTGACGCGCAGGGCTTCCTCGCCTATCTGCGCGGAGCGGGGCCGAAGGCCGCCTTCGAACGCCAAGGCTTCACCGTGCTGAACAGGCCCGCCAACGCCTCGTGAGCGACTGGCTTTCTCCCGAGGAATGGACGGCGGTCCGCCTGAGCCTGGTCGTCGCGACGACAGCGATGCTCGCAAGCCTGCCGCTCGGGCTCGGCGTCGCCTTCCTGCTCGCGCGCGGCCGCTTCTGGGGCAAATCGCTGCTCGATGCGGCCGTCCATCTGCCGTTGATCATGCCGCCCGTCGTGACCGGCTATCTCCTGCTGATCGGCTTTGGCCGGCGCGGGCCGATCGGGCAGTTCCTCTATGATTATTTCGGCATCGTGCTCTCCTTCCGCTGGACGGGCGCGGTGCTGGCCGCCGCGGTCATGGGCTTTCCCCTGATGGTGCGCGCCATCCGCCTTTCGATCGAGGCGGTCGACCGCAAGCTGGAGGACGCAGCCGGCACGCTCGGCGCCAGCCCCGCCTGGGTCTTCCTCGTCGTCACGCTGCCGCTCTGCCTGCCGGGCATCGTCGTCGGCATGATCTTGTGCTTCGCCAAGGCAATGGGCGAATTCGGCGCGACCATCACCTTCGTCTCCAACATCCCGGGGGAGACGCAGACCTTGCCCTCGGCGATCTACACCTTCACCCAGGTGCCCGGCGGCGAGGCCGGCGCGACGCGCCTGACGCTGATCTCGATCGCGATCTCGGTCGCGGCGCTGTTCGTCTCGGAATGGATGGCGCGTTTCGTCGGGCGCAGGATCGCGGTTGAATGAGCCCGCTCCTCGACATCGCGGTCGAACATCAGTTGGGCCAGTTCAAGCTCGACGCCAGCTTCACCTCCAATGGGCGTCTGACGGCGTTGTTTGGCCGCTCGGGCTCCGGCAAGACCTCGCTCGTCAACGTCATCGGCGGCCTCATCCGCCCAGCGCGCGGGCGCGTCCTCGTCGACGGCGAGGTGCTGGTCGATACCAAGCACGGCGTTTTCGTGCCCAAACACCGCCGGCGGATCGGCTATGTCTTTCAGGAAGCCCGGCTCTTTCCCCATCTGACGGTGCGCCAGAACCTGCTGTTCGGGCGCTGGTTCGCGCCACGCGAAGGGCGCGACAGCATTGCCTTCGAGGCCGTGCTGGACCTGCTCGGGATCGGCCATCTGCTCGAACGCCGGCCGACGGGCCTGTCGGGAGGCGAGAAGCAGCGCATCGCGATCGGCCGTGCCTTGCTGGCCAATCCCCGCCTGCTCTTGATGGACGAGCCGCTGGCCTCGCTCGACGAAGCGCGCAAGGCCGAAATCCTGCCCTATATCGAGCGTCTGCGCGACGAGATCGGCATTCCCATCGTCTATGTCTCGCATTCGGTGGCGGAGGTGGCGCGGCTGGCGACGACGCTGGTCGTGGTCGACCAGGGCGCCATCAAGGCCTGCGGCCCGACGGCGGAGGTCATGTCACGGCTGGACGTCGCTGGCTTGTCGGGTGCGGCCGAGGCCGGCTCCATCCTGGAAGCGGAGATCGTCAGCCACGATGCCGAATACCATCTGACCAGCCTGAGAACCCAGGCCGGCCTGTTGCAGGTTTCGCGCAGCGCCTTGCCTGTCGGCGGGCATGTCCGGGTTCGCATTCTTGCCAGCGACGTCCTGATCAGCCTGACGCCGCCGACCGGCGTGAGCGCGCTCAACATCCTGCCGGGCACGATTGCCGCAATCGGCAGGAGGCGCGAGGGTGCGGCGGTCGAGCTGGTCATCGACTGCAATGGCGAGAGCCTGCTGGCGCGCCTGACCACCAAATCCGTGGCGGCCCTGGCGCTGAAGCAAGGCAGCCAGGTCTATGCGGTGATCAAGAGCGTTTCCGTCGAGACGAGTTGAGGCTCCGCGCCGCTGCGAGGCATGTGGCGCAGCCCGGGCTATGTTCCCGGCGATATAGGGCTCGCCCCTTCCTGAAAGACGGAGTCGGCGCGGCTCGATCGGAAGCTGTCGGTGCGGTCCGGCAAAAATCTGTTTAGAACGGGTGGAAGCAACAGGATGCCGACATGCCCGAGACCGCCCGGCAAAAGCCCTCCGCCCTGATCAGCGTCAGGATCGACCTCGTGCCGATCGGCCGGCTCGGGCCGGGCAAGGTCGAGCTGCTGGAGGCGATCGAGGCATCGGGCTCGATCTCAGGCGCCGGACGCGCCATGGCGATGTCCTATCGCCGGGCCTGGCTCCTGGTGGACAATCTCAACCGGATGTTCCGTCAGCCGCTCGTCGAGGCCGCGCCCGGTGGTGCCAAGGGCGGCGGCGCGCATCTGACGCCGATGGGCCGCGAGATCGTGGCGCATTACCGGGCCATCGAGAGCAAGGCCATGAAGGCAGCCGCCCTGCATATCGACGCCCTCCGGGATGCGGCAGCCGAGCCGACATCCTAGTTTCCCGTTGGGTGTCAGCCACCGGGATGGCAAAGCGGTTGCATCCGAGTGGCTGCGATGGCGGCGACCGGGCCGCGCGCGGCACCGGGCCGCGCGCGGCATTGAGGCGAGAGCGAAGCGATATGAATGACGACCTGATCGCCTCGGACAGCATGCGCATGGTCCCCGCGCCCGACGACCCGCGCTCGTTGCGGCGGCGCGAGGATCAGCGCTTTCTCACCGGCGCGGGCCGTTATCTCGACGACCACCCCGTCCCTGGCGAACTCTTCGCCGCCATGGTGCGCTCGCCCCATGCCCATGCCCGCATCCTCTCGATCGATACCGCAGCGGCCGCCGAGATGGCGGGCGTGCGGGGCATCTACACCGCCGACGATCTCGACGGGCTTCATCCCCTGCCCTGCTATATCGTGGTCAAGACCGTCGATCCGCTGATCGTACCTCCGCGTTTTCCATTGGCGCGCGAGCGGGTGCGCCATGTCGGCGATCTTGTCGCCTTCGTCGTCGCCGAGAGCCGCGAGGCCGCGCGCGACGCCTGCGAGCAGGTCATCGTCGACTACGACATCCTGCCCTCGGTGACGGAACTGCGCGGTGCGCTGGACCCGCAGGCCGCGCAGATCTGGCCGGAAGCCCCGGGCAACCTGGCCTTCCGCTTCGAGCGCGGCGACCGGGAGGCGGTGGCGAAAGCCTTTGCGAGCGCCGCGCATATCGCCTCCTGCGACCTCGTCAACAACCGCATCGTGGCGGCCGCCATGGAGCCGCGCATCGCACTCGGCCGCTTCGATCCGGCGAGCGGGGTCTATAGCCTGGCGATCAGCGGCGCCTCGGTGCACGCCATCCGCCGCGAGCTGGCTGAGGGCGTCTTCGGCCTGCCCCTCGACAGGATCGAGGTCTCCTGCCCCGATGTCGGCGGCGGCTTCGGCATGAAGAACGTCACCTATCCCGAATATGCCCTGGTGCTGTGGGCGGCGCGCAAGCTGGCGCGGCCGGTGCACTGGACGGCCGACCGCCTCGACGAGTTCACCAGCGGCGTGCATGGCCGCGACAACCTCACCAAGGCGCGGCTCGCGCTCGACGCCAAGGGCCGTTTCCTGGCGCTGGCGGTCGAGACGCTCAGTAATCTCGGCGCCTATGTCTCCTCGCTCGGCCCGGGAAGCTCGACGAATTCACCCTCGACCGCGATGGGCGGGCTCTACGACATCCCGGCCATGACGATGGATGTGCGCGGCGCCTTCACCAACACGGCGCCGATCGACGCCTATCGCGGCGCCGGCAAGCCGGAAGCGAACTATCTGCTGGAGCGGCTGATCGATACGGCCGCGCATCAGCTTGCGATCGATCCGGCGGAACTGCGCCGGCGCAACTTCATCCGGCGTTTTCCCCATCGCAGCGCCTTCGGCACCGTGATCGATTGCGGCGCGTTCGCGGATAATCTCGACCGGGTTCTCGCCGCAGCCGACCGCGCCGGCTTCGCCAGGCGCAAGCGCGAGGCGAAGAAGCGCGGCAAGCTGCGCGGCTTCGGCATCGGCTGCTTTCTGGAGACCTCGCGCGGCCAGCCCAATGAAGAGGCCTGGCTGACGGTGCGGCGCGACGGCGCGATCGACATGGCGGTCGGCACGCAATCCAACGGCCAGGGCCATGAGACGAGCTTCGCGCAGGTCGCGGCGCAGCGGCTGGGCTTGCCGGTCGAAACCTTCCGGCTGGTGCAGGGCGACACCGCCCTGGTGCCGCGCGGCGGCGGCCATGGCGGGGCGCGCTCCCTGCATCTGGGCGGGACGGCGTTGCTGATGGCAGCAGATGATCTGATCGCCAGGGCGCTCCCCGTCGCGGCGCAATTGCTGCAGGTCGGGGCGGGCGAGCTGGCCTTCGGCGATGGCGGCTTCCGCACCGTTGCAGGGGCCGACGGCCTGGTAAGGGAGATCGATCTCTTCACTGTTGCCCGGCATGTCGCGGAGAGCACCGGCGGGGCCCTGAGCAGCCATGGCGACAATATCTGCGACGTCATCACCTTTCCCAACGGCGCGCAGGTCGCCGAGGTCGAGATCGATCCCGAAACGGGAGCCGTGTCGCTGGAGCGCTATGTCGCCGTCGACGACTACGGCCGGCTGGTCAATCCGCTGCTGACGGAAAGCCAGGTTCATGGCGGGCTGGCGCAAGGCATCGGACAGGCGCTGCTCGAGGAAGCGGTCTACGATCCCGATTCCGGGCAGCTCCTCAGCGCGACCTTCATGGACTACGCCATGCCGCGCGCCGACGACATTCCGTTCTTCGATCTGGAGATGGTCGAGGTGCCGACGAAAGCCAATCCGCTGGGTGCGAAAGGCTCGGGCCAGGCCGGCTGCATCGGCGCGCCGCAGACGGTGATGAACGCCGTCCTCGACGCGCTGCGCCCGCTCGGCGTGACGCATCTCGACATGCCCGCAACCCCTGCCCGCGTCTGGCGGGCGATCAGGGATGCGCAGGCGGTGGCGTCTTAGAGCGTTTTCGAGCGAAGTGGACACCGGTTCGCGTGAAGAAAACGCGTTAAAACAAAGAGCTAGAGCTGTTGAACGATCCAGCTGGATCGTTCAACAGCTCTAGGCCATCACCAGCCCGCCATCGACATGGAGCGTCTGCCCGGTGACGAAGCCGCTCCAGTCCGAGGCAAGGAAGAGGACGGGGCCGGTGATATCCTCGGGCGTCGCGATCCGGCGCAGGGGAGTCTGGGCGATGAGAGCGTCCCTCACCTCCTCCTTGGTCGCGCGGCTCGCGTCGGTCGGATAGACCAGCCCGGGCGCGACGCAATTGACCCGGATGCCCAAGGGGCCGAGCTCAGCGGCAAGGGTCCGGCTGAAGCCGATCAGGGCCGATTTCGCCGTGGTGTAGTCGTGATAGGGAATGCTCGGGCGCGCGACGAGATCGCTCGTCATGTTGACGATGCTGCCCCTCAGCCGCTGCTTCATCAAGGGCAGCACGGCCTGGCACATATTGTAGGTCGCCTTCAGCGCGCCATCGAATTGCGTATGATAGGCCGACCAGGGCGTGTCCCAGAAGCGCGTCCGGTCATCGGGATCGAAGACGTAAGGCGCGAAGGCGTTGTTGACGAGGACGTCGACCTTGCCGACCTCGTCGGCGATGCGCGCCATCATCGCCTTGACCTCGCTCTCAGAGGTCACATCGGCCGCGATCGCCAGGGCTTGCCCGCCCAGCGCTTGGCAAGCCTCGACGACCTGCAGTGCTGCCGCCTCGTTGCTGAGATAGTTGACGACGACGAGCCCGCCCTCGGCGGCGAAGGCTTTTGCAAGCGCAGCCCCGATGCCGCGGCTCGAACCCGTGACGATGATGGTCCTGTCGCGGAAGTTCATGATGCGAGCCCTATGGGATCAGGTCCGATTTCACCACCGTGGCCATATCGATCGGCTTGGTGATCAGGCCGAGCTGCCTGAAGGTATCGGCCCCCTTCTGCATCGGCTCGGGGTCGAAATGGCCCAGCCCCTTGCTGTCGGTGGTCGGGGAGACAGTGGAGAGGTTGCGCAGCTTGATGATCTCCAGGTTGAGCGCCTCGTCGCGGCCGTTGATGGCGCGCGTGACGGCGATCTTCGCAGCCTCCTCAGGCTTGGCGATCATCCAGGCGGCGCTGTCGCGATAGGCCGCGAGAAAACGCTTCAGCAGCGGCTTCTTCGCCTCATAGGTCGCCTGCGTCACCACGAAGATGTCGCTGGGCAGGTTGAGATGATCCTTGACCTCGATGACGTCGACCTCGGGCAGGCCCTTCATCCGGCCGACCAGCAGGCCCGTATCAGTCGCGGCGGTGGCGTCGACCTGCCCCTGGATCAGCGGCGCGAAATTCAGCAGCCCCGTGACCTCGATGGTGACGTCGGTCTCGGTCAAACCGACCTGCTGCAGCAGCACCTGCAGGTTCTGGCGCGTGCCGCTCGACAGGCTGTAGACGCCGATGCGCTTGCCCTTGAGGTCCGCCGGCCGCTTGATGCCGGCGCTCTTGGGCGCGACCACGTTGAAGACGTTCTGCGGATAGATGTTGTAGATCGCCACCAGCTTCTCGCCCTTGTCGAGGGCGAGATAGAGCGAGGCCGGATCGGTGAAGGCGATGTCGGCCTTGCCGGTCAGCATGGTCTGGATGGCGGAGCCACCGCCCGTGCCCGGCACGTAGTCCAGCGCGATCCCCTTCGCCTTGAAGAAGCCCTTGTCGGGCTCGGCGAGCAGATTGGTGATCTCGCTGATCGGCTGGCTCCAACCGGCGACGGTGACCGTGTCCAGGGTTTGCGCCCGGCTGGCACAGGCCAGCAGGGCTGAGAAAGCCAGCGCCAGGGCAATGCAGCGACGTGATGGGCCGGACATGATTTATCCTTTCAGATGATGGCGAAGCAGCAGGCTCTCGAGCCAGATCGCGGCCTGGTAGAACAGCATGCCCATGAGCGTGATCACGATGAAGAGCGCGAACATCAGGCCTGAATCCATCACGCTCTGGGCGGCGATGATGGAGGCGCCGAGCCCCGCCCTGCCCCCGATGAACTCGCCCACGACCGCGCCGACCAGCGCCAGCACGACAGCGACGCGGACGCCCGCCATGATCACCGGCAGGGCGCTCGGCAGCTTCAGGCGCAGCAAGGTCTGGAGACGCGTCGCGCCCAGCATGCGGAAGAGTTCCCGCCGCGCCGGATCGACCTGGCTCAGCCCCGTCATGGTGTTCTCCATCAGCGGGAAGAAGCAGATCAGCGCGGTGATCACGACCGTCGAGGTCATGCCGAAGCCGAACCAGATGATGAAGAGTGGGCCGAGCGCGAGCTTGGGAACGACCTGGCTGGCAACGATATAGGGGTGCAGCAGGCGGCGCAGGAACCCGACCTCCGCCAGCACCACCCCGGCGGCGAGCCCGATCGCGCAGCCCAAGGCGAGGCCAAGCGCCATCTCGGTCGCCGTGATCCGCAGATGCGGCAGCAGGCGCCCGCTGGCGATCTCGCCCCACAGCGTCGCCAGCACGGTCGAGGGTGGCGGCACGATCAGCGCCGGCACGCCGGCAAACCGGCAATAGAGTTCCCAGCCGGCGAGGAGGACCAGCAGCAGCAAAGCCGAGGACAGGCGCGCGATCATGGCGCCAGGTCCATCGCCTGCCGCAACTCGCGGCAGAGCGCGTTGAAGGCCTGGCCGTAGCGCAATTCGCGTTGGCGCGGCCGGGGCAAGTCCACGGCGATCTGATGGTGCAGACGCCCCGCCGCCATCACCGCGACGCGGTCGGCCAGATAGACGGCCTCGGTGATGTCATGGGTCACGAACAGCACTGTCGTTCCGTGCAGGGCACAGAGCCTCAGCAGGTCGTCCTGCAATTCCTCGCGGGTCAGCGCGTCCAACGCGGCGAAAGGCTCGTCGAGCAGCAGTACGGCCGGCTGGGTGACCAGCGCGCGCGCAACCGCGACACGGCTTTGCTGCCCGCCCGACAATTCGCTGGGATAGCGCTGCGCATAGCCGTCCAGCGAAACCAGTTTCAGCAGATCAAGTGCCGCCTCCCGGTCCGCCGCGCACGGGCGGCGCTTCAACGAGATAGGCAGCAGCACGTTGTCGAGCACGCTCGACCAGTCCAGCAAGGTCGGAGCCTGGAAGACGAAGCCGATCTGCGGTCCCGGCTCGCGCAAGGCGGCGCCATCGATCCTGACGATCCCCTCATCGGGCAGGAGCAGGCCGGCAGCGAGTTTCAGCAAGGTCGTCTTGCCGCAGCCGCTGCGCCCGACCAGGCAATGGATCGCGCCGCGCGGGATCGTCCAGTCGACATGATCGACGATCGCGGGCCAGTCACCGTAGCCGTAGCTCGCCTTGTCGATGGCGACGAAGCCTTCGCTGTGCGGCTCAATCGACATAAGGCGCGAACCCGTCCGCAGCGGCTTCCGCCGCATACTCGATTTCGGTCATGGTGACGAGGTCGAGCAGGTTGAAGCGCCCGTCATTGTGCCAGCCGGCCTCGGGCGCGGTCATGCCGCCGAGCGCGCAGATGCGCGTCACGCCGACCTGCCCGAGCAGGCCGGCGAGCCGGAACAGATCATTGGGCTCCGCCGCGATCCCGGCGCTTTGCAGGAAGGACCGGAAGGGGGCGATCAAGCTGACGACATCGTCGAGCCTGTCGACGGCGACGATGGCGAGCGTCCGGTTCAGGCCGCTGGGGGCCAATGCCTGCGCATCCTCGACATGGACGATGCTCCAGTCATCGGAAGAATCGCCCAGCATGTCGCGGTCGCCGCCAAAGGCGCGTCTCTCTTGCGCGCCACGCCAGGACGCGACGCCGGCAGCCTCCTCGATCGAGAGCGCGCGGCGCGGATGCTTTCGGGCAAAGCTCGCCAGTTCATGGGCGACATAGCCGGAGAATTCATGGGGCGAGACGCGCCCGCCCCGCTCGACGAAAAGCATCTGCGGGGAATAGCAGCCCTGCTGATCATAACGCATCACGTCATAGGCGGCCTGCCGGGCAAGTGCGCCTGCCTTGCGCGTATCCAGCGCCGCGCGCGCGACCATGCCGAAGCCGATCTTGTGGCCATGCGGCAGATAGCGGGCGGTGACGGGAGCGCGATCCCGGATCGCCTTCAGCGCATCATTGCCGCCATAGGCGACGATGGCGTCGGCCTCAGCCAGCCAGACGCGCTCGCCGGCCTCGTCGCCGCCCTTCCACCAGACCACGGCGAGACACTCGCCCAGGCGCGGATCGATCTCGGCCAGGATGCGGGCGAACCAGCCCGCCAGCAGCGGCTCGGCGGTGGCGACCTTGCCGATGCTTCCGGCCTTGACCAGCAGGCCCGATATCAGGCTCCAGAGCGGCAGGCCCGGAACATTGCCGGCCCAGACATGCAGCAAGAGATCCGGCCCGAACGCCTTGGCGAAACCGCCCTTCGGCCTGGGCTGGAAATCGTCGAGGATCTGCGGATCGGCGAAATCCTCAGCCAGGAAGCGCTTGAGCTGCGGCTGCCGGAAGGTCTTCAGATAACCGGTCAGGCCGAGCCGGATCATCTCGGGATCATAGCCCGTCACGATCGGCAGCAGCCTTTCGGCCTTCCGCCGCCAGGGATCGTTCCGATCGAGCAATCGCGCGATCGCCTGGTCGATGATCGCGGTGATCTCGGCAATGCGCAGGGTCTTGAGATAGGCACGGGCATTGTCGCGCACGCGCCCCGCCAGCGCTGCGGCTTGCGCGTCGCTCAGCACGGGCACGCGGACCTCCGCGGCCTCGCCCCAAGCGCTGAAGTGAAGTGTCTTCCACTCCACCTCGCCGGCTGGCAAGCCGGGCAGATGCCCCGCGAATTCGGTCATCACCTCAGCCACGAGCCGCTTTCAGGAATTCCTCGACCGCCACGGAGCAGCCCTTGGAATCGGCGCCGTCGACGCGACCCAGCAGGCGGAAACCGCCGGGGACGATGATGCCGGCATCCTCGGTCAGGATCGCCGAGACCGAGTTGAAATGGGCGAGATCGTGATGGACCAGCACGCCGGTCTCGCCTGCGGGCACATCCTGACCCGTCAACGGGTTCACCACCCGGCTGCGGATCCAGTGCGGGCCCGACTTCACCGGCGGGCAGGTCTCATTGCCCCAATCGTAAAATTGAGTGCTGAGCTCGGTCATGCCGTACATGTTGATGCAGCGCTCCCGGGGCACGCCGAGCCCAGCCGAGAGCGCGTCGTAGAACTCGTCCGCCGCCAATTCGCGCGACTGCCCCTTGAAGCCGCCAGTGTCGAGGATCCGGCTGCCCGGCGGCAGCGCAAAGCGCCGGCCCTGCCGCTGCAATTCGTCGAGCAGATGCACGAAGCTGTAGCTGGCGCCCAGCAGCGCATAGGGCTCGCCCCTCGCCTCGGCATGCGCCATGGCCGCAAGCAGGCGCGCGGTGGCGAGGCCTGCCTCGTCGATGAAGCCTTCGCTGTCGGGCGTCCCGCATTCGCGCCGCGCCAAAGCAAGATAATGCGCCAGCGAGGAATTCGGCATCGCCTGCTCGTCGGGGAACAGAATGCCCATGCGGATCCGATCCTGCCCCTGCATCCTGTCCAAGCCTTGCATGAAGCGCTGCCGGAAATTCAGGATCATCGAACGGTCATAGACAGCCAGCGTCGGGTGATAGCTGCGTCCTCGCTGCCCGCCACGGGTCGTGCCGCTCGTCATGAAGACGTGCTCGATCCCCTCCGTGGGGCGGCAGCTCAGCGTCAGATCCTTGAAAGCGTCGATCGGAACAGCGGGAATGTCGCGCCAGCTCCGGACGGCAAGCGGCGTCCTGCCTCGCGCCGCGGCGAAGCGGCGATAGGGCTGATTGTTCTCGAACTGGTAGGCGAAGATGCGCAGCGCCAGCCGGTCGAAATCCTCGTCCGTCGCTTGTTCCCTGTCGAAGAACTCGAGCAGGGCCGCAATGATCTGCGCTTCCGTCACGTCCATGCACACCTTCCCAGACATCAAGGCGCAATCCGGCACGTTTCCGATCTGCGACCCGCTGTCCGGCCAATGGCGCGAGCATGGAAAAGGAGCGACTTGCCGCCCTATGTCCCGCATCCCTACGCCGGTATGAGCCGGATCAGGTTCGGAGGGTCACCGCGTTGCTCGAAACGGGTTCGAGCGGGCGGAATCTCAGCCTCCTAGCGAGGCCCCCCTGGGAACGGGCGCACCATGACGGCGGCGGCGGCGCCATGTCAAGAATGTGACATGGCGGCGGCTCACTCTTGCGCGCGTGCCAACGGCCTCTAGCTCGCCTGGCTTCGAGCGCGCGGGTGCGGCAGGCTGGTGATGATCGCTCCCGCCACGACGAGCAATCCGGGCAGGACGATGCTCTCGCTCAGCATCTCCTTGAAGACGACATAGCCGATGAGCGTCAGGAACGGCACGCGCAGCGTATCGGCGGCGCAGAGTTGCAGTGCGGAGCCATGACGCGACGCATTCGCCAGCGCCGTCTGCGTGACGAAGCCGGCAAGCATCAGCACAGCAACCGCCAGCGAAACGCCGAGCACGTCCTCGATATGGACGTCGCGCGGCAGAGTAGCTCCCCCCACGTCGAGGCCGATGAAGAGCGCACAGAGATAAACCGGTAGCTGCACGGCATGCATGACGAACACGATCAGGACAACGCTCTTGCTCTCGGCCAGCCGGGCCAGCATCAAATTCGTGATCGTCAGCAGGGCGACTGCACCGACCGGGATCAGCAGGCGTGGATCATGCGACACGCCCTGCGAGAACAGCAGATAGGCGCTGCCGACGGCGATAAGCGACAGTCCCAGGCAAGCGACGGCCCCCGGGATCAAGCCCGCGACGACGAGGCCCAGCATCGCCGCGAAGAGAGGCCCCGAGAACTCGATCGTCGCGATGAAGCCCAGGGGAAGATTGGCCAGGCTCCAGATCAACGCCAACGACCCGATCAGGTGAATCAGGCTGCGCTGGACGTGATAGCCGAACTGCATGCCAGCCAGTTGGTGCAGGGCTGCTTTGCTTCTGAAGACGAAGAATCCGGCAAGGATGAGTGAGCCGGCGGAGCGGATCGCCGCGATCTCGACGATGCGGAAGGAATGCGAGAGATAGCGAATGGCTATCGCGACAGCGATATAGGCCAGGAAATAGGCCAGCATCCAACCCGAGAATACCAGGAAACGGCGCTTCAACCAGTCCATGGAATACCCAGAAGCATTCGCTCCAGGATGGCCATCCTCACCGGCAAGGACAATTTGACCTGTCGAAAATAACCCGCATTCGGCAGCGCGTCGCATGACACGTCGAGCTCGGAGAAGCGCGGCAGGGGGTTCAGGATCAGGGTGTCGGATTTCGCATCGAGGATTTTCTTGGCGGTCAGCGTGAAGGGTTCGGTCTCGGCTTCCTTGTCGATGGCCTCGCTGCCCAGAGACGCGTGCGCGAAGCGACTCATGTCCTGCATCTGAATGATCAAGACGTCATGGTCCAGGGTGTCCCTGACGTCATGAACGAAGGAGACCTTGCAGCCCAGGCTCGCCAGCAGCGCGATCGCTTCGCGCATCGGCGGGTTGATCGGCACGTCCGGCAGGGAGCAAAGCGTGAAACGCCGGGGCGGCGAGAGGCGCAGCATTTTGACGAAGGACAGGGCAAAGCGCGCACGCGTATCGCTCGACAAGGCAATCGACAGGTCTTTGACGTCCCCGCGCAATTTGTGGATGGCGAAGAGATCGATCAAAGCCTGGGTCGGGTGCTCGTCGGCGCCGTTGCCGGCATTGACGACCGGCAGGTAGCTCAGTCGCCCGATCTGATACGGCAGGCTCTCGGTATGCGAGCGCACCACGATCAGGTCGCTATAGGCCTCCACGGTGCGGATATGATCGTCGAGCGTTTCCCCTGTCGCGCTGCCCATCCGGCTGCGATCGGTATCGTAGACGTCGAGCGATTGATGCCCAAGGCGCAAGGCCGCGGCCTGAAAGCCCAGCCGCGTCCGCGTGCTGCGCTGGTCGAACAGGGTCGCGATCACCTTTGGCCGCCGCCTCATGAGATGAAGCCGGGCCGGCTGGTCGCCAGGCGCATCCTCTTCAGTCTCTTCCGCCAGGAAGCGCTCGGCGCGCGCGAAGATATCGTCGAGATCGTCGCGCGACACCGAATCGGCGCCAAGCAGGTCTTTGCCGCTTGGATAGTTCGGCCTCTGCATGGCGCCCCGCTCTCGTTCCGGCTCTATTACCGCGGGGACGCGCTCAAGCAACTTCTGGCCGCTTCCTCACGGCAACCGCAGCAGGCGCCGTGAGGTTCCCGACAAGGCTCATCCTGTCGGAGGCCACGCGATCCTTGATAATGGCGAGCAAAGCCTCGTCGGACATCGGTTTCGCGAGAATGTATCCCTGTATCCCATGCAAGCTGAATTGGCGCATCACGGCAAGCTGCGCCGCCGTCTCGATGCCTTCGACGATGATCGACAACCCAAGCTTATGAGCCAGGTCGGTGATCGCGGTCATCAGCGCGTTCACCTTGACCGACGAATCGATCTCATGGCTGAAGCTCTTGTCGATCTTGATGATGTCGATCGGCAGCTTGGCCAGATAGCTCAGGGACGAATATCCGGTCCCGAAATCGTCGAGCGCGATCCTGACGCCCATGGCTCGCAGCTTTTTCAAGCTCTCGATGATGTGCGGCGCGTCCTCGATGAGCGTCGATTCGGTGATCTCGAGCGTCAGACGGCGCGGCGGCAGGCCCGATTTGCGCAGGATGGCGGCGACGATCGCGACGAGGTCGTGATCGCTCTCGAACTGCCGCGCGGAGACGTTGACGCTGACGCCGACATTGCGCGGCCAGGCCAGGGCGGCGCGCACTGCGGTTTCGATCGCCCATGTGCCCAGCACCTTGATCAACCCGGTGCGCTCGGCCACGGGAACGAAGGTCGCGGGGCTGACCACCCCGCGCCGCGGATGATCCCAGCGCAGCAGCGCCTCGACCAGCGTGACGCTGCCCGAGCGCGGGTTGTAGATCGGCTGGTAGACGAGCTGGAATTGCCCGGCGCGGAGCGCGTCCCGTAGATCGACCTCGAAGGCCAGGTGCTCATCGTGCTCGACGCTCAGCTCCGGCGTATAGACGACCAGATGGTTCCGGCCATCCGACTTGGCCTTGTAGAGCGCGATGTCGGCGCGCTTGAGGGCCTGTTCGACAGCCAGGCCAGCCTCGGCAACGACGACGCCGACGCTGACGGTCGCGGCGATGCTGCGCCCCTTAATCCGCCTCTGGGAACCGATCCGCATCAGGATGCGGCGCGCGAGCTCGACCGCCTCAGTGCTCCCGCGCGACGTGGCGACCATGAACTCGTCGCCCCCCATCCGCGCGGCGATATCGCCAGAGCCAAGGCAAGACGCCAGGGTCTCGCTGATCGAGAGCAGCAAAGCGTCCCCGACATCATGCCCATAGGTGTCGTTGATGCTCTTGAAATCATCGACATCGATGGAGAGGAGCGCGGTATCTTGCTTGCGTGCCAGCTGGTTCTCGATCTTGAGCAGAATCGAGCGCCGGTTGTCCAGATTCGTCAGCGTATCGCGATTGGCCAGGATCTCGAGCTCCTCCATCGTGCGATGGCGGGACACGAACATTTCGTGAATGATCTGCGTGCTGGAGAAGGTCAAAATCGTCGTCAGCGCGACCGTCAGCGCGATCAGGATATAGGCCGGCTCCAAGGTCGCAGCCAAGGCATAGGTGAAGGGCGCACCGGAGATCAGGACCTGGATCTTCGTGATCAGGGGGCGCGAGGTGTTGCGCCCCGATATCCCCGCCAGATAACCGATCGATTGCGCGATCGCCAGAACGGCAACCGGCTGGCTCGGATAGCGCCACAGGGC
Organism: Allobosea sp. BE125; assembly: GCF_031456075.1. Lineage (NCBI taxonomy): Bacteria > Pseudomonadati > Pseudomonadota > Alphaproteobacteria > Hyphomicrobiales > Alloboseaceae > Allobosea > Allobosea sp. BE125. The sequence continues at coordinate 18,939 of NZ_JAVDTY010000003.1, forward strand.
GTAGCAGCTGAATCCGGCAATAAGAGCGGCCGTTCCCCAAGCCCCGATCATCGCAAAGCGCTCGAAACGGGCCGCATCGAACGCTGCGCCAGCTACGGCTTGAGCCCGCTCATAGAGTCTGTGGGAAGCGAACCGGAATAATCCGAGGCAAGCCATCAGGACGGCCAGGCCATAGAATACGGGATCATGGCCGGCGAGCAGGCCCGCTCCCAGCATGACGAGGGTAACCGTGATCGAACCGATAAGAATAGGCCCGGGCGTGGCGTAGAGCGCCGCTACCAATTGGGCATTCATCGTATCCTTATCTTTTGGGAGCCGTTCTGCCTCAGCGCCATGATTTGTGCTTCTGGACATAGGACACACCCGGCTCAGAGCCGGGTTCAACCCAGCTCAGATAACTATGGCTCCTGTCGAAGCCTCCCGGAGAGCATCTGCCTTCAAAGTTGAATAAATCCTAAGATTCCCGGCCTCAATTCGCGGGCATCGATGCCAGAGCTGGATCACGGCCGTCTCGTGGCACAGGCTGGCAGCTGGCCGCGCGCTCCACTAGAACGTCCCCAGGCCAGCCGCCTTGCGGCCCATGCCACTGGCCCTGCGGTTCCAAGGGGTCGGTTTCAACGCTTCAGGATCTCGAATGAACATAGATCTCAACGCGGATGTCGGCGAAAGCTTCGGTCCCTGGACCATGGGAGACGATGCGGCGATGTTCGACATCGTCACCACGGCCAATGTCGCATGCGGTTTTCATGCCGGCGATCCCGAGATCATGCGCAAAACCGCCGAGCTCGCGCGCGACAAGCATGTCGCGATCGGCGCCCATCCCGGCTTTGCCGATCTGATCGGCTTCGGCCGACGCCGCCTGCCCGGCCTGACCGAGCGGGAGGTCGAGAACCTCGTCGCCTATCAGGTCGGCGCGTTCAAGGCCGTCGCGGCATTGACAGGCTATCCGATGACCCATGTGAAGACGCATGGCGCGCTCGGCAACATCTGCAATGACGACGACGCGCTGGCGCTCGCCGTCGCGCGCGGCATCAAGGCAGCCGACCCCGACGCGCTCTTCCTGGTGATGCCGGGGATGGCGACGGAACGGGCGGCCGAAAAGCTCGGCCTGGCCTATTTCCGGGAGATCTATGCCGACCGGACCTATGATGACAGCTTCAACCTGACGGATCGCGCCAAGCCCGGCGCGGTGATCCACGATCCCGAGGAGGCGTGCCGACATGTCATGCGCATGCTCGATGCCGGCGCGGTGGTGTCGGTGACCGGCAAGACGCTCAAGGTCGGCATCGATTCGATCTGCGTGCATGGCGACAATCCCCATGCCGTCGCGCTTGCCCGCAAGCTGCGCAACCAACTCGAAGCGGCGGGCGTGACGGTGGCGCGCTACACCGCATCCTGACCCTCAAACGCCGACCGCTTCCGTCGCGCTGGTGACGCCGCCGATCAGGTTGAGCCCGAGCAGCCTTTCGCTCGTCAGTGGCGCGGCCACTGGGGCGAGCGCGGAGACCAGCCCATCGACCAGCGTCTGAAGCCGGCGCGCCGCCTCGATTGCCTGCTCGAAGGTCACGATCTCGAAACGCACGGGTTCACCCGGCGGAATCTGCGCGAAGCGGCCGATATCGGCGCTGATGATGGTCGCGATCTTGGGGTAGCCGCCAGTGGTCTGGCGGTCGCGCAGCAGCACGATCGGCCGGCCGTCGCCCGGCACCTGGATCGAGCCGTCGACGATGCCGTCCGAGACGATGTTGTAGCCGCCGCGATGGGGCAGCGTCGGCCCGTCCAGGCGCACGCCCATCCGGTCGGCCTGCCCGCTGAGGCGGTAACCGGCGCCGGTCAGGATCGCCAAAGCCTCGTCGCTGAAATGATCGTCCTGCGGGCCGGGCAGGATGCGGATCGGCCCCATCTCCCCGCCCGGAAGCTCCGGCAGGCAGTATAGCGTCGCCCCTCCCCCAGTTGCCGGAATGCGGGCGCCGACCGTGAGCGGCCCGCCCCCGATGCCGGAGCGGCGATGCATCGATTGGCTGCCCATGTCCGGCGCAGTCGCGATGCCACCCTCGACCCCGAGATAGGCGTAGGCTGCGCCCGGCGCGGGGCGCGCCAAGACCGTGCCGCCGTCAGTGACGCGCACCGCCGTGAAGGGGGCGATCTGGCGGCCCTCCACCTCCAGCGTGCAGGCCGGACCGGCAAGCGCGATCGTGATGTCGCCCTCGGCCGTCAAACGGACTCCGCCCGGGCCGAGTTCCAGCGCCGCGGCCCCGGCCTCGGCCGCCACGAGCAGGTTAGCCGCAGCCAGATGAAAACGATCCATCGCGCCCGCCGGCGAGACGCCGAAGCGCTGATAGCCGAAGCGGCCGCGATCCTGGATCGAGGTCGCGGGACCACAGGCCTTGACGACGAGCGCGCTCATGGCGCCTCGCAGCGGGCGACGGGGGCTCCGGAAGCTGCCAGCGCATCGAGCCCGGCCCATTCATCGGGAGCAATCCGCTCGAAGCGAATTTCATCGCCCGGCGCGTAAGTGAAGACCGGATCTCGCCCCGGCATGAAGCCGCGTGCCGGCGTTCGGCCGAGCATATGCCAGCCGCTCGGCCCCTCGACGGTGGAGATGGCGCCCTGCGCCCCGCCGATGGAGACCGACTGCGCCGGCGTCTTCATGCGCGGCTCGAGCCGGCGCGGGGTGGCGAGCGCCGGGTCGAGCCCGCTGAGATAGGCAAAGCCCGGCATGAAGCCGATCATCGCGACGACATAGGTCGCGGCCGCGTGGCGCGCGACCAGCGTCTCCCCGCTGATGCCATGGCGCGCCGCAAGATCATCAAGGTCCATGCCGAAATCGCCGCCATAGACGACCGGCACGCGCCAGCGCCGCACCTTGCCGCCTGCCGCGACCGGCTTCTCGCTGAGAGCGAGAATGCGCTCCGACAAGGCCGGGACATCGATGTGGAGCGGGTCGAGATGGATCAGGAGCGAGCGATAGGTCGGCACGGTCTCGAGCAGGCCGGGCTGCGGCTCGGCAGCGAGCGCCGCATCGAGCGCCAGCACGCGCGCATTGATGGCAGGATCGATCGCATCCCCGAATTCGACCGAGATGGCAGCGTCTCCGCAGCGCAGCAGGCGGGGACGGGGCAAGGTCTCGATCGTCATTCGTTTCTCGCAATACCTACCGGCCACACCACGCCACACGACGTCCGGCTGGGAGCCTCGGCAATTGTCATGCACTGATGCTGCCCGGTTCAAGGCAAAACCGCATCAGGATGCGCGCTGCAACAGCGAGATCCTGAATCTCCATCGATTCACGCGGATTATGGCTGCCATGCGCGTTGCGGATGAAGATCATCGCGGTCGGCACGCCGTGATTGGCGAAGATCGCCGCGTCATGGCCGGCTCCGCAGGCCATCTGCGGAACGGCGAGCCCCTCCGCCTCGGCCATTCCTGTCAGGCGCATGGCGAGGCGCTGATCCATCGAGGCAGGCTCGGTGCCCGAAAGCGGCCCAAGATCGATCGAGACGCCGCGCTGCCGAGCAATCTGCATCGCGATGTCGCGCATCAGATCGGGCGCGCGCGCCAGCAAGGCGGGTGAGCGGCTGCGCAGGTCGATCGAAAGGTCCACGCGCCCGGCGACCTTGCTGAAGGCGTGCTCGGCCGGATCGGTCGCAAATTGCCCGACGGTGATCGTGAGGTCTTCGCCCTCGGCTTCCAGATCGCGCCAGAGCTGATCGAGCCTGAGCGTGAGCTCGGCTGCGGCCAAGGCGGCATCCCGTCGTAAGGCGCGCGGCGTGGCGCCGGAATGGGCATATTCGCCCCGGCAGACGACATGGCGAAACCGCGCCGAGCCCCGGATGCCGGTGACGATCGCAACCGGCGCTCCCTGCGCCAGCAGGACAGGTCCCTGCTCGATATGCGGCTCGATGAAAGCCCCGATCTCCGCAGGGGCGAGGACGCCCTCTCCCACGCGCAAAGCGTCGAGATCCGCACCGGCCTCCAGCATGTGGTCCCCCAGGCTGCGATCGTCGTCGCTGCGCCTGACCTGATCGAGCTCAGCCACCGCGAGCGCTCCGAACGCGGCGCGGCTGCCTATATAGGAGGCATTGAACCAGGCACTTTCCTCGGCCCGGATTACGACCAGGACGATGTCCCGCGGCGGCTCTATTCCCGCCCGGACGATCCCGGCGACGACGGCAAGGCCGGCGAGGACGCCGGCGGCGCCGTCGAAATTGCCGCCATTCGGCACGGAGTCGAGATGCGAGCCGATCATGATCGCGGGCTCTCGCGTGCTGCCGCGCAAGGTCGCATAGAGGTTGAGCGCCGGATCGCGCCGCAGCGCTAGCCCAAGACGCCCGGCCTCGCGCGCGATGATGTCATGGGCGATCGCCTCGCCGGGACCGTAGGAGGCGCGCGTGATGCCTCCAACACCGCCTGTCCTGGCGCTCAGCTCATCGAATAGCCGCTGCGCAAGCGCGATATCGGGCTCGGGCGGCAGCGATGGCAGTCCCGATTGCAGAGCTGTCACAGGCGCGCCAATCGCGCGACGATGCTGGCGCGCACGGCATCGAGATGGTCGCGCATCGCTTGCGCCGCCTCCTCGCCCTCGCCCTCGTCGAGCGCTTGGACGATTGCGAGATGTTCGCGGCAGGTATCGGTGAAGCGTTCGGGCAGGCTGCGCAGGTCGAACATCAATGTCTGCCGGCGCAGATTGCGCACGATCGCGGCAAGCCTGGAATTGCCGGCCGCATCGGCTATGGCGCTGTGCAGCATGTCGTCGGCGCCACGGACCTCGGTGCGATCAGGCGTTTCGCCGGCTTGCGAATGGGTCAGCAGCGCCTCGAAACGCCCTCGCAGCGTCGCCAGCAGATCCGGCGCGACACGGCCGGCGGCGATGCGCGCGGCTTCCGGCTCGAGCAGGCGGCGCACGCCGAGATTCTCGGCGAACTCCTCGATGCGCATGGTCGCGACCTGCACGCCGCGCGCACCCAGGCGCACGATCAGCCCCTCGCTCTCCAGGATCAGCAGCGCATCGCGCAGCGGCGTGCGCGACATGGCGAGCTGTTCGGCCAGCCTGCGTTCGGTGAAGAAGGCGCCGGGCTTGGCCTCCCCCGACATGATCATGTCGAGCACGGCCTCATAGGCCTGGGCGGCCAGGCTTTTCTCCGGCTCGGCGAAGGCGCCGGCGGATTCCTGTGCCTTGGCGGTTTTGCGGGAGCGATTGGCGGCCGAGACCGCTTTCTGTGCAGATGTGTCCAAGCTCTGTGCATTCCAATGGTTGACGAGTGGTATACCACCTCGTAGCGTGACTGCAAGCAAGCTTCATCGGTGACCTCTGACTATCTTGCCCTGACGATCTTGCGGCGGAGACGGATATGGCATTTACCGGCGCCCCCACCTTGCCTTTTTCGCGTGAGGAACACCTCGAGCGCCAGGGCCGCCTGCGGCAGACCCTGAAGGCGCGCGGCTTCGACGCCATGCTCGTCTTCGCCCAGGAGAGCCATTATTGGCTGACCGGCTACGACACCGGCGGCTCGGTCTTCTTCCAGTGCTCGGTGGTGACGGCCGACGAGCGCCCCATCGTGCTGCTGACGCGCCGCCCCGACCTGCTCCAGGCGCGCCAGACCTCGACGATGGAGGACATCCGGATCTGGTGGGACGCCGAGGACGCCAATCCGGCGCGCGATCTCAAGGGCATCCTCGAAGAGCTCGGGCTCAAAGGCGCCAACATCGCCGTCGAGCTCAACACCCATGGCCTGACCGGCTGGAATCTCTGGCGGCTGCAGAAGACGCTCGACGGCTTCTGCAAGCTCGACAATGACGACCACCTGATCCGCAAATTGCGCCTGGTGAAATCGCCGGCCGAGATCGACTACATGCGCCTGGCCGGCAAGCTGCTCGACACATCGCTCGAAGTGGTGATCGAGACCGCCAGGCCCGGCGTGATGGATTCCTCGCTGACGGCGGCCTATCTCAAGGTCGTGCTCGAAGGTGGCGGCGACATGCCGCCCAATGCGCCTTTGTTCAATTCCGGCCAGCGCGCGGTCTATGGCCGCGGCGTCTCCATGCCGCGCCGGCTGGAGCCCATCGATCAGATCATCGTCGAATACCCGGTCGCCTATCGCCGCTATTGCTGCAAGACCGAGTGGACGATCCTGATGGGCCGCGCCAGCGACCAGCAGAAGCACATGTACGAGACGGCGCGGACCACGATGGACCGCATGACCGAGATCGCGCGGCCCGGCACCACCCTGGGCGAGATCTTCGACGTCCATGCCGACGGCCTCGACAAGGGCGGTTTCGCGGCGCACCGTTTCGGCGCGACGGGCTACTCGGTCGGCTGCACCTGGGCGCCGACCAGCATGGATGTGCCGCCGATGATCTATTCCGGCAATCCGACCATCTGCCAGCCCGGCATGACACTGTTCTACCACGTCATGATCGGCGACAGCGACACCGGCTACGCCATGGGCGTCGGCCATACACTGCTCGTCACCGAGGGCGCGCCCGAGATCCTGACCGGCCTGCCCGACGCTCTCACCGAAGTCCTCTGAGGGGAAGACCCATGACGCAGCTTCCGATCACACGCCGCAGCGCTCTCGCGGGCCTCGCCGCAGCGACCGCCCTGCCCGATCTCTCCTACGCGCAAGGCGCTCCCAAGACCGGTGGCACGCCCAAGAGCGGTGGCACGCTGAAGATCAGCCATCCGACCCGCGTCGCCTCGCTGAACGTGCTGCAGATCTCCGGCCCGGCCGAGTATCTCGCTGTCGACATGCTCTATTCCGGCCTGACCCGGATGGGCCCCGACATGCGGGCGCAGCCCGATCTCGCGCTCGAATGGAGCGCCGACGCCGATGCGAAGAGCTTCATCTTCAAGCTCAGGCCGAACGTCAGCTTCCATGACGGCAAGCCCTTCACCGCCGAGGACGTCGTCGCCACGATCAAGACGATCCAGGACCCCAAGAGCGCCTCGCCCGCCCGCACGGTGCTGAGCATGATCGGCGACGTCGCGGCGGTCGATCCGCTGACGGTGAAATTCACGCTCAACTCGTCTTATGCCGACCTGCCGATCTCGCTCGCCCATGCCAATGCGCGGATTGTCTCGGCCGAGACGCTGAAAGGCCCGCTGACTGCGCTCGACACCAAGGCCAACGGCACCGGCCCGTTCAAGCAGGAGAGCTTCGACAGCGCCCGCATGCTGAAGCTGGTGAAGAACCCGGCCTATCATCAGCCCGGCAAGCCCCATCTCGACGCGGTCGAGATGCATCTCTTCCCCGATCTCGCGGCCGAGACGCAGAACTATCTCTCGGGTGCCGTCGATGCGATGCTCGAGGTGCAGCAGGCCGACTTCAAGCGCATCTCGACCGCGCCCGGCAGCGTCGGCGTGCGCACACCGTCGGGGCGCTTCGTCAATGTCGTGATGCGGCAGGACCAGAAGCCCTTCGACGATGTCCGCGTGCGCCGGGCAATGGCGATGGCGGTCGATCGACCCACGCTGGTCGACATCATCCTGGAGGGCTACGGCCGGCCCGCCGGCGACAATGTCATCTCGCCCGGCTATCGCTACCTGCTCGAGACAACGGCGCCGAAATACGACCCCACCGCAGCCAAAAAGCTGCTCGCGGAAGCCGGCTACCCGAACGGGCTCAAGATCCCGCTGATCTGCTCGAACCGGCCGGCAATCCGCTCGCAGGTCGGCATCGCGATCAAGGAAATGGCCAAGCCCGCCGGCTTCGACATCGACGTGCAGACCATGCCGCACGACACCTATCTCGCCAATGTCTGGATGAAGGGGCAGTTCTATATCGGCTATTGGGGCATGCAATCGACCGAGGACCAGGCCTTCACCCTGCTGTTCACGACCGACGCCGCCTTCGCCGACACCGCCTGGAACAGCAAGGAATTCGATGCGCTCGTCGCCAAGGGCCGCGCCACGATCGACGACGCCGAGCGCCGCAAGATCTACGCTGAGGCCCAGGCGCTGATGGTGCGCGACGTGCCCAGCATCATCCCCTTCTTCCAGGATGTGCTGACGGCCAACCGCTCCTATGTGAAAAACTGGGTCGGCCACCCGCTCGCGCGCTATTTCTTCGTCGAGAACGTCTGGCTCGACAAGGCGTGATGCGGCCATGAGCGCGGCGTATCTTCTCAGACGGCTCGCCGCGATCCTCATCGTTCTGCTGATCGTCTCGCTGACCGTGTTCTCGATCACGCAGATCCTGCCCGGCAACGCGGCAGTGATGATCCTGGGCGAATACGCCACGCCCGCGCAGCTGCAGGCGCTGGAGTTGAAGCTCGGCCTCGATCAGCCCTGGTATATCCAGTACTGGCGCTGGTTCTCCGGCATGCTGAGTGGCGACTGGGGCGTCTCGATGCGCCTGTCGCAGCCGGTTGCGGCATTGATCGGCGAAGCGTTCTGGCGCTCGGCGGCGCTCGCTTTGGCCTCACTTGCAACCGTGACCCTGATCGCCATTCCGCTCGGCATTCTGGCCGCGCTGAAGCGCGGCACGATCGTCGATCTCGTCATCGGCCTCTTCGCCTATGTCGGGACGGCGGTGCCCGAATTCGTCACGGCGACCCTGCTCCTGGTTTTCCTCGCCGGCCCCGATCGCGGGTTCCTCCCGGCCGGCGGCTTCGCGCCGCTTTCGGAAGGCATCGGGGCGGCGCTGTCGCATGTCGTCCTGCCCGCAGCGACGCTCTCCCTGATCCTGACCGCACACATCGCCCGGCAGGTGCGCAGTGAGATGTCCGACGTTCTGTCGAGCGACTATATCCGCGCCGCGCGCCTGAAAGGTCTGTCCGAGCGCTCGGTCGTGCTGCGCCATGCGCTGCGCAACGCCATGGCGCCAGCGGTTGCGGTGATCTCGCTCGATATCGGCTATCTGCTCGGCGGCATTCTCGTGGTCGAGGAGGTTTTCGCCTGGCCGGGACTGGGGCGACTGATCATCTACGCGCTGCAGAACCGCGACCTGCCGGTGATCCAGGCGGCGACGCTGGTGCTCGCCTTCACCTACGCACTCTCCAACCTCGTCTCCGATATCGTCATCGCCAGGCTCGACCCGCGGGTGCGCTATGCGTGAGCTGCTGCGACATCCGACGGGGCTGGCAGGCGCCGTGCTTCTGGCGATCATCGCCGTGATGACGATCTTCGGCCCGCTGATCGCGCCCTATGACCCTCAGCAATTCCACCCGCTGTCGCGGCTCCAGGGGCCCTCAGTCGCGTACTGGCTCGGCACGGACCAGTTCGGCCGCGATATCCTCTCGCGCATTCTCACTGGCGCCCGCTCGACCATCCTGTTCGGGCTTGGCGCGACCATGGCCGGCGTTGCAGCCGGCGGCGCGATCGGCCTGATCGCGGGAGCGATCGGGGGTGCTGTCGACAGCCTGATCATGCGCCTGCTCGACGGGCTGCTCGCCGTGCCGGACCTGCTCTTCACCTTGCTGATCGTCACGGTGCTGGGCGGCGGCTCGGGCCACGCCATGCTCGCGGTCGCCATCGCCTTCATGCCGGGGCTGGCGCGGATCGCGCGCAGCACGGTGCTTTCGGTGCGCACCCGCGAATTCGTGCTGGCGGCGCAGGCGCGCGGCGAGTCCCCCGCCTATGTCATCGCCTGCGAGATCATGCCCAACACCATCGCCCCGATCATCGTCGAGGCGACGATCCGGGTCTCCTTCGCGATCATGCTCGGGGCGACGCTGGGCTTCCTCGGGCTCGGCGCCCAGCCACCCTCGACCGAATGGGGCCTGATGATCGCCGAGGCGCGGCAATACATGTTCCGCAACCCGATCTGCGTCGCGGCGCCCGGCGTCGCCATCGCGCTCGCGGCGCTCGGCTTCAACCTGCTCGGGGACGCCTTGCGCGATCTCACCGACCCGCGCGGGCGGCGGTGACGGCGTGACGCAGAACACAGCCATTGCCTCCGCGCGCCCCGACGCCCGCCCTGCCCTGGAGGCGCGCGCTTATTCGCTGGCCTATGAGACGCCGGGCGGCCTGGTCCAGGCGCTGAAATCCATCGACATCAGCATTCCGCGCGGCAAGACGCTCGGCCTGGTCGGCGAGTCCGGTTCTGGCAAGACCTCGCTCGCCTGGGCGATCATGCGCTATCTGCCGCGCAATGCGCGCGAACTCGGCGGCGACCTGCTGCTGGCCGGCGAGAGCCTGCGCGCCACCTCAAAAAGCCAGATCGCCGATATTCGCGGGGCGCGCATCGGCATGGTGTTCCAGGACCCGAGCACCTCGCTGAACCCGACGCTGACGCTGGGCGAACAGCTTGCCGAGACCCTGATCCGCCACCGCAAGATGAGCAAGGCGCAGGCCTTCAGCGAGGGCGAGGCTTTGCTCGCGCGCACCGGCATCACCCGTCCGGCGGCGATGATGAAGCGCTATCCGCATGAGGCTTCGGGCGGCGAGAAGCAGCGCGTCGTGATCGCGACCGCCTTCGCCTGCGACCCCGAATGCATCCTGTTCGACGAGCCGACGACGGCGCTCGACACCATCACCTCGCGCCAGATCCTCGACATCTTCCAGACGCTTCAGGAGGATACCGGGGTCGCCGCGCTCTATATCTCGCATGACCTCGCGCTGGTCTCGCGCATCGCCCATGACGTGGCTGTGATCCATCGCGGCGAGATCGTCGAGCGCGGTGCGACCGCGACGCTCTTCCGCAATCCGCAGCACGACTACACCCGCGCGCTGATTGCGGCGGCGCCGCGCCCCGACATCAGGCTCTCCGGCCCGGCGCCCGACATTGCGGCCCCGACCGTGCTTGCGACGCAGGACCTGACCGTACGCTATGGCGGCCGCTCCCTGCTGCAAAAGCTGATGGGGCGTGGCGAGGCCGCCGTCGAAGGCGCGCGCAAGATCGATATCGATGTCCGCGAAGGCGAGATCCTTGGCATCGTAGGCGAATCCGGTTCCGGCAAATCGACCATCGCGCGGGCCATCGCCGGCATCGCCGATTTCAACGGTACGATCAGTTTCGACGATCATGTCGTCCAGGAGCGCAGCGCGATCAGCCGCAGCTACCGGCGCGCGGCGCAGATCATCTTCCAGAACCCGGACGCCTCCCTCAACCCGCGTCAACGCGTCGGCGAGATCATCGCGCGCCCCCTGAAGCTCTATGGCCTCGCTAGGGGCAGCGGCATTGAGGCGCGCGTCGCCGAGTTGCTGGCGCAGGTCAGGCTGCCGGCCGATTTCGCCGGGCGCTACCCGCATCAATTGTCCGGCGGCGAGAAGCAGCGTGTCGCGATCGCGCGCGCCTTCGCGGCGAGGCCGAAACTGGTGATCTGCGACGAGATCACCTCCTCGCTCGACGTCTCCGTGCAGGCCGCGGTGGCGCGCCTGCTCGTCGATCTCCAGGCGGAATCGAAAGCCTCATGCCTGTTCATCACGCATGATCTGAATCTCGTCCGCCAGCTCGCCCACCGCATCGCCGTGGTCTATCGCGGCGACCTCGTCGATCTGTTCGAGGCTGCCGATTTCGATGCGCAGAAGCGCCACCCCTATACGCGCGCGCTGCTCGAGGCGATGCCGCCCCCGATCCATCCTTGAGACAGGACAAGGTGATGCAGGACTTGGTGATGCAAGACACGGTGATGAAAGAGATCTCCGCCACCACCGGCAGCGGCCGGGCCATCACCTTGCGCTTCGAGAAGGCCGAACACGATGCCCGGCTCGCCGCCACGCGCGCGGAGCTGAAGCGGCGCAACCTCTCGGCGCTGCTCGTCTTCGCGCAGGAGAGCCACTACTACCTCACCGGCTTCGACACGGCCGGCTATGTCTTCTTCCAGGTCGGGATCATCACCGCCGACGAGCGTCCTACTGTCCTGCTGACCCGCCGGCCCGATCTGCGCCAGGCCCAGGTCGCCTCGCTCTATGACGACATCAGGATCTGGCTCAACGCCGAGGGGGCGCGGCCGGCCTTCGAGATGAAGGCGATCCTGGAGGAACTCGGCCTGAAGGGTTCGCACATCGGCGTTGAATTCGCGACCTATGGCCTGACCGGCGCCAATAGCCGCGAGGTCGAGGCGGCGCTCAGCGGTTTCGCCGAGGTCGTCGACGGCTCCGACATCGTGCGCCGGCAGCGGCTGGTCAAATCCCCGGCCGAGCTCGCCTATATCCGCCGCGCCGGCGAGCTTGCCGACGCAGCCGTGCTCGCCATGGCCGGGAAGGCAAGGCCCGGCGTGCTCGACAGCGTGCCGACTGCAGCCGGCGTCGCGGCAATGCTGGAGGGCGGCGGCGACATGCCGGCCGGCGGCCCTTTGGTGAATTCCGGTCCGCGCGCGCTCTATGGCCGCGGCGTCGCCGGGCCGCGCATGCTGGAGGAGACCGACCAGCTCATGATCGAGCTCGGCGCCTCCTATTGCCGCTACAATGTCTGCATCGAGCACACTTTGGTGCTGGGCCAGCTCGACCCGCGCCAGCAGGCGCAGCACGAGGTCGCCTGCGAGGCGATGCGTCAGGTGCTCGACGCCGCGCGTCCCGGGCGCGAACTCGGCACGCTCGACGACATCCACCGCAAGGTGCTCGACGCGGCCGGCTTCGGCCTGGAGCGCTTTTCGGCCTGCGGCTATGCGCTCGGCTGCACCTATCGCCCGACCTGGATGGACGTGCCGCCGATGATCTATTCCGGCAATCCGTTGGTGATGGAGGCCGACATGGTCTTCTTCGTCCACATCATGATCCCCGATACACGCACGGGGCTCGCAGCCGGCGTCGGCCAGACTTTCGCCCTGCGCGAGAACGGCCCGCCCGAGGTCTTCAGCACGATCCCGCTCGCGCTGTTGCAGGGCTGAATTCAGCGTCAGGGGCATCATTGGCCAACGCATAAAAGTGTAGGAAAACCGGAAATCCCTGACGCGTCATGCTCTCAGCGCATGGCGCGGCGCGCAATTGGCTCTCTCAGTCGAATTGGTCTCAGTGCAAACTGTGGCATATTCGGGCGTCGCAGCGTTCGATCGCAAGCGAAGAGCAGGCTCACCATGCGCGCATCTGGAGTGCCACAGCCGAACCGCAGGCAGTTCCTGTCCTCGACCGCGATTGCCCTGCTGCTTGGTTCGACAGGCCGAGGCCTTGGCGAGACGATCGCAGGCAGCCCTCCCTGGAAGCCTTTCGACGCCAGCCCGCCGCAGACGCTGGGCTCGGGGCGCTGGTACGTCCTGACGCCCGACGAGGTTCGCGCCCTCAGCGCAATCACCGAGCGCCTGATCCCGGCTGACGAATTGAGCATCAGCGGCAGGGATGCGGGCTGCGTCGAGTTCATCGACCGCCAGCTCGCCGGCAGCTACGGCTCCTCCGAGCGGCTCTACATGAAGGGGCCGTTCCAGCCCGGCACGCCCGAACAGGGCGACCAGTTCCCGCTCGCCCCGCGCGAGCGTTACCGGCTGGGCCTCGCCGGCCTCCAGGCGCATTGCCGCGAGACCTATCAGAAGGCTTTTGCCGATCTGCCGCCCGAGCAGCGCGACCAGGTCCTGACGCAGCTTCAGACCGGTGCGATCACGCTGAAGGACATCGACGCCAAGGCCTTCTTCGCGCAGCTCCTGCAGAACACCATGGAGGGCTTCTTCGCCGACCCGATCTATGGCGGCAACAAGGAGATGGCGTCATGGAGGATGCTCGGCTTTCCCGGAGCCCGCTACGATTACCGCGACTACATCGACAAGCATAACCAGAAGCTCGATTTGCCCCCGCTCAGCATCGCCGGGCGGTCCGAATGGCGCGTGAAGGATTGAGCCATGGCCAGGAAACTGCCCTCGACGGATGTGGTCGTGGTCGGCCTCGGCTGGGCCGGATCGATCATCGCCAATGAATTGACCGACCAGGGGCTCGAGGTCGTCGCCTTCGAGCGCGGTCCCTGGCGCGAGACGGCGCGCGATTTCAACATCGCATCGGCCCCCGACGAGCTGCGCTACAGCCAGCGCCAGGAGCTGATGCTCCAGACCGCGCAGAACACCGTCACGGCCCGCAACGACCCGTCCCAGACGGCGCTGCCGATGCGCAGCTGGGGCTCGTTCCATCCCGGCAACGGCACGGGTGGCGCCGGCAACCATTGGGCCGGCATCACCTTCCGCTTCCAGCCGGAGGAATTCCGGCTCAAATCCTATCTCACCGAGAAATACGGCGCGGGCGCCATTCCCAGCGAGCTCACTTTGCAAGATTGGGGCACGGACTGGAGCGAGATGGAGCCGTTCTACACAGCGTTCGACCGGCTCGCCGGGCTTTCCGGCCGGGCCGGAAACCTCAAGGGGCAGATCCGCGAGGGCGGCAATCCGTTCGAGGGGCCGCGCTCTGAAGAGTATCCGACCGGCCCGATGCGCCAGCCCTATGGGCCGACCCTGTTCGCCCAGGCCGCCAAGGATCTCGGCTACAAGCCCTTCCCGGTGCCTTCGGCACTGATCTCCGAGGCCTATACGAACCCCCTCGGCATCACGATGGGGCCGTGCACCTTCTGCGGCTTCTGCACCAATTACGGCTGCGCCAACTATTCCAAGGCGAGCGCGATCACCACCGTCCTGCCGGTGCTGACGCGAAAATCCAATTTCCGGGCACAGACCAATTCCGAGGTGCTGCGGGTCACGCTCGACGCCACCGGCAAGCGCGCCACCGGCGTCGTCTATGTCGACACCTCCGGCAAGGAATGGGAGCAGCCGGCCGATCTCGTCATCGTCACCGCCTTCACCTTCGAGAATGTGCGGTTGATGCTGCTCTCGGGCGTCGGCACACCCTATGACCCTGAAACCCAGACCGGCACGACCGGGCGCAACTACGCCTACCAGACCGCCAACAGCGTCCAGCTCTTCTTCGACGACAAGAACTTCAACCCCTTCATCGGCGCGGGCGCGCTCGGCATGGGGATCGACGATTTCAACAACGACAATTTCGACCATTCCGGCCTGGGCTTCTTCGGCGGCGGCAGCATCCGCGTCACGCCGATCGGCGCAGCCCCCATCGGCTACCGGCCGACGCCGCCGGGCACGCCGCTCTGGGGCTCGGAATGGAAGCGCCAGACCGTCAAGAACTACCTCAGCTCCATGTCGATCGGCTGCGAGGCCTCGAGCTATACGACGCGCACCAACTACCTCTCGCTCGACCCGACCTATACCGACCGGCTCGGGCGGCCGCTGCTGCGCATCACCTTCGACTTCTCGCAGAACGACCTGAAGATGTCGCAATACTGCACCGACAAGGTCGCCGGCATCGCCAAGGCGATGAACCCGCGCCAGTTCGTGCCGCATCCGATGACCGGGCACTGGAACACCGGCCCCTACCAGTCCTCGCATGTGGTCGGCGGCTTCGTCATGGGCGCCGATCCCAAGACGAGCGCGGTCAACAAATACCTGCAGAGCTGGGACGTGCCCAACCTGTTCGTGGTCGGCGCCTCGGCCTTTCCGCAGAACCCCGGCTACAACCCGACGGGAACCGTCGGTGCGCTCGCCTTCAAGGCAGCCGACGCCATCCGCCGGCTCTATCTCAAGAATCCCGGCCCCTTGGTGAGCGCATGAGGATGCCCATTGCCAAACCGCTCACTGGGGCCGCCTTTGCCGCCTTGATCGTCGCCGCCATCCCGGTCGGCGCACAGGTCACCGGCGACGCCGCCTTCGCGCAGGTCGAGAAGGGGCGCTACCTCGCCGCGCTGGGCGACTGCGCCGCCTGCCATACCGCGCCGGGCTTGCCGCCTTTTGCCGGTGGCGTCGTGCTGCAGACGCCCTTCGGCAATCTCGTCGCCCCCAACATCACGCCCGATGCCGAGACCGGGGTCGGCCGCCTGTCGCTCCAGGATTTCCAGAGCGTGATGTCGAAGGGCATCGGCAAGGGCGGCTATCACCTTTACGGCGCCATGCCCTTCACCGCCTACACCAAGGTGACGGCTGCGGATAACGCGGCGATCTGGGCCTATCTGCAGACGCTGGAGCCGGCCAGGAACAAGGTCGAGCCGAACCAGCTGCCCTTCCCCTTCAACATCCGCGCCAGCCTGATCGGCTGGAACCTGCTCAATTTCTCGCAAGGCGAGTTCAAGCCCGATCCGAAGCAGTCGCCCGACTGGAACCGCGGCGCCTATATCGTCGAGGGGCTGGGCCATTGCGGCACCTGCCACACGCCCAAGAACCTGATCGGCGGCGACAAGAACGGCCAGTTCTTGGAAGGCGCGACGCTGCAGGGCTGGTTCGCGCCCAACATCACCGCCGACCCGCATAAGGGCATCGGCGCCTGGAGCGAAAGTGAGATCGTCCAGTATCTGAAGACCGGCGCCAATCGCTTCGACATCGCCTCGGGCCCCATGGCCGAGGTCGTCGAGAAATCCTCGCAGCATTGGAGCGAGGCCGATCTGAAGGCCGTGGCGGTCTATCTCAAAGCGGGTCGCAACGGCGAGGCCAAGGCGCCAGCGCCCTTGCCCGCCAGCGACAAGCTGATGGCGGCCGGACAAGCGGTCTTCGCCGACCGCTGCATGGGCTGCCATGTCTCGACGGGAGCAGGCGTGCCCAAGCTGTTCCCGCGCCTGGCGCAAGCGCCGCTGGTGAACTCGGACGACCCGACAACGCTGATCCGCGTCGTGCTCGCGGGAAGCCGGGCCGGCACCACGAGAGCCGCATCGACGGGACCGGCCATGCCCTCTTTCGCCTGGAACCTCAGCGACCAGGACGTCGCCGCCGTCCTCACCTATGTCCGAAACAGCTGGGGCAATGCCGCGCCGGCCGTCTCGGCCAAGGACGTGGCCTCGTTACGGACAAGCCTGCAGCCCTGACGGGACGGCTCGCCGCGCGCCTGCGGGGAAGTGGACAGCGCCGTCTCAGGCAAGGAGTTCCCGCACCAGCGGCACGACCTTCATGCCGTAAAGCTCGATGCTGCGCATCAGCCGGTCATGGGACAGGGAGCCGGCGCTGTATTTCAACTGGAAGCGCGAAACGCCGAGAGCTTTCACCGTGTTCGCGATCTTCCGCGCCACGGTCTCTGGGCTCCCCACATAGAGCGAGCCGCGATCGGCCTCCTGATCGAACTCGGCGCGATTCATCGGCCCCCAGCCGCGCTCGGCACCGATCCTTTCCCGCATGCGCTTGAAGTCCGGCCAGAGCTCTTCCCGCGCCTGCGCGTCGCTGTCGGCGACATAGCCGGGCGAGTGCACGCCGATGGGCTGGACCGGCCGGCCCATCTGGCTGAAGGCGCGGTTGTAGAGCTCGACATAGGGTTTGAAGCGCAAGGGATCGCCGCCGATGATCGCCAGCATCATCGGCAATTCGTATCTGGCCGCGCGAACCACGGATTCAGGGCTGCCGCCGACACCGACCCAGGTCTTGAGGGTTCCCGTCTCGATCGGCGGAAAAACCCGCTGGTCGGTGAGCGAGGCACGCGTTGTCCCGCTCCACGTCACCGCCTTCCTTGCGATGAGCTCGGCGAAGAGATCGAGCTTCTCCTCGAACAGCGTCTGGTACTGGTCGAGCTCGAAGCCGAACAGCGGAAAGGATTCTGTGAAGGAGCCGCGCCCAAGGATGATTTCGGCGCGCCCCTTCGCCACGGCGTCGAGCGTCGCGAAGCGCTGGAAGACGCGGACCGGATCGTCGGAAGAGAGCACGGTCACGGCGGAGCCGAGCTTGATCCGGCTGGTCCGTGCCGCGATCGCCGCCAGAACCATCTCCGGCGTGGAGACCGCGAAATCCTCGCGGTGATGCTCGCCGATGCCGAAGAAATCGACGCCAACCTCGTCGGCCAGGACGCCTTCCGCCACGACATCGCGAATGACCGCCGCATGGGACAGCAGGACGCCGTCTGGCCCCGTTGTCACATCGCCGAAGGTATCGAGGCCGAATTCGAGGGCCGGTGTCATGACATCATCCTTCCGCGCGTTCAGTCATCCCGCGGCATGGCGCGTGGATCATCGCGCTAGCTAGTCACGCGTGCCGCACCGCGCCAGCAGCGCCCGGCGCAAGAGCAGGATGCGAAAAAGTGGGCACCCGTTTTTTGCATCGATCCTGCTCCAACTCTTGCCGGATCGGTGAGAGACCGTTTGGATCCTTCAGCCCTCATCCTGAGGAGCCGCGCAGCGGCGTCTCGAAGGATGCTCCAGATGGTTCGCGCGCCTCCTGGAACATCCTTCGAGACGCGCTCCTGCGGAGCGCTCCTCAGGATGAGGGCTCTGGAGGTTTCCAAACAGACTGTGAGGATCGGCACGCTGCTGCCTGCCGTATAGGGATGCATCAACCCTGCACTCGTGATCTGATCCCCCGCGGCGAGCCGTGGCGGGGGGCGATGATGACAGCTTGGTTGAGTGGCGCACTGAGCCTGGCGCTGGGCGGCGTTTTGGTTGTCGGGCTGTTGATCTGGCCAGCCCATCGCCGCCTGCAGCGGGCCGAGTTCATTCGCAACTACAGCTGGCCGCCGGGCCTGCTCGACAAGCTCGCGGCCCATCATCATCGCAGTTTTACCCGCAAGGAGACGGCCCTCGTCGCCCAAGGCCTGCGGCAGTTCTTTCTCGCCTATCTCAACAGCGGGCAACGTTATGTCGCCATGCCCTCGCAGGTGGCCGACGATCTCTGGCACGAGTTCATCCTCTACACCCGCGCCTATCAGGATTTCTGCCGTCAGGCTTTTGGCGGGTTTCTGCACCATACGCCGGCGGTCGCTCTGGCTGAGGGCCGCAAGCAGGACAATACCGGCCTGCGCCGTGTCTGGCTCCTGTGCTGCCGCGAGGATGGCATCAATCCCACGAACCCGTCGCGGCTGCCGCTGCTTTTCGCTCTGGACGTGAAGCTGAACATTCCGGGCGGCTATCGCTACTATCCCGATTGCGCGCAGCTGCGCCGCAACGGCGATGCCGGCTCGCAATGCGGCGGCGACTTTTCCGACAGCTCTTATGATGGCGGGACGGACGGCCTCAGCGACAGCAGCGGCAGCAGCGGGTCAGATAGCGATAGCAGCAGTGACAGCGGTGGAGGCGATGGCGGAGGTTGCGGCGGCGGTGGCGGGGATTAGCTGTTCGCCAAGTCGCCATGCGGGGCGAAGCGCAAAATCCGGCCGCCGCCGCAACGTGAAAGAACCGTAATGCGCCGGTGAGATCGCCGGCACCTCGGAAGGCTTAGCTTTTGAGGATGGGCCGCATAGGGGCGGCCTGGCCAACGGAGAGTTCCGATGTCGGATCTTGCTGAGCCCTTCCCCAATCGGCGTCGCCGGCGACTGTTCGCTTCGGTTGCCGCCCTGGCGCTGGTCGCCTCGGGCGCCGTCGGCGGCGCGATGATCGCCTATGTGAATCCGGCGCGCGCCGCAGCGGTCGTGACCTCGGACCTGCAGGCGCAGGCCGTGCCGTCTTTTTCCCCCGTGGTCGAGCGCGTGAAGCCCGCTGTGGTCTCGGTAAGGGTCCTGATCGAAAACATGGCCGATAGCGGCAGCGAGGTCTCCCACGAGCTCGACAAGCTGCCGCCGCAGCTCCGGGAGCTGTTCAAGCGCCTCGAGCCGAATAGCGGCGCGCAGCATCGCCAAGCCCCCCGGCAAGGCATGGCGCAGGGCTCGGGCTTCTTCGTCTCGGCTGATGGCTATGTCGTCACCAACAACCATGTCGTCGAGCACGGCAAGGTCGTCACCGTCACCACGGAAGACGGCAAGGTGCTCGAAGCCAAGGTCATCGGCACCGATCCCAAGACCGATCTCGCGCTGCTGAAAGTGCTCGCGCCGGGTGACTACCCTTATGTCTCGCTGGCCAGGGACACGCCGAAGGTCGGCGACTGGGTCGTGGCGATCGGCAACCCGTTCGGGCTCGGCGGCACGGTCACCTCCGGCATCGTCTCCGCGCGCGGCCGCGACATCGGCAACGGCCCCTATGACGATTTCCTGCAGATCGACGCCCCGATCAACAAGGGCAATTCCGGCGGGCCGACCTTCAACCTCAAGGGCGAGGTCGTCGGCGTCAACACCGCGATCTATTCGCCGTCGGGAGGCAGCGTCGGCCTGGCCTTCGCCATTCCCGCCGACACGGTCTCGACGGTCGTCGCAGCCCTTCAACAGGGCGGCGCCGTCCAGCGTGGCTATCTCGGCGTGCAGATCCAGCCGGTGACGCGCGACATCGCCGACAGCCTCGGCCTCGACGACGCCTCGGGAGCGCTGGTCGACAGCGCCCTGCCCGGCACGCCTGCGGCGGATGCCGGGGTCAAGTCGGGCGACGTCATCACCAAGCTCAACGGCCAGCCCGTCAAGGACGACCGCGACCTGACGCGCCGTGTCGGCGCGCTGAAGCCAGGCGAAAAGGCGGAGATCGCCGTCCTGCGCTCCGGCAAGGAGCTGGCCCTGAACGTGGTACTCGCCCCGCTGAAGCCTGAGAAGGTCGCGCAAGCTGTCGAGGAGCCGCATGGCGGCGCCTCGGTCCTCGGCGTCCTGCTCGCTCCGGCCAAGCCCTCGCATGCCAAGTCATCTCACGCCAAGTCATCCGATGGCGCAGCCGAGCAAGGCGTCGTGATCGCACGCGTCGATCCCAACGGCCCGGCCGCGAGCAAAGGGCTCAGCAAGGGCGACGTGATCCTCGAAGTCGCCGGCAGGAGCGTCACTCAGCCGGCCGAGGTCAAGGCCGGCATCGCGAGCGCCGCTCAGGACGGCAAGAAGGCCGTCCTGCTGAAGATCAAGACCGCACAGGGCGCGCTGTTCATGGCGTTCCCGCTGCCCAAGGCCTGAGGCCACTGAAAAAGGCTTGAGGCGACTGAAAGTCTCCAGGTGGATGTTCAACGTGAATGTTCAACCCGGTCGGACATCCGCCTGGAAAGCTTATGGAATTCCCCCTGGTGCGGTGGAGTTCAGCCGTGGCTGCGCCCGGGCTTGCTCGGTATGGTCTGTTCCGGCGCGAAGCCGAAGCAGCCCATCTGGGAGAGATCCCCGGCGCCTTGATTCTCCATCTTCTGGCAGAACACCAGCCGCGTGCAGTCATCGGCGATGTTGGTCCAGCCCTGTCCGGGAATGCCCGAAGGCATCTTGTAGGCGCAGGCCGCTTCCCAGGGCGCACTGGCTTGCGCCGGCGTCACGAAGGACAACGCGGCGAAGCCCGCGGCAATGATGAAACTACGCATGACGTTACCTCCAAAACGGGAACGCCTGACCCGGTGTGCAATTTCAGCCGCTATTTGGCATCTCCGACCGAAGCCGCAGCGCCTTTGCGTTCCTCATCCTGAGAGATGGGCTGCGCCGCCGGCGTTTCAATTCGTCAAGCACGGCGAAAATGCATGCCGGAACAATCACTTCCGCCATTTGTTCACACATGGATCATAACATGCCGGCCGGGCCGTCGCGCGCGGTCCGGTTTGAAGCCGTAGCGTTCAGAGCCGCTTCGGCTCCGCAGGCCTTGGGGTCCGCGTCCAGCCACCGCCCAAAGCCTGGAACAGGCTCACCGCTGCCTGGAAACGCGTCAGACGGACCTGCGCCAGATTGTCCTCGGCCGTGAAGAAAGTCTGCTGGACCTGAAGCACGCTGACCAGGTTGACGGTGCCGCCGCGCAGCTGGGTTTCCGCCACCTCGAAGGCCCGGCGGGAGCTCGCGACGACCTCGCCCTGCAAACGCTCCTGCAAGCTCGTCTGCTGAAGCGCGACGAGAGCCTTCTCGACGTCGGTGAAGGCCGACAGGACCGCCTTGCGGTAGGCCTGCAGGTTTTCGAGCTGGACGCCTTGCGCCTGCTCCAGCTGGCTCTTCAGCAGATTGCCGTCAAGGATCGGCTGGGTCAGGCTCGCCGCGAGGGTGTAGTACCACGCGCCGGGTCCAAACAGCGACGACAATGCCTTGCTCTGGAAGCCGGTGTCGGCCGTCAGCTGGATCTGCGGGAAGAAGGCGGCGCGTGCCGATTCGACGCTGAAATTGGAAGCAGCGAGCTGCGCCTCCGCCTGCATGACATCGGGTCGTTGGCGCAGCAATTCCGAGGGAATGCCCGGCGTGACGCGCGGCACCGCGAGTTTGGCGAGGCTTCCGCCGCCCACCGTATACTTCGCCGGCGCCCGGGCGACCAGCAAGGCGAGCGTGGCGCTGTTCTGGCGCACGATGATTTCCAGCGGGGGAATCGAGGCCCGCTGGGTCGCGACCAGCGTCTCCTGCTGCGACACTTCGAGCTGTGACGCGGTTCCCGCGGTGAATTGCTGCTTGATCAGGACGAGGATGCGCTCGGCCGAGGCCGCGTTGCGGCGTGCGATGCGCAAGCGATCCTGCGCGGTCAGGAGCTCGAAATAGGTGTTCGCGACGGTCGCGGTCGCGGTCAGCGCCACCACGTCGCGATTATAGCGCGCCGCGGTCGCATTCTCCTCCGCCGCATAGAGCGTCGCCCGGTTCTTGCCCCAGAAATCGATCATGTAGCTCGCCGTGAGGCCGGCGTTGAACTGCGAGCTCGAGCGCGAGCTTGCGTTGCTGCTGCTCGACGAGCTTGCCGTGCGCAAGCGCTCGGCCGTTCCGGTCCCCGTCAGCGTGGGCAGCAGGGGAGCGCCCGCAATGCCGGCCTGCGCATCGGCCTGGAGGATCTGGGCCACGGCCACGGCGATATCGAGATTGGCGGCCTGCGCGCTTTCGATCAGGCGCGTCAGTTCGCTCGAGCGAAAGCCGCGCCACCAGTCGAGTGCCGGCACGGCGCTGTCGGGCGCGCGCGGCGCGGCGCGGTAGCTCGCCGGCACCTCGAGATTGGCGTCGGGCCGCTCAGTCCCGAGAATGCAGCCGGACAGTCCCAACCCGATCACGACCAGCGCGGCGAGCGGCGCGAGGCCAGGCATGACGCCGATCTTCGGAACGGAAGCAGCCCGCCCGAACGCAACACCATCACGCATTCCGCACCTCACCCGCACTTGCGTCCGCCGCACCAGAATGCCGCTCACGGCCGCAAGGTTCGGGTTCGATCATCGTCTTCGTACAGCATCTGGCCGGCCGCAAGCAGCCCCCGTGTCGATCCTGGAAAGAAGCCTCGCTCATGAGGCAGCACCGGGTGAAGCCGGCGTTTTGCTGCCGCCTTTCAGGCGCTGGCACCAGGCGCGGAACCGGTCGGCATAGAGATAGATCACCGGGGTCGTGTAGAGCGTCAGGATCTGGCTCAGGATGAGACCGCCAACGATCGCGATGCCGAGCGGCTGCCGGAGTTCGCTGCCCTCCCCCAGGCCGATCGCGAGCGGCAAGGCTCCGAGCATCGCCGCCAGGGTCGTCATCATGATCGGCCGAAAGCGCAGCAGGCAGGCTTCATGGATCGCGTCAAAAGCGGACAGGCCGCGGGTGCGCTGAGCGTCGAGCGCAAAGTCGATCATCATGATCGCGTTCTTCTTGACGATGCCGATCAGCAGGATGACGCCGATGAGCGCCATGATGCTGAACTCCGTGTTGAACGCCATCAATGCGAGCAAGGCCCCCACGCCCGCCGACGGCAAGGTCGAGAGGATCGTCAGCGGGTGGACATAGCTCTCATAGAGTACGCCGAGCACCAGGTAGATCGTGATCAGGGCGGCGAGGATGAGATAAGGCTGGTTGCTCAGCGAGGCCTGGAAGGCCCGGGCCGTGCCCTGGAAGCTGCCGCGGATCGTGGCGGGCACGCCGATGCGGTTCATCGTCGCCTCGATCGTCTCGACCGCCGCGCTCAAAGAGACATCCGGCGGCAGGTTGAACGAGATGGTGCTGGCGACGAACAGGCCCTGATGGTTGACCGACAGGGGGGTCGAGCCCGGCTCGAACCGCGCCAGCGTCGAGAGCGGCACCATCGTCTCGCTGGAGGTACTGACGGCCGACCCGCTCGAGGCGGTGCCGCGCCCGGTCTGGCCGATGGAGTTCGTCGCGAGGTTGCGGGCGGCATTGGCACTGGCCGAGTTCACTGATGCCGACTGCCCCGCCGCCGCCACGGTTCCCGAGACCGCATTGGTCGCCAGCGAACCGCCGACCGACCCACCGGAGGTGCTGATATAGACGTTCTTCAGCGTCTCCGGATTCTGCCAGAAGCGCGGCGCGACCTCCATGATCACATGATACTGGTTGCGGGCGACGAAGATCGTCGAGACCTGGCGCTGGCCGAAGGCGTCATAGAGCGTGTTGTTGATCTGGCTCATCGAGATGCCCAGGCGGGCAGCCGTGTCGCGATCGACGACCAGGTTGGATTGCAGCCCCTTGTTCTGCTGGTCGCTGTTGACGTCGGACAGGTTGGGCTGCCCCTGCAGCGCGGCCGTGATCTTCGGGGCCCATTCATAGAGCTCTTCGAGGGTCGAGCCCTGCAGCGTATATTGATATTGCGCGTTGCCGGCGCGGCCGCCGACGCGGATGTCCTGCACGGCCTGCAGGAACAAGGTCGCGCCGGGCACCGCCGAGAGCTCCCGCCGCAGACGGGCGATGACCCGGTCGGCCGAGATCTTGCGTTCGGCCATGGGCTTCAGCGACATGAAGACACTGCCGGAATTGGTCTGGCCGCCGCCGGTGAAGGCCACGGTGGTGTCAACAGCCGGATCCTGCCGAACGATGGCGACGAACTGCGCGAGCTTCTGCTGCATGAGCTGGAAGGAGATGCTCTGGTCGGCCTGGATCGCTCCGATGATCCGCCCGGTATCCTGCTGCGGAAAGAAGCCTTTCGGGATGATGTCGTAGAGATAGACGTTCAGGCCCACCACCGAGGCGAATATCAGCATGATTGAGCGGGGGTGACGCAGCGCCAAAGAGAGGCTGCTCCGGTAGCCATCGAGCATCCATTCGAAGACGCGCTCGCTGCCGCGATAGAGCCGCCCATGGCGCTCGCCGGTCTGCTTGCGGAGCAGCACCGCGCACATCATCGGCGTCGTCGCCAGCGAGATCGCCAACGAGATCATGATCGCCAGCGAGGTCGTCATCGCGAATTCGCGAAACAGGCGCCCGACGATGCCGCCCATCAGCAGGATGGGGATGAAGACGGCGACGAGCGACACGCTCATCGACAGAACGGTGAAGCCGACCTCCTGGGCGCCCTTGAGGGCGGCATCGCGGGGCGCCATGCCGTCCTCGATATGGCGCGTGATGTTCTCCAGCACCACGATGCAGTCATCGACGACGAAGCCGGTCGCGACGGTGAGCGCCATCAGCGACAGGTTGTTGAGGCTGTAGCCCATCAGCCACATGGCCGCGAATGTCGCGATCAGCGACACCGAGACGGCCACGATCGGAACCAGCGTCGCGCGCCAGTCCCGCAGGAACAGGAAGACCACGGCGATGACGAGCAGGATCGCGATCACCAGGGTTCGCTCGACATCGTGCAGGGAAGCGCGGATCGTCGTCGATCGATCGACGGCCGGCTCAATGTCGATCGCCGGTGAGACGGAGGCGCGCAAGGTCGGCAATAGCGCCTTCACACGGTCGACCACGCCGATGATGTTCGCATTCGGCTGCCTGAACAGGATGACGAGAACGCTGGGCTTGCCATTGGCGAGGCCGGAATTGCGCAGGTTCTCGACGGAATCCACCACCTCGCCGACATCCGAGAGGCGCACCGGAGCACCGTTGCGATAGGCGATCGTCAATGATCTGTATTGCGCCGCCTTCTCCGCCTGATCGCTGGCATAAATCTGGTAGCGCCGGTCGCCGACATCGATCGCGCCCTTCGGGCTATGGGCATTGGCGCTGGCGATCGCGGCGCGGACATCCTCCAGGCCGATGCCGTATTTGTAGAGCGCCTGGGGAATGAGCTCGACGCGCACCGCCGGCAGCGAGCCGCCGCCGACGACAGCCTCGCCGATGCCTTCGACCTGCGACAATTTCTGCGCCAGCACGGTCGAGGCGGCGTCGTAGAGCGCCCCGCGCGTCAGCGTGTCCGAGGTCAGGGTGAGGATGAGGATCGGGGCGTCGGCGGGATTGACCTTGCGATAGGTCGGATTGGCCCTCAGGCTCGTCGGCAGATCGGCGCGGGCAGCGTTGATCGCGGCCTGCACGTCGCGCGCCGCGCCGTTGATGTCGCGATTGAGCCCGAATTGCAGGGTGATGCGCGCCGATCCGACGCTGCTCGACGAGGTCATCTCCGAGACGTCGGCGATCTGCCCGAGATGCCGCTCGAGCGGGCTCGCGACCGTCGTCGCGACATCCTGCGGGCTGCCGCCGGGCAACGAGGCCTGCACCGAGATCGTCGGAAAATCGACCTCCGGCAGCGGCGAGACCGGCAGTTGGAAAAAGGCGACCGCGCCTGCCGCCGCCAGCCAGACGGTCAGCAGCGTCGTGGCGACGGGGCGGCGGATGAAGACGCTGGACAGGCTCATGGCCTAGCTCGTCTCTCGTGCCGGGCGGATGCCGGGCTCGCGCCCGGCGAAACGCACCGCGAGGCGGTCGAACCAGAGATAGATCACCGGCGTCGTGAACAGGGTCAGGACCTGGCTGACCAGCAGGCCGCCGACGATGGAGATGCCGAGCGGATGCCTGAGTTCCGAGCCTGCGCCGGTTCCCAGCATCAACGGCAGCGCACCCAGCACCGCCGCCATCGTGGTCATCAGGATCGGCCTGAAACGCAGCAGGCAGGCCTGGTAGATCGCCTCGCGCGGCGTCTTGCCCTCGTTCCGCTCGGCGTCGAGCGCGAAGTCGATCATCATGATCGCATTCTTCTTCACGATGCCGATCAAGAGGATGATGCCGATGATCGCGACGATGGTGAGCTCCTGCCCGGCCGCCATCAGCGCCAGGAGCGCGCCGATACCCGCCGAAGGCAGGGTCGAGAGGATCGTCAGCGGGTGGATGAAGCTCTCATAGAGGATGCCCAGCACGATATAGACCGTCACGATCGCCGCCAGGATCAGCCAGATCTGGTTCGAGAGCGAGGACTGGAAAGCCTGGGCCGCGCCCTGGAAGGTGCTGACCACGCTTTCGGGCAGGCCGATTTCCGCCTCCGCTTGCTTGATCGCGGTCACGGCCTCGCCGAGCGAAGCGCCCGGCGCCAGGTTGAACGAGACGGTGGCGGACGGGAACTGGCCGAGATGCGAAACCTGGAGCGGCGCTGTGCCCTCGCGAATCCTGGCGACCACGTCGAGCGGCACCGGACCGCCGCCGACCGAGGACGGCAGACGGATCGCCGAGAGCGAGCGCAGCGACTTCTGGAGCTGCGGATCGGCCTCGAGGATGACGCGGTACTGGTTCGAGTTGGTGAAGATCGTCGATACGATGCGCTGGCCGAAGGAATCGTAGAGCGCGTTGTCGATCGTCGCCGGGGTGATGCCGAAGCGCGCCGCCTGATCGCGGTCGATATCGACGAAGACGGCGAGCCCGCGGGCCGAGATGTCGCTTGCGACATCAGCCAGTTGCGGAAGCTCCTTCAGCTTGTCGACCAGCTTGGGCGTCCATTCCGCGAGCTGGTCGGCGCTCGCATCCTGCAGGATGAATTGATACTGCATCCGGCTGACCGTGCCCTCGACGGTCAGGTCCTGCACCGGCTGCATGTAGAGTGTGATGCCGGGAAGAGAGGCGGTGCGCTCCTGCAGGCGCTGCATTACCACGGCGATGTTGGATGTCCGCTCCTCATGCGGCTTCAGGTTGATCAGGATGCGGCCGCTGTTGAGCGTGCTGTTGGTGCCGTCCACGCCGATGAAGGAGGACAGGCTATCGACATCGCGATCCTTCAGGATCTCGCTCGCCAGCGCCTGCTGCCGCTTGGCCATCGCGGCATAGGACACCGATTGCGGCGCCTCCGAGATCGCCTGGATGACGCCGGTATCCTGCAGCGGGAAGAAGCCTTTCGGAATGACCACATAGAGCAGGCCCGTCAGCCCGAAGGTCGCCAGGGCCACCAGCAGCACCAGGGTCTGGCGATCGAGCACCCAGTTCAGCATGCGGGCATAGACCGCGATGACGCCGTCGAAGGCTTCGCGGCTCCAGCGCTGGAAGCCGTTCTCATGGGTCTCGGCCGCCGCCTTCAGCAGCTTCGCGCAGGCCATCGGCACCAGGGTCAATGAGACCACCGCAGAGATCAGGATCGTCACGGCGAGCGTGATCGCAAACTCCCGGAACAGCCGGCCGACCACATCGCCCATGAACAGCAGCGGGATCAGCACGGCGATCAGCGACACCGTCAGCGAGATGATGGTGAAGCCGATCTGCTCGGAACCGCGCAGGGAGGCGTCGAGCGGCGTGTCGCCCTCCTCAATGTAGCGCGAGATGTTCTCGATGACGACGATGGCGTCGTCGACGACGAAGCCGGTCGAGATGGTCAGCGCCATCAAGGTCAGGTTGTTGAGGCTGAAGCCGAACATGTACATCACGCCCAGCGTGCCGACGAGCGACAGCGGAACCGACAGGCTCGGGATCAAGGTCGCGCGCGTGCTGCGCAGGAAGACGAAGATCACCAGCACGACGAGGATCACCGCCAGCGTCAATTCGTATTCCACATCCCGCACCGAGGCGCGGATGGTGACGGTGCGGTCGGTGAGCACGGCCATGTCGATCGCCGCCGGCAGCGACGCCTTGAGCTGCGGCAGGAGTGCCTTGATGCCCTCCACCACCGAAATGACATTGGCGCCGGGCTGCCGCTGGATGTTCAGGATGACGGCCGGCGACGCATTCATCCAGGCGCCGAGCTTGTCGTTTTCCGAACCGTCGGCGACCTCGCCGATGTCGCTGAGCCGAACCGCCGCCCCGTTCTTATAGGCAACGATCAGCGATCTGTAGCCATTGGCGGTCCGGATCTGGTCGTTGGCGTTGATCGTCGAGGCGCGCAAGGGGCCGTCGAAGCTGCCCTTGGGCGTGTTGACATTGGCGGTGCCGAGCGTGCTGCGCAGATCATCGATGTTCAGGCCATAGGCGGCGAGCTTGCGGATATCGGCGCGGATGCGCACCGCCGGCCGCTGCCCGCCGCTGATGCTGACCAGCCCGACGCCCGGGAGCTGCGAGATCTTCTGCGCCAGCCGCGTATCGGCGAAATCCTGCACCTGCGTCAGAGGCATCGTCGCCGAGGTCAGCCCGAGCGTCAGGATCGGCGCATCGGCCGGGTTGACCTTGGCGTAGATCGGCGGTGCCGGCAGGTCCGAGGGCAACAGGTTGCCGGCAGCGTTGATCGCGGCCTGGACCTCCTGCTCCGCGACGTCGAGCGTGATGTTGAGCCCGAACTGCAAGGTGATGACGGATGCGCCGCCGGAGCTGACCGAGCTCATCTGGTTGAGGTTCGGCATCTGGCCGAACTGGACCTCGAGCGGCGCGGTGACCGAGGAGGTCATCACGTCGGGGCTCGCGCCCGGATAGAAGGTCTGGACCTGGATGGTCGGATAGTCGACTTCAGGCAGCGCCGCGACCGGCAGGAAGCGGAAGGCCAGGATGCCCGACAGCATGATCGCGACCATCAGCAAGGTGGTCGCGACCGGCCGCAGGATGAAAGGCCGCGACGGGCTCATGGCTGGCGGCCGCCGTTCTGCCGCCGCCTGCCGCCTGCCGGTTGTTCTGGCTGCGCCGGGCCCGCGCCGCTTTCCGAGCGCACGCTGATCTTCGCACCGTCGCGCAGCTTGTCGGCGCCGTCGATGACGATGGCATCGCCCGGGTTCAGCCCCGAACGGACCTCGACATGCTCGCCATCGCTGATCCCGAGCTCGACCTTGCGGACGGAAACGGTGGCGTCGGCATTGACGAGATAGACGAAGGTTCCCGGCACGCCGCGCTGCACACCGGCCGTCGGCATCAGCGTGACGTCCTTATGCGTGTCGACCAGCAGGCGGATATTCACGAACTGGTTCGGATAGAGCGTCCTCGCCTCATTCCCGAACTGCGCGCGCAGCTTGATCGTGCCGGTGGTGGAATCGATCTGGCTGTCGAAGGTCTGCAGGACGCCCTCGGCGATCTTCTTGGCACCGGCGCGGTCAAAAGCCGTGACCGGCAGCGTCGCGCCGCTCCTCAACCGCGCCGAGATCGCCTGCAGGTTGTCCTCCGGCATCGTGAAGAGGACGCTGATCGGCGCCAGTTGGGTGATCACCACCAGGCCGTTGGTGTCCCCGGGGGTGACGTAATTGCCCTGATCGACCTGACGCAGGCCGACGCGACCATCCGCCGGCGCCACGATCCGGCAATATTGCAGATTGACCTCGGCCGCATTGACCTGGGCGCGGTCGGCGGCCACCGTTCCCTCATACTGGGCGACCAGCGCGGTCTGGGTATCGAGCGTCTGGCGGGAAACGGCGTTCTGGGCGGACAGGCCCTGATAGCGCGCCATATCGACCTGCGCGCCCTTGAGCAGGGCTTCGTCGCGTGCCAATTGGCCCTTCATCTGCGCCAGGACCGCCTCATAGGGGCGCGTGTCGATCTCGGCGAGCAAATCGCCCTTCTTGACGTCCTGCCCTTCCTTGAAATCGATCCGGACCAGTTGCCCGCTGATCTGCGAGCGGACCGAGACGGTCGCAAGCGAGGTGACGGTTCCCAGCGCGTCGAGATTGATCGCGATATCGCCCTTCCTGACGATTTCCGGCACGATCGACATCGGCACGGCTGTGCGGCCGCCGCGCGCCGGCGGCGGCGCCTCAGCGGCTTGTCGCCGGCTCCACCAGAGCGCGCCGCCGGCAACGAGCAGGAGGAGCAGCCAGATGACAGGCGAGCGCAGGCGCGATCTCCGCACGGGCATTGCGGGCGCCTCGCTGTCGGGCAGCTTCGGGAACACGGGCTTCTGGTTCATCGACGCACCGTCACCATTCGGATCTCCACTGCGACGATACACCAGTTGGGCAAACGCCGTGCGGCTATCCCCATGCCGACGCCGGCCCTGGAGCATTGCGCGAAAAAGTGGGTACCGGTTTTTCGCATGAGCGATGCTCTAAACTTGTAGAATCGATCACGCTTCTCGCATTCGGACGGCATCGTCCGAATGCGACGTGATCCAGGCCGACTCGGCACAGGTCAACCTAGCCACAGATGTGGCTTTTTCCCGTCCTATTCATTTCCCGTCTTATCCATGCGCCACCATGGAATACCTTCAAGACAGGCCGATCTCCTCCCGATCGCCCATACACACCGAAATCCGCCGCACCACTGCGAGGTGACCCTGATGACGACGCGAGAGCCCATCCTTCACCCCGTCAGGATCAGCGATCTGCGACCGACCCAGATGACGGTCGGCCTGCGCGAGGTCGAGGCCAAGCGCCGGCTCTGGCGCGAGAAGCACGGCGTGCATGCGCAGGAATTCCTGGGCAAGCACATGATCCCTGTACTCAAGGGCCCCAAGGAGCGCTTCTACATCCTCGACCATCATCACCTGACGCGCGCGCTCGACGAGGAAGGCGTCGAGGAAGTGCTCGTCAATGTGGTGTCCGACCTGTCGAGCCTGACCAGGCAGAGCTTCTGGACGGTCTGCGAGCACCGCGCCTGGACCCATCCCTATGACACCGAGGGCCTGCGCCGCAGCGTCGACGATATCCCCAAGCGGGTCCGCGACCTCAAGGACGATCCCTACCGGTCGCTCGCCGGCGAATTGCGGCGCGCTGGCGGTTTCGCCAAGGATGTGACGCCCTTCTCCGAGTTCCTGTGGGCCGACTTCCTGCGGCGGCGCATCTCGCGCAAGCGTGTCGTGAGCGCATTCGAGGCGTCGGTGGTCAAGGCCCTCGACCTCGCGCGCAGTCCGGAGGCCAGCTATCTGCCTGGATGGTGCGGCCCCATAGAGGATTAGAGCATTGTTTTAACGCGTTTTCTTCACGCGAACCGGTCCCCGCTTCGCTCGAAAACGCTCCAGCCACCGGCACGCTCCGGCGCTGCCGCAGGAAGACTCTCCCCGGGAGCGCAAGGCGACGATGCGATGAGGCAATCCAATACGGCTCTCGATTGGCTCGGGCACAAACTGGCCGGCGTGCTGCTGCGCGAGACGCCCGGCCAGGAGCTCTTCATCCCATCGGATCCGGATGCACTGCGGCGCACGCTGCGGCCCGGCGACGTCGTGCTGGTCGCCGGCTCCAGCATGATCGCGACGGCGGTCAAATACCTGACCCATTCGACCTGGTCGCATGCCGCGCTTTATGTCGGGGACGTGCTTGGGGCGCCCGATGACGGCAGCGAGCGCCACACATTGATCGAAGTCGTCCTCGACGCCGGTTGCAGGTCGGTTCCGCTCTCGAGCCTGGCGCGGTTTCACACCCGCATCTGCCGGCCGGTGGGATTGACCGACGGCGATCGCGACGAACTGATCAACTTCATGATCTCGCGCCTCGGCATCCGCTACGACATGCGCAACATCGTCGACCTTGCCCGCTATCTGCTGCCGACACCGCCCATCCCCTCGCGTTGGCGGCGGCGCATGATCGCGCTCGGATCGGGAGAGCCGACCCGGGCGATCTGCTCGACCCTGCTCGCCGAGGCGTTCGGGCGCATCGGCTACCCTATCCTGCCGCGCATCGAGCAGGGCGCAGCGGTCAAGCGCGGCATCAGCAGCTGGCGCCGTCAGGAGCTCCTGCATATCCGGCATCACAGCCTCTATGCGCCCGCCGATTTCGACATCTCGCCCTATTTCGAGATCGTCAAGCCGACCATCGAGGAGGGCTTCAACTACAAAGGCCTGACCTGGGTCGACGGGCCCTGAGGCTGATTCGACACCGTTTGAGAACTGAGCCCTCATCCTGAGGAGCCGCGCAGCGGCGTCTCGAAGGATGCTCCAGGAGGTTCTGGAGCCTCTACGAGCATCCTTCGAGACGCCATTCCCTCGGGAATGGCTCCTCAGGATGAGGGCTGAGGGAAATGTGCGTCTACGCCTTCAGCAACGGCTCCTCGGCAATGATATGGGCGATGAAATCCATGACCGCGCGCACCGGCCGCGAATTGCGCAGGTCGCGATGGACCACGAGCCAGATATCACGCCAGAAGGGCGAAGCGTTCCCATCGATCCTGACGAGATCGGAATCCGCCTCGCCGAGGAAGCAAGGCAGACCGGCGACGCCGACCCCGGCCCGCACTGCGATCAGGTGCTCGCTGATATAGTTCAATTCGCACACCACTGGCCGGTCGCCCGCAATGCCGAGCAGCCATTGCTGTTGAGGCATGTCGGTGAAGGCCCCGTCGAAGGCGATGAATTGCCAATGCTCGGGGGCAGCAAGATGGCTGTACGAGCGATGGGCATAGAGGCCGAAAGGCATCGCGCCGATCTTCCGTGTGACGCTGCCAGCCTCGTCGGGGCGCACCAGCCGAATGGCGACATCCGCCTCCCGGCGGCTCAGCGAAACCTGCTCGCCTTGCGCCGCGAGCGACAGCCGGATGTCGGGATGCTCGTCATGGAAGCGTGCGAGGTGGCGGGCCAGCAGTGGAGCGACGAGGACGGGAGGCGCGCTGACCGCGACGCGGCCGACGAGCGGCGCATGCGCAGCCTTTGCCAGCCGGGCGATGCCGTCCGCGCCGGCCTCCATCGCCAGGGCGCGCTCGCGCACGGCTTCCCCGATAGCCGTCAGACGGCAGGATCGCGGCAGCCGGTCGACCAGACGGACGTCGAGCGCCGTTTCGAGCGCTGCTAGCCTCCGGCTCACTGTCGCATGATCCACCTTCAGCTTGCGGGCCGCTCCTGAGAGCGTGCCGCACTCGGCCACAGCCAGAAAGTGGCGGATGTCTTCCCAATCGGTCATCTGTGCGAATTCTCAAGGATCGCTGGCAGATATACCGAATTTTTGCGGAGAGCGCGCTGCCCTAGCTTGGGTACCGAAACCGGCCTGCCATCGACGATGGTCAGATGACGCCGATGGCAAAGCCGACACGCTATCCAGGAGAACGAAACATCATGCCAGGTCAACGTTTTGGGATCGGCCTTGTTGGCTTGCAGCCAGGCCGGAGCTGGGCTGCAAGATCCCATGTGCCTGCGCTGCGCGCGCTCTCGGACAGCTTCGAGATCGTAGGCGTCGCCAATTCGAGCAGGGCGAGCGCCGAAGCAGCCATTGCCGAGACCGGGCTTTCCCGTGCCTTCGACACGGTCGCGGAGCTGATCGCAGCGCCGGAGGTCGATATCGTGACCGTCGCCGTAAAGGTGCCCCCTCACTTCGAGATCGTGAAAGCAGCCATCGCAGCAGGCAAACACGTCTATTGCGAATGGCCGCTCGGCAATGGCCTGGCCGAGGCAGAGGAGATGGCCGCGCTGGCGGACGCAAAGGGAATCGTGGGTGTCGTCGGCACACAGGCGCCGTTTGCGCCGGAAATCGCATATCTGAAGCAGCTTATTGCGGACGGCTTCGTCGGAGAGGTGCTGTCGACCACGATTGTCGCGTGGGGCGGCGCCCTGCAGGGCGGAGGCAGCATTCCCGACAAGAAAACCTATGGTTATCTGCTGGATCGCGGCAATGGCGCCACCATGCTGACGATCCCTGTGGGCCATACACTGGCAGCACTTACGAGCGTGCTCGGGCCCGTCACCGAGGTTTCGGCGGTGCTGGCGACACGGCGCCCAACCGCGCTTGTGGTCGACACCGGCGAGATCATGCCCGTATCCGCCCCGGACCAGGTCCAGGTGTCCGGGATGCTGACCCGTGGCGTGCCTGTCTCGCTGCATTATCGTGGCGGCGAAGCGCGCGACGGCGATGGCCTGTTCTGGGAAATCAACGGGACCAAGGGCGACATCCGGGTCTCAGGCCCGTCCGGTCACACACAGATGGTGCAGCTTGCCCTCAAAGGGATCAGGGGCGAGGAGAAGGCATTCCGCCCCATCCAGGTGCCAGCCTCATATCGCGCCGGCTGGCCAGACGATGTCGAGCCGGGCAATGTCGCTCGCGTCTATGCCGGGATGGCTCATGATTTGCGGCACGGCACGCGCACGACACCGCGTTTTGACGATGCTGTGGCCGTGCATCGTGTCATCGCGGCCATCGAGAGAGCCGCCGAGAGCGGACAGCGGGTATCCCTTTAGTGCGCTTTCGAGCGAACGGGACACCGGTTCGCGCGAAGAAAGCGTGTTCCAGGGCGTGGACGCATTAGCACGTAGCCAAATTCTGATTGAAGCGAGTTTGACGAACGCCAGATAATTGGCTGCGAGTTTGTCGTATCGGGTCGCGACACGCCGACATTGCTTGATCTTGTTGAAGAACCGTTCGATCAGGTTGCGGGCGCGATACAGATAAGGGCTGAAGCAGATTGGGTCCTTGCGATTTCGTTTCGGCGGACTGTTCGCCTGCTCCCTGCTGGCGAGCAAGCTCCCTGATCGAGTCGGCATCGGCTTGATGGCGGTCCATTCATAATCGCTGAGTTCGTAGCGCAGGGTTCGAGACTCCGGTTCGGAGCTTGAATCACGTCTCGGGCAGGGCCAGTAAGCCGCAATCACTGGCCGCGAAGCCGCCAATGCTCTGAATTTACTTCTGCTTTCGGCCCGATAGCCGACATGGCCGGACTTGCCGCTGGGTCGCCCGTGTAGCGATTGACCCCAAGCGGAAGTCGGACCGCTAACATTGAGGCGATCGTCGGACACGTTAATGTTCGGGCCGCGCAAGCTTCCGCCATTTGTCAGTGTGCCCTATTGGGTGATTGCGCCGCGTTGCTCCCATGGTCCAGGATTGAGAACCGCGCCGTTGACCTTGCCGGCGGCGTCGCGAATGAAGGCGATCCGCGTATGATCGCCGCTCTCGACATGGAATTCATCCTTCGAAAGGAACGCTACGGGCATCGGCTCGCCCTTGTCGAAATCAAGGATCGACCAGGCACCCGTGGCTTCAACGACAAGCTTGCCGTCCGCGACACGGACTTGAAGCGCGACACTGTGCGAGGGGACCGCCTCCCTGGCAAAGGCGATCACGATCGGATCGTTCTGCCGCTCTCGGATGATCTTGAGCTTGATGGTGGCGTTGACCGGGC
Organism: Allobosea sp. BE125; assembly: GCF_031456075.1. NCBI lineage: Bacteria > Pseudomonadati > Pseudomonadota > Alphaproteobacteria > Hyphomicrobiales > Alloboseaceae > Allobosea > Allobosea sp. BE125. The sequence goes on from NZ_JAVDTY010000003.1 coordinate 54,601, forward strand.
CTGAAATCCGGCGAAAGGCCGCTTCCAGGGTCAGGCCCTTGATCGATCTATCGCCGATAGCGGTGATGAGATCTCCCGCCATGACGCCCGCCCTTGCGGCGGGGCCGCCCTCGGCCGGCTTGATCACCCTGAGGCCATCGCTCTCCACGACAACGGATTCAAGCCCGGTCCAACTATTGCCGTCGGCGACCAGTATCTGTCGGTCCAGCGAACTTGCAGACCCGCCGAAAACGTAACGTCCAACATACTCGGTGAGAGCACCGGCGTTTTCCTGTTCCGACGCCACGGGTGCGGGAGCTTGGGGAATCTTGAGCGCCGCATAGGGCAGACGACGGATCGCGTTGAAATAGAAACCGTTCTCACTGAACTGGCTCCGCTGCATCATCATGACCAGGATCAGCTTCTGTGTCGGATCGATCGAGAAAAACGTGCCCCAGCTTCCCTGCCAGTTGAAGCTGCCGACCGCGCCTGGGATGAGGCTGAAATCCGGGTTGGTGCGAATGGCGAAGCCGAGCCCCCATCCCGTGCCAACAGCCGGGCCGGCTTCGTGTCCCGCCATGTGCATATCCGGCGGTAGCGAATTCGTCGTCATCAGCTTGACCGTTTCGGGCTTCAAGATACGCACGCCGTCGAGCTCGCCGCCGTTGAGCAGCATCTGGCAGAAGCGCAGGAAGTCGGGGACCGTCGAGACGATTCCTCCCCCGCCGGACAAGAACGTCTGCGGCTTGCCGACGTCGCCATCCGAAAGAGGTCGGGGCTGGGCGCCGGGCACGGCGACGAGACGGGCGAGTTTATCCTCCGGCACCGAGAAGCCGCTATCGACCATATGGAGCGGCGCGAACAGGCGGCTTTGCAGAAACCGGTCGAAAGTCTGGCCCGATACGACTTCAATGACCCGTCCGAGAACATCGTAGCCGATAGAATATTCCCAGACTTCGCCCGGCTGGTGCAGAAGCGGAAGTGTTCCTAGGCTTGCGATAAAGGAGGCGATGGGCTTGTCGCGTCGGAATGGGGCCTTGGCTCCGTACAGTGCGTGAATCGCGGCATTGCCAAATCCGGGATCGGCGTAGTCCGGCGAAGCATAAACGAGGCCGGACGTATTGCGCAGAAGGTCCCGGATTGTCATCGCCCGCCTGGCAGGTCCAAGCTCCAGCAGGATCGCATCTCCTGTAGCCGGATTGGTCTTGACGACCTGCATATCCCTGAGCTCCGGCAGATACTGCGCCACGGGAGCGTCGAGGTCGAGCTTGCCGTCATCGACCAGCATCATGGTGGCGACGCTGGTGATCTGCTTGGACATCGAGCCGATGCGAAAGATCGAATCCGGTCGCATCGGAATTGTCTTGTCGTGGTTCTCAAAGCCGGTGGGCTGTAAATAAGCCAGCTTTCCGCCTCTGGCGATCCCAACGACAAAGCCGGAGGGATCGCCCGTTTTGGTCTGCGCCTCAAACCAGGAGGTGATGCGGGCCAGTCGCCGCGCCGAAAAGCCGAGACTGTCCGGATCGCCGACGGTCTTCAAATCGTCGGCAAGCGCCGCAGCTGCCAGACCGAGCGTGAGCGCCGCCAGCGCGGTCAATGAAATGGCAAATCGCTGATATCGCATGGGCAACCCCGTTGTCGCAGCTAGTGCGAGGAAAGATCGCCATCAGCCTGTCGAATGTTGCTGCTTCCTTCTCGCCGATTCCTGCAATCCGGCTGGCCGATTCCTCAACTCGACTGGCCGATTTTCAATCGCTCGTTCCTCGGGGCTGCATTTCCGGCCATTGCAAGACGGCGGAATTCGGTTGGAGTCAGATCTGTCGCGGCCTTGAAGGCGCGGTTGAACGGCCCGATCGACTGGAAACCTGTGTCCATCGCAATTGTCAGCACCGGGACTTCCACTTGTTCGGGGTCGACCAGTGCGGCCTTGGCCTCCCCGATCCGGTAATGATTGAGGAACGCATTGAAATTGCGGTAACCGAGGCCCTCATTGATGAGCTGCCGAAGCCGGTATTCCGGCACGCCCAACTCGGCGGATAGCAATCCAATCGTCAATCGCTCACGCCGGTAGATGCGCTCGACGGTCATCAGCCGTTCCAAGCGGCGCAAGATAGCCGGTTCGATCGAGGCAGGCTTGCCTTGATCATCAGACGCCTTGGCTGGCGCGCCTAAGGGTACATTTGTCGCCGGCAGCAGGATCGAACCTTTCCGCGTACGCGCATCCAGTAGATTCCATGCGCTCAAGCCAACCAACACGAACAGAGCGAAGGCGTTGGCGACGCTGGCCATGGAAAAAGTGGGGATCGAGGGCTGCTGCACGAAGTTCAAGTAAGAGTTGAGAACGATTTGGGCCGACGCCCCGATCAGGACGACCAGCCGAAGCCGACGTCGGCCCTCCACCAGATCCGCCCGCCAGGTGAGCAGCGTCTGCGCCACCGCCAATAACGCAAGGCCGAGAAAGGCTGATGACAGCGTGCGTTCGATCGCACGCTCCAGCGCGGCCGATCGGGTGATGCCGCTGGCGTCCAGCCATTGCGCGACGGCGACGGCCGCCCACAAGACGCCATGCCAGGGCCGCGGCACGAAATCGTCATCGAAGGCGGCACGCGCCCATAGCCAGAACACGACACAGTTCGCGCTGGACAACGCCAGCAGCAACAGGCCCCACCACGCAAATGGCCGCGGGAAGGTCGGCGCCGAGCAGATCATCGAAGCCGCGGCGCCGATCGCGAGCGCGGCGCCCAGCAGCGCGGCCGTGCTGTCGCGGCGATCGCGCAGCGCCATGGCCGCGATCAGCAAGCACAATGCGACGACGGCGCCCCGTAACCCCAGATCGATCGACATCAAACCGCTGGTGTCCACGACCGGACATACTCCGAATGCCATTGTAGACGCCAAAGCCGCGTAGGTTCGCTTCGTACGCCCTTGACGCAGCCGACGTCGAGTCGGCGGATGATTTCGAAAGCGGCCACGAACCGGACGGGAGCTGCTGCGCCTCAAACCAGGAGGTCATGTGTTTCAGCCGCCGCGCCGAAAAGCCGAGACTGTCCGAATTGCTGACGGTCTGCACATCGTCCGAAAGCGCCACACCAGCCAGACAGAGCATCAGCGCCGCCATGCATGATGACCGGATGATTTTACTGGACCGCCCTTCAGACGATCCTAAACCAAGATAGTCGGAGCGAAGAGCCCGGACCCGGCTCAGAACCTGGGGTCAGAAATGAGCCCAACGCCCACTTCGCCGCAACGGCCACTTCCAGTTTGGCACATAGCGTCGTTTCGCTGCTAAGCAGCAAGACGTCGGCTATCGGGCATAGCGGACTCTGGCGTGGCGTCAGGCCGGATTTACAGGCTCACGGCCTAGGTTGGGGACCCACAAACTGTCTGAAATTCGCTGGGTGACTGCCTTAAGCACCGAAATCGATGCACGATAGTGATTGGGGCGAGTCTCACTTTTCATTTTTTCGCGCTGCTTTGTTGAAAGTGCTCCGCGACGCCGTCAATCTGAACCCAATGATGTTTCGACTGTTCAAAGATGGATCGAGAGGGAGCCGGGTATTGCGGGTCAGCCAGCGCACCGACCGCAACGCCGATGAACCCCGGTAGATTGGCGGCTTTCCAGTAGACCGTCGATCCACAATTCGGGCAAAAAAAGTTGTGAACCTTCCCACCGCTTGCCGCCGAGCGCGCAAATTCCCGCTGATCTCCTGAAATGTTTATAAGTTCGGCCGGATAGAAGGCGCCAACGCCGAACGGGCCACCGCTCCTGCGTTGGCAATCGAGACAGTGGCAGACAACAACCTGTCTCGACGCCTCCGGGAGCGTCAGTGTCAGGGCACCGCAACTGCATTGCGCACGCGCCATTGGAAAATCTCCGGTTTTTGGAAGATTACGAATCTTGCGCCCAGCTGTCCCACAGCGAGCGCTGTATGCGCCGCCACGCCTCAATGGTCGTTCCAGAACTGGGTCATGCACCAATAGGTGAAGGCCGAGGTCCAGCCGATGAAGACGAGGCCCGACAGGCCCTCGAGGCCCGTGAACAGGCGCAGCGGCCCGTAGAGGAACGTCTCGTTGCTTCCGAGCGCCGCATAGGATTCGAACGAGACATAGAGGGATTGCTTGAACGAGCCGGGAATCCCGGCCCCGAATATCTGAGCCCGGGCGCTGACGGAGAGCCCCCACAGCATGAGCGCGAACAAGGTGATCTGGACGACATGGCTGCCGAGCGCGCCGGCGACGACGTAGATGATCCTCTGTCGCGGTGCGATCGAGAGTTTCGATGCGCTGCAGGAGAGCAGCCGCAGCAACTCGTAATGCACCAGCATGCAGGCCAGGGCGCAAAGGGCAGAACCGATCGGAAACACAAGCATGGGCACATCCTGGCTGTCACAGGCATGTCGTCGGCCGTCGCCCCGCGCGCGGCCTGCTTGTCTCAACCGATTGCGGCTCCGGCATGGTGTTTCGGAGGCATCGTACTTCAGAGGCTCGGGCCTCATGCAAGCCCGATACGGCGGGGGCAAAACGCCCCCGCCGCGGGATGAGCGTTCTCAGGCCGCCTCGAAGCCGACAGTGCCCTTGATCTCGAGGAACTCCTCGAGGCCGAAGCCGGCATATTCGCGGCCATTGCCGGACTGCTTGTAGCCGCCGAAGGGCGCGCCCGCGTCCCAGGCCGGGTAGTTGATATAGACATTGCCGCTGCGCATCTTGGCCGCAACCTTGCGGGCGCGATCAAGCGAGCCGGACTGGACATAGGAGGCCAGGCCGTAAGGCGTGTCGTTCGCCCGCTCGATCACCTCATCCTCGCTGCCATAGGGCAGGATCGAGAGCACGGGGCCGAAGATCTCCTCGCGGGCGATCGCCATCTCGTCGGTGACGCCGCCGAAGACCGTCGGGCGGACATAGTAGCCGCGGTTCAGCCCTTCCGGACGCCCCGGTCCACCGGTGACCAACGTCGCGCCTTCCTTGATGCCGGCCTCGATCAGGCGTTGGATCTTCTCGTACTGCACCTCGCTGACGACTGGGCCGAGGAAGACGCCGTCCGCCGAGGGAGCACCCACCTTGAGCGGCTCGGCGACCTGCTTGGCGATGGCGAGCGCTTCCTCGTGCAGCCTCTCCGGTACGAACATCCGGGTCGGCGCGTTGCAGGACTGGCCGGAGTTGCGCATGACGCTTTCGACGCCCAGCTTCACCGATTTCTGCAGGTCGGCATCGTCCAGGATGATGTTGGCCGACTTGCCGCCGAGTTCCTGATGCACGCGCTTGACCGTATCGGCCGCCGCCTTGGCGACGAGGATGCCGGCGCGGGTCGAGCCGGTGAAGGAGACCATGTCGACGCCGGGATGGCGCGAGATCGCCTCACCGACCGTCGGCCCGTCGCCATTGACGAGGTTGAACACGCCCTTCGGCACGCCGGCCTCATGCATGACCTCGGCGAAGATGATGGCGTTGATCGGGGCGATCTCGCTGGGCTTCAGCACCATGGTACAGCCAGCGGCGAGCGCCGGCGCGACCTTGCACATGATCTGGTTCAGCGGCCAGTTCCACGGCGTGATCATGCCGACGACGCCGATCGGCTCCTTGGCGATCAGGGTCGTGCCGCGCAGCTCCTCGAATTCGAATGTCTCGAGCGTCTCGATCATCTTTGCCAGATGGGCGGTTCCCATGCCGGCCTGCGCGCGGTGGGCCAGTTCCTTCGGCGCACCCATCTCGCGCGAGAGCGCGTCGGCGATATCCGCATAACGCGCCTTATAGGCCTCGGCCAGGCGGCGCATCAGCGCCAGGCGCTCGGCGCGGGAGGTCGCGGCAAAAGCCGGGAAAGCAGCGCGGGCGGCAGCGACTGCCTTGTCGACATCGGCTTGCTCGCCGAGCGCGATCGTGGCGAAGGCCTCCTCCGTCGAAGGGTCGATCACATCGAGCGTCTTGTTCCCCGAGGGCGCCACCCACTGACCATCGATGTAGAATTGCAAGGCGTGCGACATGATGCGTTCTCCGAAGGCTGATCTCAGCAGGTGGTTGTTCCCGATCGCCCGGAAGCGCCCGCGCCGGCAATGATTGCGAGCGGGCGAAAGGCGACCGGTCGGTCTGGTCTCGACAGCTTGGCGTTCCCTACGACCAAACGATGGCGCGCGGTTCGATCCCGCCAGCCAAAGCGGCGAAGAGCGGTCCGCGGTCTGTCCGCACGCGCTTCACGCTGTGTTCCGACAGTCATAACGATAGGCGGATGCCGGATGGTTGTCACGGCCGGATCAGCCCGGATTCAGGCATGGCCCCATTCCGCCATGTCAGAGCGCGTCTCGGGGAACGACATCCCGTCCGCCCCCCCGAACGCTGTCTACGATGCAATCGGAGCACTCGCGGAGAGGTAGATCGCAGCGATGGCTTCGATACCGGCCTGATCGGCCTCGTCGAACCGGGCCGGATGCGGGCTGTCGAGGTCGATCACCCCGATCACCTTGCCGTCGCGGATCAAGGGCACGACCAGCTCGGAGCGGGAGGCCGCATCGCAGGCGATATGGCCGGGAAAGGCATGGACATCCTCGACCAGCATCGACTGCCGGCGCTCGACCGCTGCGCCGCAGACGCCGCGCCCGACCGGAATGCGCACGCAGGCCGGCTTGCCCTGGAACGGCCCGAGCACGAGCTCGCCGTTGCGCATGATGTAGAAGCCGGCCCAGTTGAGGCCCGGCATCATCTGGAACAGCAGCGCCGAGGTGTTGGCGGCGTTGGCGATCGCATCGCCCTCCCCCGCCAGCAGAGCCTCGAGCTGCTGCGACAATTCGCGATAGAATTCCGTCTTGTCGTCCGTCGCGATCGCGAGCGCTTCAAACATCGCCATTCCTCATCAAGATGTCCTGGATGCGGGCATCCATCGGGCCCTCCCTAGCATGCCGGGCGCCGCTGCGACCATCGGTCCGCGCACCGCATGGGCATCTCCCATGAGAGTCTCCCTTGGGCATCTCCAATGGGCAGGAATCGGGTGGAGGACGGTGCCGTCGGCCCTTATCTCAGGGATCAGCAATCGGACCCGATAGGAGAAAGCCATGCGCGACATCATCCGCTTTGCATGGGGCAAAAGTACCCTGGGCGACTTTCTGGTCGCGGTCTCGAACAAGGGCCTGGTCGCCTTCGAGTTCGCCAATCAGCGTGCGGCCATGGAGGCGACGCTGCATGCGCACTTCCCGGACGCTGAGATCGTCAGCGACGAAGGTGGCCTGGCCAAGCTGGTCGGCACGATGGCGCAATTGGTCGAGCAGCCGGGCCTGGCCCCGGACATCCCGCTCGATCTGCGCGGAACGCCTTACGAGATCAATGTCTGGCAGATGCTCCGGGATATCCCGGCCGGCGAGACTACCCATTACGGGGCCTTGGCCGCGCTGCTGGGCACGCGCGACGCCCGGGACGTCACCAAGGCGATCGCCGCCAACCCGATCGCGATCCTGGTGCCCTGTCACCGCGTCCTTAGGAAGGACGGCTCGATCTCGGGATATCGCTGGGGCGTCTACCGCAAGAAGGCGCTGCTCCAGCGCGAGAAGGAGGCCGTCATAAGACAGGCGACGGCGCGGGAAGCGGAGCACGGCGTTCGAACAGCTGCCTGAATGATGCGGATCGGGGGCGCATACGCGCCCTCGTCCCCCTGCGCCCCAAGCCCGGTCGGTTCGCATCTGCGTTCGTGCATGCGCAGGACTCCGCCATAGTCGCCCGCAACAATCTCGGCCGGCGCAGCCCTGGGGACGGCGGCAATCACCAAGGTCGTGCCGCGTTGACATAATCTATAAATTCAATAGACAATATCGATATCTGGTTTGTGGCCCGCCTGGGCCGATGCGGGAGATCGAGATGTCGAGGTTGATCCGGGCCCTGATGGTGACGGCTGCACTGGCGATGGCGGGTCAAGCCGGAGCGCAGCAGCAAGCCGGCGCGCAGCAAAAAGACACGCCCGCCTATGGCGGCACGTTGAGCGCGATCGTTCATCCCGAGCCGCCGATCCTGTCGCCGCTCCTGAACACGGCGACGCCGATCGTCCTCGTCGCCACCAAGATCAATGACGGGCTCGTCGACTACGCCAACGATGGGGCGATCATCCCCAAGCTCGCCGAGAGCTGGGATTTCTCGAAGGACGGGCTGACGCTCGCCTTCAAGCTGCGCAAGGGCGTGACCTGGCATGACGGCAAGCCCTTCACCGCCGCGGATGTGAAGTTCTCGATCGAGGAAGGCCTGCTGAAATACTCCTCCACCGGCAAGCGCATCTTCAAGACGCTCGCCAAGGTCGAGACGCCGGACGACTACACGGTCGTGCTGACGCTCTCGCAGCCGACCCCGGTGATCTACCGCAACCTCAATTCCCAGGCGCTCTGGCTGCTGCCGAAGCATCTCTATGAAGGCACGGATATCCGCTCCAATCCGTGGAACGCCAAGCCGATCGGCACCGGGCCCTTCCGCTTCACCGAATATGTCCGCGGCAGCCATATCGCGCTCGATCGCAACCCGAACTACTGGGAGGCCGGCAAGCCCTATCTCGACCGGATCGTCTTCAAGGTGATCCCGGACGCGGCCGGACGCGCCGCCGCCTTCGAGACCGGCGCGGTCCAGTTCGGCCAGCAGCATCCGATCACCTTCGCCGATGCGGAGCGCCTGAAGAAGACCGGCAAGTTCATCGTCGATACGCGCGGCTACGAGTTTTCACCGACCTGGTTCTGGCTGGAGCCGAACCACAAGAACCAGTATCTGCAGCATCTCAAGGTGCGCCAGGCGATTGCCCATGCGATCGATCGCGGTCTGCTGCTGAAGACCGTCTGGGGCGGCTATGGCAAGCCCGCGGTCAGCCCGATCCCCTCCGCGCTCAAGCCGTTCCATCTGAGCGAGGGGCTGCAGCAATATGCGTTCGACCCCAAGAAGGCCGAACAATTGCTCGACGAGGCCGGCTTCCCGCGCAAGGCCGACGGCTTCCGCTTCAAGCTGACCCATGACTTCATCCCCTATGGCGACGATTATCGCCGCACCGGCGAGTTCGTCCGCCAGGCGCTGCGCCGCGTCGGCATCGACGTAACGCTCGGCAGCCAGGACCTCACCACCTGGCTGAAGAGCGTCTTCACCGACTATAATTTCGACCTGATCAGCTCCTGGGGCGGCTCCGGCGCCGATCCGCAGATGGGTATCGAGACGCGCTTCTGGTCGAAGGCGCGCCAGCCCGGCACGGCCTGGACCGTCGTCTCCGAATACAAGAACGACGAGCTCGACGCCGCCCTGGAGGATGCGCAGACGCAGGTCGATCCGCAGAAGCGCATCGAGGACTACAACACGCTCCAGCGCATCGTGCAGCGCGATCTCCCCCTGATCCCGCTTTTCGAGGTCGACTGGTTCTCCGTCTATGACAGCCGGCTCCGCGGCCTGACGGACACGCCCAACCAGCGGGCGGACAATTTCGCCAGCGTCTATTTCGCGTCCGAGTGAGCGAACCCTCAGGAATCCACGCATGTTGCCCTATCTCGCGCGGCGCCTGCTGCTGGCAGTGCCGCTGATCCTCGGGATCATCGCCTTCAATTTCTTCCTGCTCCAGCTGGCGCCCGGCGATCTCGCCGATGTGCTGGCGAGCGAACAAGGCGGCGCCGCGGCCGATGCCGGCTATGTCGCCGAACTGCGCAAAGCCTTCGGGCTCGACCTGCCGGTGCTGACCCAGCTCGGCGTCTATCTCAAGAACGTCCTGACGCTCGATTTCGGCTTTTCCCATCGCTACGGCGTCCCGGTCGCGAGCCTGATCACCGAGCGCCTGGGCGGCACGCTCTTGCTGGCGCTGACGAGCCTAGTGCTTGCCGTCGTGATCGGCACGGCGCTTGGGCTGCTCGCTTCACGCCGGCCCGGAGGGGTCGTCGACAGCCTGGTCTCGGTCCTGTCGACAATCGCCTATTCAGCCCCGCTCTTCTGGGTCGGGCTGATGCTGGTCGTGCTCTTCGGCGTCCACCTGCAATGGCTGCCGACAGGCGGCTTCCAGGAGGTGACGCAGGTTCCGCTGCGCGGCCTCGTCCTCTGGGGCGACCGCCTGCGCCATCTCGTTTTGCCCGCGACGACGCTGGCGCTGTTCTTTGTCGCGATCTACGCCCGCATGACCCGCGCCTCGATGATCGAGGCGATGAGCCAAGACTATATCCGCACCGCCCGCGCCAAGGGCCTGAGCGAAGGGCGCATCGCGCTTCGGCATGGTTTCCGCAACGCGCTCCTGCCGCTCGTCACCATGGTCGGCCTCCAGGCCGGCTCCCTGCTCGGCGGCTCGGTCGTCGTCGAGACAGTGTTCGCCTGGCCCGGCATGGGCCGGCTCGCCTTCGAGGCGGTCAGCAACCGCGACCTCAACCTACTGCTCTCGATCATGCTGCTCAGCTCCTTCGTCGTGGTGGCCGTCAACCTGACGGTCGACCTGCTCTATGCCTGGCTCGACCCGCGCATCGCGGTGAGCGCATGAACCGGCCCTCGATCCTGCGCACGCTGCGCTCCTCGCCTGCCGGCATCGCGGGCAGCCTGGTCGTCATCGGCGTGCTGGCGGCCGCCGTGACGGCGCCGCTGCTCTTCCCCGGCGACCCCTTCGACATGGTCGCCGCCCCCTTCACCTGGCCGGCAACCGACCCCGACTATCCGCTCGGCACCGACCTGATGGGGCGCGATATCGCGGCTGGCCTGTTCCACGGCGCCTCCGTCTCGCTGATGGTGGGAGCGATCGCCGCCGCCATTGCGCTCAGCATCGGCGTCTCGCTTGGCGCCATCGCCGGCTATTACGGCGGCTGGATCGACGATGTCGTGATGCGGGTGACCGAGCTTTTCCAGACAATGCCGGCCTTCCTGCTGGCGATCGTGCTGGTCGCGGTGCTCAACCCGTCGATCTTCACGATCATCCTGGCGCTCGGCGTCACCGCCTGGCCCGGCATCGCCCGCCTGACGCGAGCCGAGGTGATGACGCTGCGCGATCGCGATTTCGTCCAGGCGCTGGTCGCCATGGGGATGCGGGACTGGCGCATCCTGGTGGTTCACATCATCCCGAACGCAATGACGCCCGTCATCGTGGCGGCCTCGATCCTGGTCGCGACCGCAATCCTCTCGGAGGCGGGCCTGTCGTTCCTGGGCCTCGGCGACCCCAACCATGTCAGCTGGGGCACGATGATCGGCGCCGGCCGCGATGCCTTGCGCACGGCCTGGTACCAGACCGCCATTCCCGGCCTCGCGATCATGGTCACCGTGCTCGCCCTGAACCTCCTCGGTGACGCGCTGAACCAGGCTCTCAACCCGAGGCTCAGGCGGTGACGGCCCGCCGCGCCGCCACGCCCGCCCCGTTTCGCAACACCGCGAAGGACATCCGATGACCGAGCCCTTGAGTCTTGTTTCCACCAATCCAGGCAAAGCCGCGCCCGGCGACTTCGAGACGGCAGCCGCGCTGTTCCGGCCGATCTTCGCCCGGATCGCGCAAGGCGCCGTCGCGCGCGAGCATGAGCGCCGCCTGCCCTTCGAAGAGGTCGCCTGGCTGAAGCAGCAGCGCTTCGGCGCGCTGCGCGTACCCGTAGAATTCGGCGGCTATGGGCTCGACCATGCCGGTTTCCTGCGCCTGCTGATAGAACTCGCCGCCGCCGACTCCAATGTCGCGCATCTGTTCCGCGGCCATATCGCCATCGTCGAGGACAGGCTGAGCGACGCCGATCCGCGGTCGCGTGCGATCTGGCTCACACGCTTCGGCCAGGGCGACATCATCGGCAACGCCTCGACCGAGCCCGACGGCGCCATTCTGGACAAGCGCTCGACAAGGCTCCACCAGGCCGACGGGCAGTGGCTGCTGAACGGTACGAAATTCTACACCACAGGCAGCATCTTCGCCGACTGGATCGACGTCTCGGCCCGCCGCAGCGACGAGGCCCATGTCTCGGCGCTGACCGCGCGCCACCATCCCGGCATCACGATCAGCGACGATTGGGACGGGTTTGGCCAGAAGCTGACCGGCACCGGCACCGGCGTGTTCAGCAATGTCCCGGTCGAGCCGCACGCGATCAGGACACGCGAGGAACGCGCGCCCTATCTCACCGCGATCTATCAGGTCGTGCTGCTGGCGACGCTTGCCGGCATCGCCCGCGCGATCGTCACCGACACCGCAGCCCAGCTGCGCGCCCGGACGCGCGTCTACAGCCATGGCAACAGCGACCTCGCCAAGGATGATCCGCAATTGAAGCAGGTCGTCGGCGAGCTTGGCGCCGCCGCCTATGCCGCGGAGGCGCTGGTCCTGGCGACCGCGCCGGGCTTCGCCGCCGCCCAAGTCGCTGCAGCGGGGGCCGATCGCGAAGCGGCACTCACTGCCGCCCAGGCGCTGGAGATCGAAGTCAACCAGGCGCAGGTCGCGATCGCCGACATCGTGCTCCGCTCCGCCTCCCGGCTGTTCGATGCGCTCGGCGCCTCGGCGGTGCGCCACGAGGCCGCACTCGACCGGCACTGGCGCAATGCCCGCACCATTCTCTCGCACAACCCCCTCGTCTACCGCGCCCGCATCGTCGGCGACTATCTCGTCAACGGAAAGCTGCCCGACCGCGTCTGGAGCGTGGGCATCGCCGAGCGCGCCATCAAGGAAGCCGCCGAATGAGCCAGGCCCGCAAGCAGATCCGGCTCAACGCGTTCGACATGAACTGCGTCGGGCATATTTCACATGGCATGTGGACGCATCCGCGCGACCGCTCGGCACATTATACCGACATCGCCTATTGGCAGCATCTGGCGCGCACGCTGGAGCGCGGCCTGTTCGACGGGCTTTTCATCGCCGACATCATCGGCCTCTACGATGTCTATAAGGGCGGCCCGGAGACGGCGCTGATCACCGGGGCGCAGACGCCGCTCAACGATCCGATCCTGCTCGCCCCGATCATGGCGGCCGTGACGGAGCATCTCGGCTTCGGCATCACCGTCAACCTGACCTATGAGCAGCCCTATCTGTTCGCGCGGCGCTTCTCGACGCTCGACCACCTGACCAGGGGCCGGATCGGCTGGAACATCGTCACCGGCTATCTCGACAGCGCCGCGCGCGGCCTCGGCCAGGACAAGCTCCAGAACCATGACGGGCGCTACGACGTCGCCGACGAATTCATGGAGGTGGTCTACAAGCTCTGGGAGGGAAGCTGGGAGGATGACGCGGTGCTGCGCGACCGCGAACGCCGGATCTTCACCGACCCCTCCAAGGTCCACCGCATCAGCCATCGCGGCCCGCATTACCAGGTCGACGGCATCCATCTCAGCGAGCCCTCGCCGCAGCGCACGCCCCTGCTCTACCAGGCCGGCTCCTCCGATCGCGGCCGGCGCTTCGCCGGCGAGCATGCCGAATGCGTCTTCGTCAACGGCCCGAGCCGGGCGATCACCCGCTCGGTGGTCGAGGACATCCGCCGCAAGGCGGTGGCGGCCGGACGCAGGCCCGAGGACGTCAAGGCCTTCGTCGGGGTGACCGTGATCGTCGCCCCGACCGAGGCCGAGGCGCAGGACCTCTTCGCCGAATATCGCGAACACGCCAGCACTGAGGGCGGCCTCGCGCATTTCTCGGCCTCGGTCGGGCTCGACTTCGCGGCTTACGATCCCGACGAGCCGATCAGCTTCGTCAAGAACGACGCCAACAACTCCGCGCTGGAGGCGATCACCAAGCGCAGCCCCGACAAGGTCTGGACGGTGCGCGCGCTGCGCGAACAGATGAAGCTCGGCAGCCGCAACCAGCCGATCGTCGGCAGCCCGTCCCAGGTCGCCGACCAGCTCGCCGCCTGGGTCGAGGAGGCCGATGTCGACGGCTTCAACCTGACCCGCACGGTGACGCCCGAAAGCGTCGAGGCCTTCGTCGACCTCGTGGTTCCGGAGCTGCAAGATCGCGGGCTCTACAAGACCGCCTATGAGGAGGGGCCGCTGCGGCAGAAGCTGTTCGGGGCGCCGCGCCTGCCCGACCGTCACCGCGCGGCTCAATTCCGGCGGAGCTGGCCCGCCGCCGCCGAGTGAGGACTGCCTCGATTCTGGGCAGTTCTTCCCCCTGCCGCCGCGATCGGAACAGGCTTCTCCCAGGCACGCCTTCGGCGCGCCTGGTGTCCCACCAACCCACCGGAATTTGCCAACACGTTTCGTTGACCCGCCATGCCCCGCCGCCGATGATCGCAAGGCATAGGGAACAACCGTCATGACAATCCTGATCGTGCCCGGGCTCTACAATTCGGAACCCGCACATTGGCAAAGCCGCTGGGAAACCGAACTCGACCATGTCGAGCGTGTCCAGCAGCGCGACTGGGACGCGCCCGATCTCGAGGGATGGCTCGCGGCGCTGCGCGGCCATGTCGCGCGGCGCCCGGGTGCGATCCTCGTCGGCCACAGCCTCGGCGCGACGCTGATCGCCCATCTCGCCGCGCGCCATCCGGAGCTGGCGATCGGTGGCGCGCTTCTCGTTGCCCCCGCCGATCCGGAGCTGCGGATTTCACGCATTCGCGGCATCGCCTCGTTCGGGCCGTTGCCCGACGAGCCCTTCAGCTTCCCTGCGATCGTCGTCGCGAGCCGGACCGACCCCTATATGGCGCAGGACCGCGCCCATGTGATCGCCAATATGTGGGAGGCCGCCTTCGTCGACGCCGGCGATGCGGGCCATATCAATGTCGCCAGCGGCCATGGCGGCTGGCCCGAGGGCCTGCGGCTCCTCGACCAATTGCTGGTGCGCCGCCGCGCCTTGCAGGCGACACGCAGCCTCGACGCGACGCTGGCCTCGCGCAGCCATTAGGGTGCTCTGAAACACGCCGTCATTCCGGGCGCAGCGAAGCGGAGGCCCGGAATCCATCGTAGAGTTCACGCCCTTCGATGGATCCCGGATCTACGCGGCTTCGCCGCTTGTCCGGGATGACAGGGTGGTTCCTGCACACCCGCCCAACACCAGCGAGCCCTAATAGCCGCGCTGTCGATCGATCAGGCCGATCGGCTCCTTGCCTGCCCGCAGCAGGTCGAGATTCCTGAGGATGACCTCCACCGAGGTTCCCGGCTGCGCGGAACTCGCGATATGCGGCGTCAGCAGGATGCGCGGATGCGTCCACATCGGGTGATCGGGCGGCAGCGGTTCGGGATCGGTCACGTCGAGCACCGCGCCTGAAATCTGCCCGCTGTCCAGCGCCGCCAGCAAAGCGCCCTGGTCGAGATGGCCGCCGCGCCCGACATTCACCAGCATGGCGCCACGCGGCAGCTTGGCGAAGAGCTCGCCGTTCAGGATGCCCTGGGTCTCCGCCGTCAATGGCAGGAGGCAGACCAGGATATCGCTGCGGCCAAGGAAGGCATCGAACTCCCCCTCCCCGGAGAAGGTCTCGATGCCTTCGATCTCGTGGTGCGAGCGGCTCCAGCCGGCGACCTTGAAGCCGGCATAAGCCAGCTTCTTGCATGCCAGGCTGCCCAGCTGGCCAAGCCCGAGCACACCCACGCGCCTGGTCCCCGCCGTCGCGGAGGGCAGCGGGTTCCAGAGCCCGCGCTGCTGCTGGCCCATATGGGTCAGGACATCGCAATGCAGGGACAGCACCGCCGTCGTGACGAACTCGGCCATGATCTGCGGCACGCTCGGGTCGAGCATCCTGACGACCTTGACGTTTGGCGGCACCAGATCGAGGTTCAACTGGTCGACGCCCGCGCCGACCGAGAACAGCACCTCTAGATTGGGATAGCCGGTCACGATGTCGTCCGGCGGCAGCCAGACCGCCATGTATTTGACCAGCGCGGGATCGCCGACATCCGGCCAGATCCGGAACGGCAGATCGGGCTCGCGCTCCTCGAAGACGGCCTTCCAGTGATTGCCGCGCACCGCCTCGGATTTGTACAGAAAGATCATAGTTTTCCTCGCGCTATGGTGCGTTCCTCAGAGCGTTTTCGAGCGAAGTGGACACCGGTTCGCGTGAAGAAAACGCGTCAAAATAAAAGGCTAGAGCCAACTCCGATCCAACTGGATCGGAGTTGGCTCTAGCGTCCCGGAAAGGCTCTGTCTTGTATGCAATGATGGTCCGGACAGGCTTTGCGAGAAGCACGCCCCTCAACAGCGCCCGGTTCAGCAGCGACGCAGATCAGCCAGATTGCGCGCGCCGAGCATGCCCATCGTCACATTGAGTTCATGGGTCAGGAGATCGAGGACGTGCCCTGCCCCATCCGCGCCCCCGATCGCGACGCCATAGAGCGTCGCGCGGCCGATCAGGACGCCACTTGCGCCCAGCGCCAGGAAGCGGGCGATGTCGGCGCCACGGCGCACGCCGCTATCGGCCAGGATCTCCATGCGGCCTCCGATCGCCGCGACGATGGCGGGCAGGACCTCGGTCGGGCCAGGCGCGCAGTCGAGATTGCGCGCGCCATGGTTCGAGACCACGATCGCATCGACGCCATGGGAGAGCGCCGTCAGCGCATCGTCGACCCGCAAGATGCCCTTGAGGATGAGCTTGCCCTTCCAGCGCTGGCGCAGCAGGCGGACATCCTCCCAGGTCACATCGGTGGCGAGGCTCAATTCGTCGGAGAGCGAGCTCCGCCCTAGTTTGGTACGGAACTCGTCGGGATAATGCGCATAGGTCGGCACGCCCGAGGCGGTCAGCGAACGCAGCATCACGGACGCCGTCCAGCGCGGATGCAGCATCAGGTCGATGCCGGCGCGAACTGATGCCTTGAGCGGAATGCCGAAGCCGTTGCGCAGATTATATTCGCGGTTGGGCCCGACGGCGGTGTCGACCGTCAGCACCAGCGTCTCGGCCCCGGCCGCCCAAGCACGGTCGATGAGCGTCAGCGTGCGCTGCCGGTTCTTCCAGACATAGAGCTGGAACCAGAGCTTTGCGCCGGATTCCGCAGCGATGCGCTCGACCGAGGTGATCGACTGTGTCGAGACGCAGAAGGGGATACCGGCGCGAGCCGCGGCCTTGGCGAGCGCGATCTCGCCATCATGCCAGACCAGCCCCGCCATGGCCGTGGGCGCGATTACCAGCGGAAGCGGCTGCGAATGGCCGAGGATCTTCGCCTCGAGCGAACGCTGCGACACGTCAACCAGCACAGAGGGAGCAAGCCGGATCGCATCGAGCTGCCGACGGTTGCCGGAGATCGAGATCTCGTCCTCGCTGCCGCGGTCGAGATATTCGAACAGACCGTGCGGCAGGCGGCGCTTAGCGGCCCGACGCGCATCCTCGACATTCAGGAGATGGGCAAAGGCGGGCTTGGTCATCGCGGCAGCTTGACGCCGATGCCCGCAATGCGCGCCTTGGCGACGACCAGATGCGCAAGCGCAAGGTCGGCCAGGGCAAAGCCGCGGAAGCAGAAGAAGGAACGGCGCTCGGCAGCAGTCGGATGCGGAGCGTCGGCAAGCTCGACGAGATCATGCTGAAAGCGGACGGTCGTCACCGGTTGCCCATCGACATCATAGGGCGCGCTCGACTGGGCGAGACTGTCGGTCACGAGCACGTCGAAGGCAGGCAGCGTTTCGGGACGCCAGCTGCGGCCGATATCAACCGCCGAGGCGAAGGAAACCGGCTTCATCCTGTTGGCATCGAGGAAGGGCCGCAGCCCCGGCGCGCCGGGCACCATCGAGATCACGATGTCGCTTTGCGCAAGCAGCAGATCCGCATCCTCGACCACCTCTGTCTCGAGGCCGCGAGCGGAGGCGGCCTCGGCGAGGCTCTCGGCCGAGGCGCGGCTGCGGCTGAACAGCAGGGCGGAGGTAAGCCCCGGATAGAGATCGAGAAAGGCCGCGAGATGGGCGTGCGCCTGCAGCCCGCAGCCGACGAATCCGATCGTGCGCGGCGCGGGCGGAGCGAGCCTGGATGCAGCCGCCGCCGACAAGGCAGCGGTGCGGATCAATGTGATCTCGTCACCGTCGAGCACCGCGATCGGCGCGCCACTCGCATAGTCGCTGACGCAGATCAGCGCATTGATGCCCGGCACCGGACTTTTGGGCGGTACCGGCGCCATCGACACCCATTTCAGCGTGGCGATGGATTGTGCCGAGGAGGCAGCCGTCATCGCCTGGAAACCATGGCCGGGACCGAGGCCGAGCGCGCTCTTCGGCAGGCTCTGGTTCAGCCCGGCGGCATGGTCGCGGAAGGCCTGCAAGACCGCCTCGCGCGCCTCCGACGGCGCGATGGCAAGCGCCTGGACATCACCACGCGAGAGATAGAGCAGCTCATTGCTCATCGGCCGAACCTCTTTGCCGAATAAGGAGACGGATCGAAGGGCGGGGCCCGCCCGTCGATCAGCGCCGCG
Source organism: Allobosea sp. BE125 (assembly GCF_031456075.1). NCBI lineage: Bacteria > Pseudomonadati > Pseudomonadota > Alphaproteobacteria > Hyphomicrobiales > Alloboseaceae > Allobosea > Allobosea sp. BE125. The sequence goes on from NZ_JAVDTY010000003.1 coordinate 72,814, forward strand.
ACCAGCTTCGCCGTGGCCGGAGCCTGGATCAGCCCGGTATGGGCATGGCCGAAGGCGTGGACCACATCGCGGCATGCCGAGGCCGCTCCGATACAGGGCAGCCCGTCCGGCGTCGAGGGCCGGTGGCCCATCCAGCGGTCGATCTCGGCGCGCCCGAACCGCTCGGCGAAGGCCGGGAACATGGCGCGGGCGAAGCCGAGCAGGATGTCGGCGCGGCGCCAGTCCGGCGGCGTCGAGAGGGAAGCAAGCTCGACCTGCCCCGCGAGCCTCAGGCCCTGCGGCGTCGAGACCACGCCCATCTTGCCGTCGGACGGCATCAGCCCGGCGGCGAGCTCCACACCCGGATCGGGGATCACGACATGATAGCCGCGCTCCGAGATCAACGGCACGGCGTCGCCGGCCTGGCGGGCGAGATCGCGCGAACCGATGCCGGCGGCGATCACGGCGCGGTCGCAGGCGACGGGACCGTGATCGGTCTCCACCGCGCGCAAGCGGCCACTGCTGATGGTGAAGCCTGTCGCGCGGGCCGTGACGCGCGTCGCTCCACGATGCAGCGCCAATTCGGCCAGGGCCCGGCAATAGGCGCCGGGATCGGCGACCTGGCCGCCATCATCTAGCCTTGCGCCAAAGCGATAGGCTGCCCCGAGCTGCGGCAGCAGGCGGTGCAATTCATCCTCTTCGATCTGCGAGAAGCGCACGCCAAGCGCCTTGCGCATCTCCCATTCGCGGGCTTCCGCCAGGAATTCGGCACGATCGCGATAGACGAAGATCAGCCCCTCCCGGCGGATCAGCTCCGGCACGCCGGCCTCCTGCGCCAAGGCGGCGTGGTCGGTGACCGTGTCCTTGCAGAGCGGGTAGCGCGCCGCGACGCAGGCCTCGATCTGCGCCCAGCTGCGTCCGGCGAGGATGAAGCGGAGGAGCCAGCCGGCGAGCCCGGGCAGGTTGCGCCAGCGGATCACGAAGGGACCGGTCGGGTCGAGCAGGAAACCCGGAACCTTGCGCCAGAGGCCGGGAACGGAAATCGGCATGATCGAGGCCGGGCTGAGCCAGGTGCCGTTGCCATAAGACGCCGCCTGCCGGCCGCCCGGCTCCTCGGGCTCGATCAGAACGACCTTGTGCCCGCAGCGCTGGATCTCCAGCGCCGCGCAGAGGCCGACGATACCGGCGCCGATGACGGCGACGGTCTGGGACGTCTCGCGCGCCATCACCCTGATCCGCTCAGCCGCGATTGTGGAAATGGCTCAGGAAGGCGCGGGTCGCGTCCTGCACCGGGTTCTCGATGACCTCGCGGGCCGGCCCTTCCTCGACGATGACGCCGTCGCGCATGAAGATGACGCGGTCGGCGACCTCACGCGCGAAACCCATCTCATGGGTGACGATGATCATGGTCATGCCCTCGGCGGCGAGATCGCGCATAACGCCCAAGACCTCGCCGACGAGCTCGGGGTCAAGCGCCGAGGTCGCCTCGTCGAACAGCATCACCTCCGGCTCCATGGCGAGTGCGCGGGCAATCGCGACGCGCTGCTTCTGGCCGCCCGAGAGCTTGTTGGGGAAGACATCGACCTTGTCGCTCAGGCCGACCTTGGCGAGCAGCCGGCGCGCCAGCGCCTGTGCCTCGGCCTTGGGCATGTTCTTCACCGAGAGCGGCCCCTCCATGACGTTCTGGAGGACGCTCATATGCGGGAACAGGTTGAAGTGCTGGAACACCATGCCGGTGTTGGAGCGGAAGCGGGCCTGCTCGCGCACGCCCGGCAGCTTCGAGCTGTCGCCGAAGGAGAAGCTGCTCTCGCCGATCCGGATCTTGCCGCCTTCGGGGATCACCAGCAGGTTCAGGCAGCGCAGCAAGGTCGACTTGCCCGAGCCGGAGGGGCCGATCAGCGCCACCACCGCGCCCGGCTCGACGGTGAGGTTGATGTCGCGCAGCACGGTCAGGGAGCCGAAGCTCTTGCGCAGGCCGGAGACCTCGATCTTGGGGTTCATCGTCCTGGCCTCAGTTGCTGTGCGCGAGTTGCTTTTCCGCGCGCTTGACGATCGCCGTCAGCGGCAGAAGCACGACGACATAGATCGCTGCGACGACAGTGTAGACCTCAAGCGCACGATAGGTGTCCATCGCCGCGACCTGACCTTGATAGAGCAGATCGGGCACCGCCAGCACGGAGACCAGCGAGGTGTTCTTGAACTGGATGATCGACTGGTTCATCAGCGGCGGGATCATGCGCTTGATCGCCTGAGGCAGCACGATGCGCCGCATCACGCGGGCCGGCGTCATGCCCAGCGCGAGCCCGGCCTCGCTCTGCCCGGGCTCGATCGAGACGATGCCGCCACGGATCACCTCGGCGTAAAAGGAACCGCCATAAAGCGAAAGCGTCACGATCGCGGCGGTGAGCGCGTCGAGCTTGATGCCGGTCAGGATCGGCAGCGCGTAATAGAACCACAGCAGCAGCACGAGCAGCGGCGTCAGCCGGAACATCTCGATATAGGCCCAGGAGAGCCAGCGCAGCACCGGCGAGCGCGAGATCTGGGCGATCCCGGCGACAAGCCCGACCGCCATGCCGAGCACGACGATCGCAATCGTCAAGCCGATGGTGACGCCCGTGCCTGTCAGCAAGAGCCAGCGATAGCCCCAGATGACGTCAAAATGCCAAGTGTAACCCATCATGCTAACCCATGCCCAACCTGCTACGGCGCAGCTCTCGGCCCGCTATACGGCGCCATTCCACGAGGATGGTGGCCTGCGGCTCCCCACGCGAACCGCGGGGAGCCGGGCGACATTCAGAGCGTGATGCCCGGGGGCAGATCGTCCGGCATCACGCCGACCTGCTCGAGGCTGGAGACGACGGCTTCGCGAACCAGCCCGAGGCCGCGCGCGTACACGATCCAGGTGTTGACGAAGTCGCGCCAGGTCTTATCTGGTTCCCGACGGAACGCGGCATTCGAGGTCGAGCCGAAGAAGGGCTGAGGCACGATCACCTTGCCGAGAGCGGCATCGGCCTTCACGGCCCGTACGCCGCCCATCCAGAAGATGCACTGCGCATCGACACGGCCGCTGCGCAGCGCCAGCATGGCCTCGTTGATGGTCTTGAAGCGCGTGATCTGCGCCTTCGGGCACAGGCGCGACGCGATCTGGTCGTGCGCCGAACCGACATCAACTGAAATCTTGATCTCGGGCTTGTTCATGTCGGCCCAGCTCTTGGGCTCGAACCCCGGCTTGGCGATGACGACCAGCGCGCTGTCGTAAACAGTACCGGAGAAATCAACCGCCATGGCCCGCTTCGGCGTGGGGTTGAGGCCGAACATGATGTCGATCTTGTCGGCCTGGAGATCGAGGACGGCGTTGCCCCAGGTCGTCTCGACGAGTTCCAGCTCGACCTCCATATCGGCCGCGAGCGCCGCGCCGATCGTATAGAAATGGCCGCCCCATTTGCCCGTCGCCGGGTCCTTCATGAACCAGGGGGCGCTGGAGGTCACCGCGCCGAGACGCAGCTTCTTCTTGGCCATGACTCGGTCGAAAGTGTTCTGCGTCGCGCTCTGGGCGCTGGCGCTGCCCGATGCCAACGTCAGGGCCGTGGCTGCCACTGCGCCTGCCCCGATCAGGCCGGCGAGATCCCTGCGTGCAATCATGTCAATTCTCCCGATTGTTGAAAACAAGCCTCGTAACCGATGAGGCAGGCACCCGCTTGCGTTGGCGGGCCTTCCGTCCTGCGCCCCCCTCATCGAAGGCGACAGTGGATCGTCCCCCGGCTTCCTCACACGGGCTTGGCCGTGAGGAGAACACCGGGGTTCATCAGATTCTGCGGGTCGAACAACGCCTTGACCCGCCCCATCAATTCATAGCGGAGCGGATCGGCGAGACGCTCCAGCTCCTCAGTGAGCTTGCGGCCGACACCGTGCTCGGCGCTGAAGGTGCCCTCAAAAACCGCAGCCGCATCATGGATCGCCCGCTCGACCTCGAGCGCGAAGGCATCCTCATCCTCCAGGCTGTTCCAGAATTCGCGCTGAAACATCAGGATGTAATGCACATTGCCGTCTCCGAGATGGCAGACGACCTGCGTCACCGCCTGCGGAAAGCGCTCGGCGGCGACCTTGTCGGCAGCCGCGATGAAGGCGGCAGCGTCGGAGGTCCGCACCGCAACGTCATGGACGATGCCGATGCCTTCCTTCTTGTTCGCCTCCGAGACGGAATGGCGGACATGCCAGAAATCGGCGGCCTGCTGTTCGGACACGGCCACGATCGCATCGATGATGCCGCCGCTCTCCAGGGCGGCGCCCAGCACCTCCTCGAGGATCGCATTCAGCGCGGTCGTGGCATCCTCGCTGCCGAGCTCGATGAGCAGCGACCAGGCCGGGATCTCGGCGAAGGGAATGCGCGCCCGCTCTTCATGCCGGCGCACCAGTTCGAACTGCGAGGCCGAGACCAGCTCAAAAGCCTGGATATAGGAGCCGGCGCGGCCCTGCAGCGCCGTCAGCAGCGAAACCGCCGCCGCCGGATCGGCGACCGAAACCCAGGCATGGGCCGTGTTCGGCGTCTGGGGGTGGAGCCGGAGCGCCGCCCCGGTGATGATGCCGAGCGTGCCTTCCGCGCCGATGAAGAGATGGCGCAGCATATAGCCTGTATTGTCCTTGCGCAGGCCCGCGAGGTCGCAGAGCACGCGCCCATCAGGGAGCACGATCTCGAGCCCGGCGACGAGATCACGCATCGGTCCGTAGCGCACGACGCCGGTCCCGCCGGCATTGGTCGAGATCAGGCCGCCGATCTGGGCGCTGCCTTCGCTGCCGAGATGCAGCGGAAACTGGCGCCCTGCCCTCACGGCCGCCTCATGCAGATCGCCGAGGACGACGCCGGCATCGACGGTGGCGATCCCCGTCGCCTGGTCGAGCGCGCGGATGCGGTTGAGCCGGCGCAGCGAGAGCACGATCCCGATCTTGCCCTGCCGGTCGCTCTCCGGCACCGCGCCGAAGCACAGGCCGGTATTGCCGCCGACAGGGAAGACCGGCTGGCCCTCGCTGGCGCAGAGCGCAACCACGGCAGAAACCTCGGCCGTCGTCGCGGGGGCGACCACGCAAAGCGCCTGCCCGCGCCGACGCTGGCGCCAATCGGTGAGCCAGGGCTCCATCTCACCGGGATCGGTGATCAGGCCCTTGTCTCCGACGATGGCGCGCAACCGCTCGAGCACGACAGGGTCCTTCCAGGATCAGGCGAGGTTGACGGCTTTGGCGCCTTGCGCGGCGACCTTCAGCTTCGCCAGCGTTTCCGGGCTCGGGCCCAGCAGCGGCAGGCGCACGCCGCCGACAGGCATGCCGGCGAGCTCCATATAGGTCTTCAGCGGGCCGGGATTGGTCTCGATATAGATCGCATCGGTGACCGGATCGATCTTGTCCTGGAGCTTGAGGGCCTCCTTGAGCTTGCCCTCCCGGGCAAGCTCGAAGATCTCGATCCAGATCTTCGGATAGATCGTGGCGGAGGCGAGGACACCGCCTTTGGCGCCGAGCGCGATGTGGGTGGCGAAGAGCGGCTCCTCGCCGCTCAGGATCGCGATCTTGTCGCCGGCATATTTCACCGTGCGGATGAAGTCCGGCATGTCATAGGAGGAGTACTTCATGCCGATGATCGAGCGGTCCTCGGCCATGGCCTGGACCGTGTCGGCGAAGGCCGCGACCGTGGTGCGGCGCGGGATCTGGTAGAGCATCACCGGCAGATCGAGCGCATCGCGGTAGCGGCGGAAATAGGCGCGCATGCCTTCTTGCGTGCCCGGAGCGTAATACGGCGTCACCGTCATCACCGCGGCGGCGCCAGCGGCGGCGAAGTCGCGTCCGGCCTCCAGCGCATCCTCGAAACCGGTCGAGAGCACACCGGGGATGACCGGCTTGCCGTCGGCAGCCTCGACGCAAGCCGCGACGATGTCGCGGCGCTCGCTGCGGGAAAAGGCAGGATATTCGCCGGTGCCGCCGATCGGCACGATGCCCTGGGCTCCGGCGGCAAGCTGGAAGCGAACGAGCGCCTGCAACCCCTTGATATCGACGGCCCCGTCCTGTGTCAGCGGGGTGACGATCGCGGTGTAGAGGCCGCTCAAATGATCTTGCGTGAGTGTCATCCGACTTAAATCCTTGCGCTAGCTCTGCCGCCTTCGCATCCGGAACCGGCGCCATGCCGGCCCCGGAGAAGTTTTGCCGGCGTGCTGTCGGAAGCGCAGCCTCATCGACGATCCGGTGGCTGTCAACATGAAAATAGAAAAATGTCTTATACGACATTTTATGTCGAAAGCGGGCAGACAGCGCGCTTCCCTTGGCCTAAGCTGACGACTATGAGGTGCTCTCACTGGTTGCACTGGATCGCTGAGGGAGAAGCAGCATGCCGGAAATCTCGCTGGCTGAACGGGGCGATGCCGTTCGCGAAGCGACCGATTATGGCGAGCGCGATTCCGCCCGGACGGGGGATGATCTCAGATCCGCGGTCGATATCGGCGCCCACCTGCTGAAGCTACGCAAAAGCCGGGGGCTGACGCTCCAGGAGGTCAGCACGCTGACCGGCGTCTCGGCATCGGCGTTCTCGAAGATCGAACGCAACGAATTATCGCCGACGATCTCGACCATGCAGAGGATCGCGCAGGGGCTCGGCGTCGAACTCGTCACCCTGCTGACCGACCAGGACAACAGCGTTGGCGCCTTCGGCGGCCGACGCAGCATCAGCCGCGCCGGCGCGGGCAGCCGGCACACGACCGGCACCTGCAACAATGTGCTGCTCTGCGCCGACCTGAAGAACAAGCGCGCCACCCCGATCCTGACCACGGTGACGGCGCGTTCCCCCGACGAATACCCGGCCTGGGCCAAGTCGGAGGCGGAGATCTTCGTGATGGTGCAGGAAGGCACGCTGGTCGTGCACAGCCGCCTCTACGAGCCGCTGGAACTGAACAAGGGCGACTCGGTCTATTACGACGCCACGACCGAGCACACCTGGACCTCGAAGGGCCCCACCAATGCGGTGGTGCTCTGGGTTCTCGTCGACCTCTGAGGTGAGCGTGCGGTGCGGGTTCATCCGCGCCCGCTCCCGGCCAGCCCCGACCGCACTGCCGCGTTCGCGCAGGCATGCGGCTGGCGCACGCCCGCCATCCCATCGCGCACGCGAAAAATCCTATTCGCCTGCGCGCTGCCAGCGGAAGCTGGGGGATAGGCTCTGGAGGTTTCAATGGGTTATCGGGTCGGCGTCGATATCGGCGGATCGTTCACGGATTTCGCGCTGTTCGACGAGAATACGCAGAGCCTCAAGACGCTGAAGGTGTTCTCGCGGCCCGATGAGCCGGGCGCGGAGGTGCTCGAAGGCGTCAGGCTCGTCGGCGAGCGCTATGGCATCAGGCCCGGCGACATCACCTATTTCACCCATGGCACGACCGTTGGCATCAACACGGTGATCCAGCGCAAGGGGCTGAAGCTCGCCCTGTTCACCACCGAGCATTTCCGGGACGTGCTGGAGGTCGCCCGCCTCAAGATCCCGAACATGTACAACCTGCTCTCGAAGCGGCCGGAGCCATTGATCCCGCGCGACCGTGTCTTCGGCATCGTGGGCCGCATGAAGGCTGATGGGAGCGAGGAAACGGCACTCGACGAGGCGAGCGTCGCCCGCGCCGTGGCCGGCGCCCAGGCGGCAGGCGCGGAGGGCATCGTCGTCTCGCTGCTGCACTCCTACCGCAATGCCGGCCATGAGCGCGCCGTCAAGGCGCTTGTCGAGCGCCTTGCGCCCGAGATCCCGGTGTTTCTCTCCAGCGAAACCTGGCCGATCATCCGCGAATATGAGCGCACCATCACGGCGGCGATCGGCGCCTATGTGCAGCCGCGCGTTGCGCATTATCTCGGCTCGCTGCAGGCGGCGTTGAAGAACGCCGGCGTCACGGTCAATCCACGCCTGACCAAGTCGAATGGCGGCGTGATGACCGCCGAGCAAGGCAAGAGCCAGTGCGTGCAGATGATCCTGTCCGGCACGGCCTCGGGCGTGATCGGCGCGGCTTATGTCGCGGAGGTCTGCGGCATCAAGCACTGCATGAGCCTCGACATCGGCGGCACCTCGGCGGATGTCGCGATCATCATCGACGGCCAGCCGCAATATGGCGTCGGCGAGCAGATCGGTGAGTTCCAGATCCACATCCCGTCCGTTTCGGTGAGCTCGATCGGCGAAGGCGGCGGCTCGATCGCCTGGGTCGATGCGCAAGGCGTGCTCAAGGTCGGGCCCGAAAGCGCCGGCTCGCGGCCGGGTCCGGCCTGCTATGGCCGCGGCGGCACGCGCGCCACGATCACCGACGCCTTTGCCGCGCTCGGCCTCGTCGGCCTTTCGGAGATCGGCTATTCCGCCGTGACGATCGACCGCGACAAGGCCCGCGCGGTCGTCGGCGCGCTCGCCGAAAAGCTCGGCCGCAGCATCGAGGAGACGGCGGAGGCGATCATCCGCATCGCCGTCTCCGGGATGTATTCGGATGTCAGCGCGCTGGTCTCGCGTTTCGGGATCGACCCGCGCGATTTCTCCTGCCTCGCCTTCGGCGGAGCCGGCCCGATGATGGCCTGCTTCCTCGCCCGCGAACTCAACATGCGCGAGACGGTGGTGCCGCCGACGCCTGGCGTGCTCTCGGCGCTGGGCGGCCTGATCGCCGACATCAAGAGCGACTTCATCAAGACGCTCTATGCCGATCTCGCCCCAGCCACCGGCGCGACCATCCGCGACGAATTCGAAACCCTGAAGGCGAAGGCGCTCGCCTGGCTGCATGTCGACCAGGACTATTCCGGCGAGCACCAACTGACCTACTCCGCCGAGATGCGCTATCGCGGCCAGTCCTTCGAGCTCGACACGCCGCTCGACCCCGCAGCCGTCGCAGCCGGCGACACGAAAGCCCTCGCCGCCGCCTTCCATGCCGAGCATGAGCGCGTCTACGGCCATGCCGATCCCACGGCCGCCGTTCAGGTGATCTCGCTGCGCCTGGTGATCTCCGGCAAGACCACCAAACCGGAGTTTCGCCGCGTTGAGGCCGTCTCCGAACCGGCGACGCCGCTCGGCCATGCCGAGGCCTGGCTCGACGGCGCCTATCGCTCGATCGCGGTGTTCAGCCGCAACGACCTCAAGCCCGGCCAGCGCTTCGCCGGTCCAGCCGTCATAACCCAGGACGACTGCACCACGATCGTGCCGCCCGGCCTGACCGTGCGCGTCGATGAATACGCCAACCTTCGCATCGTTTCGGAGATCGCACCGTGAAGCTCGACAACACCACGCTGCAGGTTCTCGCCAATTACTGCGCGGCTGCCGCCGAGAGCATGGGTTGGACGCTGATGCGCACCGCCTATTCGACCTTCGTCAAGGAGACGGAGGATTTTTCCTGCCAGGTCCTGACCCGGGACGGGCTGACCGTCGCCTCGCCCAAGACTTTTGGGGCGACCTGGTACACCGGCCTGGACTATGGCGGCGTGATCTCGCTCTTCGACTATGAAGAGGGCGATATCTACGTCACCAGCGACCCCTATTCCGGCAATGTCGCGACGCATACGCCCGACCTGCACATGTGGAAGCCGGTGTTCCGCGACGGCGAGATCGTCGCTTTTGTCGGCAACCACATCCACAACACCGATGTCGGCGGCGCCGTCCCGGCGACGCTCTCGCGCACCCTGACCGAGATCCAGCAGGAGGGCCTGCGGATTCCGCCGATGCGCCTGATGCGCGCCGGCGTGCTGAACCAGGATCTGCTCGCCATCATCGCCCACAACGTGCGCCTGCCCGAGCAGAACTGGGGCGATCTCAACGCCCAGATCGCCTGCATCAATGTCGGCGAACGCAAGATCCACGAGATCCTCGACCGCTTCGGCAAGGAGGAATTCATCGCCGGGCTCGAGCAGTTGCTCGACTATGCCGAGAGCCAGGCGCGCGCCGTGATCGCGCAGATTCCCGATGGCGAGTATTTCTTCGCCGACTATGCCGACGAGGACCAGACGGGCGGCTATCCCGTGCGCGTCGCAGTGACGCTCAAGGTCCATGGCGATACGCTGACGGTCGATTTCACCGGCAGCGATCCCCAGCTCGCCTCCTCGCTCAACATGCCCACAGGCGGCAAGGAGCGCCATTCGCTGGTGACGGTCGGTACGGTCTATGCGCTCTACTGCCTGGACCCGACGATGATGCTGAATGCCGGGCTGATGCGCCCGACACGGGCCGTCCTGCCCGAGGGCACGGTGGTGAACGCGGTCAAGCCGGCGGCTGTGGGCATGCGCAGCCTGCTCTGCAACCTGGCGCAGACGGTCACCATCGGCGCCTTCTGCCGCGCCGTGCCGGAGCGGCTGCCGGCCTCGCCGGGCAGCGCCGTCAGCATCATGAACGTCAAGACCAGCACCAAATCCGGCCAGCCGATCATGGCCTCGATCGGCCCGGTCGGTGGCGGCGCCGGCGGCAGCGCCTTCGGGGACGGGGCCGAAGGCAGCGGTGCCAACCTCTCCTTCCTGAAGAACACGCCCGTCGAGATCAGCGAGGCGGAAATCCCGATCAAGATCCGCCGCTACGGGCTGGTGCCGGATTCCGGCGGCCCCGGCCGTCGCCGTGGCGGCACCGGGCTGGAAATGGAGTTCCAGCTCGACGCGCCGCAATCTCTGGTGACCGCGCGCAACCGCGACCGCTCGGTTTTCTCGGCCTGGGGGCTGGTCGGCGGGCGTTCAGGCGCCGTCTCGCGCTTCATCAAGAACCCCGGCACATCGAAGGCGGTCGATCTCGGCTCGCAGGACATCGTCCCCTGCGATCCAGGCGACATCATCCTGATCCAGGGACCAGGCGCCGGCGGCTACGGCTCGCCGCTGGAACGCCCGGTGGCTGACGTCCTGACCGATGTGAAGCGCGGTCTTGTCTCGCAGGAGCGGGCGCGCCTCGACTATGGCGTCGTCATCGGCCCCGACTTCGCGCTCGATGACGACGCCACCGTCACGCTCCGCGCGCAAATGGCTGGAGAGGCCGACAGCGCGGAGTTCGGCTATGGCCCGGGCCGCATCGCTTTTGAGACGATCTGGACGCGCGGGCGCTATGCAGCGCTCACGCGCATCCTCGCGCAGGTGCCGGTGACCTGGCGCTATTTCGTCAAGCACCAGATCTTCCACGTCATCAAGAGCCCGCCTGCTGAGGGCGGGCAAGGCGCGGCCGATATCTACCGCGCTTATGAGGATGTCGTGGCGCGCTTCACGGACCTGCCGCGCGTGGCCCCCGAGGATGCGCGCGCGGTCGCCTGATGGGTTTAACGGGGCGGGCCGGTTCAGAACCGCCCGCCTTGGCCAAGCTCAGGCCGCCGAAGCACTTCCCCGCTCCGGCAGGCTGCGCGCCGAGAAATAGAATTGCCGTTCGCAGATAATCTACTACCGGTAAAAAACTCGATTTTCTTCGGAACATCCGGCCAGGCCATTTAAATTCTCAAAATTGCGTCATTATTCAATCATCTAACTATGAGATCGAAAGCCATACCGTTATCACCCCTTGATGAACTAGAAAAAAACAACCTACCGGCTTCATCTTTGAATAAAAATCGACAGCTAACGGTATTAAATAAATATATGCATACCGTATTTTCACTGATATCCCAATGCCCAAACAGATCTAATTTCAATCCACTCTGGAACCATTTTTTATCTTGAAAGAAATTCTCCATTATTGGGCGATTTAAATCACCTCGTCGGCGCACCAAAGAATTACCCGTTATGATCTTTTCTAGCTCTGGCGATTCGATCCGAATGAGGCTATCTGCGCTCGCAATCTCACAAGATACTACAGTTAAAATCAAACATATCGTAGCAATTTTTAGGCAGTATAGGTTTTTATTATTCATTTCACCCCCGTCCTAGATAGCATTTTTGTTCGATGAATAGCGCCACCCTTTATTCATAGTGCCGCAGCGCCCTGCTTATTTTTTTCTATCGACCTTACCCATTCGGTCGTAGGTCGTGCTGTCGCCTCGGCAAGACGGCGCGGCGTGCGTCTCGTGCAGCCTCCCAAGCTGACTATGGAACGGTTGGCGGATGTCAGACAACAGCTCAGCGTCCCGTCCGTGGTCGTGAAAAGCGTGGCGATCGCCCAGAGCGGGATGCAAAGAAGTGGGAGCCGGTTTTTCGCATCCCGCTCCAATGGATCTGCCGGAGCGGGCCGGTTCAGGACCGCCCGCCCCGGCCAAGCTCAGGCCGCTGCGGCGCTTTCTCGCTCCGGCAGGCTGCGCGCCGCGAAATCGCAGCACTCCTGCGCGATGGCAGCCACGCGGGCCGCGAGCGGCGACAGATCCCGGGCGCGGTGCACCGCGAAATAGCGGATCGGGGGAATTGCGGGCTCCGTCCTGATCACGCGCAGGAGACCGCTCCTGATCTCGGGCGCGAAATAGCTCGCGGTCAGGAAGGTAACGCCCAGCCCCGAGGCCGCGAGCCCGGCGAGCACGTTCAGGCTGTTGCACTGGACGACACGGTTGATCTGCAGGCCGTTCGCCAGCGCCCAGTCGAGTACCAGCCGCTGCAGGCCTGAGCCCTGCGTCTGGCTCAGGATCGGATATTTCGCCATCTCGCCGAGCGGGATGCAGTCCTCGGCCGGACCGAAGCCCGGCGCCGAGACCCATTCGAGCTGGACAGCCTGCAGCGGCACTGCCGTCAGATCGGGCGTCTGCGGCGGATCGAGCCCGATCACCAGGTCGAGCTCATTCGTGGTCAATTTGCCGAACAGGTCGATGCTCGCCGCCACCTCCGGCACCGGGACGAGGTTCGGATAGTCGCGCTTCATCGCGACGACGAGCTTCGGCAGCCAGGTCAGCGCGACGAGCTCGGTGGCGCCGAAGCGGAAGGGGCCCGAGAAGCTCGCCGGGCCGCTGGCCGCCTCGCGGAAGCGCAGCTCCAGCGCCAGCATCTGCGCCGCGATCGGCAGGCTCGCCTCGCCGGCCCGGGTCAAGCGCAAGGCATGGCTCGCACGGTCGAACAGCGGCCCGCTTGTGACGGCTTCGAGCTCCAGGATCCGTTTCGAGATCGTGGACTGGGCCAGGTTGAGGCGCTGCGCCGCTTCGGTGAAGCCGCCCAGCGTCGCAGTCCAATAGAAAGCCTCGAGCTGCTTCAGGCTGGCTGGCATCGGAGAGACCTCGCAATCGCGCGCGAACGCCCTCCTCTGAAATGAAGAAAAGCGATCGCTCCCGCGAATAATATTCGCTTTCTGTCATCATTGCGACGTCACATATTGGTTGTCGTCGAAACCATTTGTCTGACGCAGGTTCAAAACCATGCCGCTGATCGGCCACCGCACCAACCCGAGCGCGCCTGCCGTTCCGGCCGCCATTCTCGATGCCTTTCGCGGCGCTGCCGTCGCGGTCATTTCGGACAATATGAACCGGCTGCACGGCACGAAGAGCCTCAAGCCCTATCATCGCTCCGGCCATCTGGTTGGCACCGCGGTGACGGTGAAGACGCGGCCCGGCGACAACCAGACCCTGCACAAGGCCTATGAATTGCTGCGCCCCGGCGATGTGCTGGTCGTCGATGGCGGCGGCGACGAGATCCAGGCGCTGGTCGGCGAGATCATGATGAGCCGCGCCAAGGCGATGGGCGTCGCCGGCTTCGTCATCGACGGGGCGATCCGCGATGTCGCGGCCTTCGTCGAGGCCGGGTTCCCCTGCTATGCGCGCAGCGTCACCCATCGCGGCCCCTACAAGACGGGGCCGGGCGAGATCAACGTTCCGGTCGCGATCGACGGCATGGTGGTGATGCCGGGCGATGTGGTGGTCGGCGATGCGGACGGCATCGTGACCTTCGACCGCACTGATGCCGAGGAATTGCTGGCGCTGGTGCGCCAGCAGGAGGCGCGCGAAGCCGGCGCGCTCGCCGACATCGCCGAGGGCCGCCTCGACAAGCCCTATACCGGGATCGTCGAAAAGGCCGCGTCATGACCGTCTCCGCCATCCCGCTCTCGGCACGCGTCCAGCGCATCAAGCCCTCTCCCAGCATGGTCGCGCGCATGCGCGCCCAGGAGTTGCGGGCGCAGGGCCGCGACATCATCGACCTCACCACCGGCGAGCCCGATTTCGACACGCCGCTGCACATCCAGCAGGCGGCGACCGCCGCCATGGCGGCCGGGGAGACCCGCTATTCCCCGGTCAACGGCACGCTGCGACTGCGCAAGGCGATCGCCGCGAAGTTCGAGCGCGAGAACGGCGTCAGCTACCCCCTCGACCAGATCGTCGTCGGCAGCGGCGCCAAGCAGATCATCTTCAACGCGCTTGCGGCGACATTGGGCGAAGGCGACGAGGTCATCGTGCCCGCGCCCTATTGGGTGTCCTATCCCGACATGGTGCTCGCCTGCGACGGCACGCCGATGATCGTGGCCTGCGGGGAAAACTCCGGCTTCAAGCTGACGCCGGAGGCGCTTGAAGCCGCGATCACGCCGAAGACGCGCTGGCTCCTGCTGAACACACCCTCGAACCCGACAGGCGCCTTCTACTCCACCGCCGAGATGACGGCGCTGACCGAGGTGCTGCTGCGCCATCCGCATGTGGCGCTGATGACCGACGACATCTACGAGCATATCCGCTTCGATGGCGGCGAGCCGGTCTGCCCCGTGGCGATTGCGCCCGGGCTGCGCGAGCGCACGCTCCTGGTCAACGGGGTGTCGAAGACCTACGCCATGACCGGCTTCCGCATCGGCTACGGCGCCGGCCCGAAACCGCTGGTGACGGCGATGAACGTCATCCAGTCGCAGACCACCTCGGCGGCAGCGGCCCCGAGCATGGCCGCGGCCGCAGCGGCGCTCGAAGGCGACCAAAGCTTTGTCGGTGAAGCCCGCCTCGCCTATCGGGCCCGGCGCGACCGGGCGGTCGCGCTGCTCAACGCGATCGACGGCATCACCTGCCTGACGCCCGACGGCGCCTTCTATGTCTACCCGTCCTGCGCCGGGCTGATCGGCAGGAGGACGGCTGAGGGCCAGGAACTGAAGAGCGATCTCGATGTCGCGCTCTATTTCCTGGAGGAGGCCGGCGTCGCCATGCTCGACGGTTCGGCCTATGGGCTTTCGCCCTATCTGCGCCTGTCGATCGCGACATCTCTCGACGCGATCGAGGAGGCCTGCGCGCGGATGAAGCGCGCCAGCGACGCATTGCAACGATCATAAAAACGGGGACTAGACCATGAAGCTGATTTCGATCCTGGGCCTTGCCGCCCTTCTCGCCGGCACCGCCACGACTGCGGCCAAGGCCGACCAGCTCGCCGATATCAAGGCGCGCGGAAAGCTGATCTGCGGCACGCTCGGCACGGCCGAGCCCTTCTCGTTCCAGCACCCGCAGACCCGCCAGATCGTCGGCTACGACGTCGATATCTGCCAGAAGGTCGCGGATTCGCTCGGCGTGACGCTCGAATTGAAGCCGATCGCGGTGGAGGCCCGCATTCCCGAGCTGACGCAGGGGCGCGTCGACATTCTCGCAGCCAATCTCGGCTACACGCCCGAGCGCGCCCAGCAGATCGACTTCTCCTATTCCTATTTCGTCAGCCAGCAGAAGCTGATGGTCACCAAGGAATCGGGCATCACCACGCTCGACAAGCTTGCCGGCAAGAAGGTCACGGCGCTCAAGGGCTCCTCCTCCGAGCAGGGCGTGCGCCGCCTGATCCCGACGGCGGAGACGGTCACCTTCCAGGACACCTCCTCGGCCTATCTCGCTTTGGTCCAGGACAAGGTCGACGCCTTCTGCGCCTCCGAATTGATCCTGGTGAAGCTGCGCCAGCAGAGCCAGGCCAAGACGCCGATGGTGGTGATCGAGAAGTCGCTCTTCGTCGAGCCCTGGGGTCTGGGCCTGCGTCGCGGCGAAACCGCCTTCAAGGACCAGGTCAACGGCGTCCTGACGAAGCTCGCCAGCTCCGGCGAGATCGACGCGGTCTTCTCGAAATGGCTGGGCGCCGGCACCGCCTTCGACATCAAGCGCGATTTCCCGATCGAAGAGATCAAGGGCTGAGGGCCTGAGAGACTGTTTGGAAACTCCCTGAGCCCTCATACCGAGGAGCGGGCGTAAGCCCGCGCCTCGAAGAATCGGGCACGAATTTCCAAAACAGGCTCTAAGGCCTAACTGCCAGGGGGCGGTGCACGATGGGATATGTCTTCGACCTGCGTGGCGTGCTCAGCGGCCAGTATCTCGACTGGTTCGTGATCGGCGTCGCGACCACGCTCGCCCTGACCTGCGTCGCCTGGTGCCTTGCCATGGTGATGGGGATCATCCTGACCCTGATCAGGATGATCCCGCTGCCGCCGCTCGGCTGGTTCGTTGCGCTCTATGTCGAATATCACCGCAACGTGCCGCTGCTTGTGCAGATCCTGATCTGGTATTTCGGCGTCCCCTCGCTGCTGCCGCGGCCGGCCCGGCAATGGATCAACGCCCATCACGGCGAGTTCCTGCTGGCGGCGATCGCGCTCGGGCTCGCCTCGGCTGCCTATATCGCCGAGGATATTCGCAGCGGCATCCGCTCGATCCCCAAGGCGCAATACGAAGCGGCACGCTCGATCGGCTTCGGCTATCTCGGCGCCATGGGCTATGTCGTGCTGCCCCAGGCGATGAGGATCGCGATCCCGCCCCTGATCAACCAGACCCTGCTGCTGTTCAAGAACACCAGCCTCGCCATGGCGATCGGCGTGGGCGAACTGACCTACCGCACGCGTGAGGTCGAGAGCTACACCTTCAAGACCTTCGAGGCCTTCGCGGTCGCCACAGTGATCTATCTCCTGATCTCCTTCGGCATCATGGCGCTGGGTTCCTATTCGGACCGCCGCCTCAAGCTCGAGACGCGCTGATGCTGGAGATCCTCGAGAACAACTGGCTGCTCTTCCTCGTCGGCCAATACCCGCATGGGCCGATCGGCGGCCTAACCATGACGCTGTTCATGGCGGCAACCGCGCTTGCCCTGTGCTTTCCCTTCGCCATCGCGCTGGCGCTGGCCCGGCTCAGCCCCTATCGCTGGCTGCGCCTGCCGGCCACCGCGATCGTGCATACGGTGCGCGGCCTGCCGCTGATCATGTTCATCTTCTGGACCTATTTCGTCTCGCCGCTGGTGATCGGGCGCGCGGTCGGCGGGGTCGAGACGCTCGTCATCGCGCTGGTGGTCTATGAAGCGGCTTATCTCTCCGAGATCATCCGCGCCGGCATCGAAGGTTTGCCGGCAGGCCAGGTCGAGGCCGCCAAATCGCTCGGCCTGCGCTATTGGCCGACCACCTTCAAGGTCGTGCTGCCGCAGGCGCTGCACAACATGCTGCCGAGCATGGTCAGCCAGTTCGTCTCGACCATCAAGGAAACCTCGCTCGGCTACGTCATCAGCGCCCATGAGGTGACCTTCGCGGCGAGCCAGGTGAACAATGTGCTGCTGACCCAGCCCTTCGAGGTCTATGGCATCCTGGCCCTGACCTATTTCGTGCTGTGCTTCGCCTTGACCTCGCTCGCCCGCTTCATCGAGCGGCGCACCTCGTCAGGGCGCGGCGGGGCGCCCGGCGTCATCGTCGCGGCATGAGGCAACCCATGATCCGGTTCGAGAATGTCGATAAATGGTTCGGGCCGATGCAGGCGCTCGCCGGCGTCTCCGGCGAGGTCGGCCGCGGCGAGGTCAAGGTGCTGGTCGGCCCCTCCGGCTCCGGCAAATCGACCCTGATCCGCACGGTGACGCGGCTGGAGACGATCCAGGGCGGCCGCGTCCTGGTCGACGGTACCGACGTCGGTTCCCGCGGCGTCGACATCAATCGCTTGCGCCAGCGCGTTGGCTTCGTCTTCCAGGCCTACAACCTGTTCCCGCATCTCTCCGCGATCGGCAACATCACGCTAGGCCTGACCAAATTGCGCGGGATGAACAAGGCGGAAGCCCGTGAGCGGGGCCTGGCCGAGCTCGCGCGCGTCGGACTGGCCGAGAAGGCCGATGAGATGCCGGGCCGGCTGTCTGGCGGCCAGCGCCAGCGCGTCGCCATCGCCCGCTCGCTCGCCATGGATCCGCAGGTCATGCTGTTCGACGAGCCGACCTCGGCGCTCGATCCGGAAATGGTCGGCGAAGTCCTCGCCGCCATGAAGCAGCTCGCCGCCAGCGGCATGACCATGATCTGCGTCACCCATGAGATGGGTTTTGCCCGCGAGGTCGCCGACGAGATCTGGTTCATGGAAGGCGGCGCGGTGCTCGAGCGCGGCAAGCCGGCCGAGCTCACCGGCACATCCGCGCATTCCCGCCTCCAGGCCTTTCTCGCCTCCACCCGCCATGGCGGCAGCGCCGCGTGACGGCGACCGATTGCGGCTGGATGGACTGGCGATCCTTCAGCTGCGGCAACGGAATGTTGAAGACAAGATTGGCGTGGGGGTTAGGATCGGTCTCTTGATGCCATAGACAAAAAAGGGGGAAGTGCCGTGCAGCGCCTGACCGCCAAGGATTTTCCGCAAGAGCTGCTTGAACTCTACGATTTTTATGCTCACGGAAAAATTACCAAGCGCGAATTCTTGGATCGCGCCGGCAAATTCGCCCTGGGCAGCATGACGGCCGCCTCAATTCTGGCCACGATGAGCCCCGACTACGCGCTTGCGCAACAAATCTCGTTCACCGACCCCGATATCGTCGCCAGCTATATCACCTATCCCTCTCCGAAGGGCCATGGCGATGTGCGAGGGTACTGGGTGGCCCCGACGAAAGCCACCAGCCGCGTCCCCGCGGTGGTGGTCGTGCACGAGAACCGTGGCTTGAACCCTTATATCGAGGATGTCGCCCGCCGGGTCGCAAAGGCCGGCTTCATTGCCCTTGCTCCGGACGGGCTGAGCTCCGTCGGCGGCTATCCCGGCAATGACGACAAGGGCCGCCAGCTGCAGCAGCAGGTCAATCCCGAGAAGCTGATGAACGACTTCTTCGCAGCCATCGAATTCCTGATGAAGAGCGATCAAACCACCGGTAAGGTCGGCATCACGGGCTTTTGCTATGGTGGTGGCGTGGCCAATGCCGCCGCCGTCGCTTATCCGGAGCTTGGCGCCGCTGTGCCGTTCTATGGTCGCCAGCCCCGCGCCGAGGATGTGGCACGCATCAAGGCGCCTCTCCTGATCCATTATGGTGAGCTCGACACCGGCATCAATGCGGGCTGGCCAGCCTATGAAACGGCACTGAAAGCGGGCGGCAAGACCTATGAAGCCTACATCTATCCTGGCGCCAATCACGGCTTCCACAACGACTCGACCCCGCGCTATGACGAGGCGAACGCCAAGTTGGCCTGGGACCGGACGATAGGCTGGTTCAAGCGCTACCTGACCTGAGCGCGAGCCCGGCTCCATCTCGCATGAGCCCTTCGACAGCAGCTGCCCGGCATGGAAATCATGAGCGCGACAGACATCACCCGCATCCCCAACAAGACGCTTCCCACCAAATCGGCCGTGGCGATCTACCATCTGCCGGGCGGAGGCGGCTTGCTCTGGGCGGTCGCGACTTCACCTGACCGCACGCAGGATATCCGGGCGCAAACGCTGGGCGCGCTGGGCGTCATCGAGGTCTATCTCAGGGATGCGGGACTCGACCGCACGCGCATCGTCAAGGCGGAGATCGTGGTGACCGATCACGACAACAAGCCCGCCTTCGACGAAGCCTGGTCGAGCTGGATGCCGGCCGGTTACGGGCCCGTGCGCTCCTTCGTGCAGTCGGTGATGCCCGAAGGCGACCTGATCGAGATCATCATCACCGCAGCCCTGCTCCCGACCACCACGGAGCAGCAGGCAGGATGAGACGAGGCGACGGAGCTCGCCGATGACGGTACTTGCTGATCAGGACTTGCTGATCAGGACTTGCCGATCAGGCGGCGCGACCCGGTGCCTCTTCAGACGGCGTGCCGTCCTTGATGGCGCCTTTGATCTGGTCCCGTAGCTCGGGCGTATCCTGATGCCCGTGCACGGCGACGGCATGCTGCACAGCCACCTCCAGGAGTTCGCCCTCGGTATCGGCGGTAATCGCGACCGAGCACTTCATCTCGCTCGGGAATTCGCGGCAGTCGATGAACTTGCGTCCCATGGCATCCTCCTCAATTGGAAGATATCAAGCACGCTTCCATCACGTCGGATGAAAGCTGCTTGATTCAGGTTACGCTTACGCAGGGGAATACACAATTGATAGCAAACACAGACCCTGCCCTGTTCGCTGCGGACCAAGCACATCTGCCGGTTGTTGAGGCATTCACTTCCGATGCCGCCGAGGCGTTCTTGCGCCATGAACACGGGGCGCTAGAGCCGCTTCCGATCAAATTGGATCGTTAAACAGCTCCATCTCATTGTTTTAAAGCGCTTTCTTTACGCAAAGCGGTACCCACTTCGCTCAAAAACGCCCCGGCCATTGCGGCGTTCACCCGGCAACATCCGGACATCCGGTCGGACATCCCCCAGAAGACCCAGGACGGCGGGCGCCCCCCTCACCTGGCGCGCGACCAGCCGGCCACGTCCCACAATTCGCTGTCCCAGGGGTTCATGGAAACCCCGTTGAGCGACTTGGCCGCGCCCGAGATATTGCCGCGATGCACGAGCGGGATCACCGTGTAGGACTGCACCAGCATGTCGTTCATCTTGCGCGCGAGCTCGGCTCGGGCAGTAATCCCATCCGTCTTCCGCAGCGCCTGCGACACGGCATCGTAATCCTGCGAGCAGTAGCGCGGCATGTTGCTGCCCTGCCATTGCGTGACCGGAGACGGGATCGCCGCGCAGACCCACTTGTTCAGATAGGATTCCTGGTCGAGGCCCTTCGAATTGTCGGTGTACATCTCGATGTCGGCGTAGAACTTCTGCCGCGTGTCCGGGTTGCCGGCATCGCCGCCGAAAAAGACCGAGCCGCTGACATTGCGAAGGTCGACGCTGACGCCGAGCCCCTTCCAGTATTCCTTCAACATGGCCTGGGTGTCTTGCCGCACCCCGCTGGTCGAGGTCAGGAAGGACAGCTTCAGCTTCTGCCCGCCCTTTTCGCGGATGCCGTCAGGGCCGGGCTTCCATCCCGCCTCGTCCAGCAAGGCCTTGGCCGCCGCGGCATTCGGCGTCAGGCAGCCGTCATTGGCCTTCGAGACATATTGTGCGGGCGCCGGCACGACATTGCAGCTCGGTTTGCCCTGATCGCCATAGAGAACCTCCGCGATCTCGGCCCGGTCGATGGCAAGGGACAGCGCCTTGCGCACGCGGATGTCGCTCAGAATCTTGTTCGGGCCGCCTGCAACAGTCGAGCGCTTGTCACCCAGATCCGATCCGGGATCGGTCAGATTCAGGAACAGGTATTCGACCATCGAGCCGAAGGCCGTCACCGGCCGCGCCTTGCCCGCCGAGGTCAGTTTCGCCAGGACGTCGGGCGCCAGCTGCAGGTTCCAGGCGTAATCGGTTTCGCCGGTCTCGAAGACCGCCCGCGCGGCCGACATCGCGTCGCCGCCACCCTTGATCGTCACGCCCGAGAAATGCGGCTTGTCGGCTTCGCGGTAGGCCGGATTCATCGCGTAGACGACGACGTCGTTCGGCTTGAAGTCCTTGACCCTGTAGGGGCCGGTGCCGATCGGCGCGAAATTCTGCGCGGTGCAGGAGGCGATCTTGGCGCCCATGCACTCCTTGAACTGCGCTTCCTGCAGGATCGGCGTGGTCGAGCTGACGAAGGGCACATAGGGATAGGGCGTCGGCTGCGCGAACCGGATCTCGATGGTCAACTCATCCTTGGCGATTACGTCCTTGATCCCGTCGAAGGCGTTCGAGGCCGCGCAGCCCGCCCCGGTGGCGGTGCAGTATGTCCAGGTGAAGACCACGTCCTTCGCGGTGAAGGCGCTGCCATCCGACCATTTGACGCCGGGGCGCAGCTTCCAGGTGATCGTCGTCATCTCCGCCGAGATACCGCCATTCTCCTTTGTCGGGATCTCAGCCGCCAGCAGCGGCACCAGCGTGCCCTGCGGATCGAACCGCGCGAGAGGCTCGACCACCAGGGCCGCGGCATCGACCTCCTTGCCGATCCCCGACAGATAAGGGTTCAGCGTCGACGCGGCCTGCCAGTAGAAGATCTTCAGATCCCCGTCCGCCCCCCGCTCCGCCTGCGCGGCGAAGGGCAGCAGCGCAAAGGCGGCCGTGGTCAAGAATTTTGCGGTGGTCAAGAACTTCGTCGTGGTCAAGAACTTGGCCATGCTCATTCCGTGCTCTCCTGTGGCCGGCCCCGTTCGCCTGCTGGGCTCCCAAGCGAGGGGCATTCCGACGCGCATTGATTGTTGTAACATACTGTGCAAGACGCTTGATTTGAGTCAATATGTAATAAAGAATACAGGAATGGCCGCACCGCCCCTTTTCGACAGGATTCGCAGCGAAGCCCGGTCGACGGCCGAGCGGAAGGTCGCCTCGGTCCTGCTCGAAGGCTACCCGACGCGCGCGCTTGCGACGGTCGAGGTGCTGGCGAAGCAGGCCTCGGTCAGTGCGCCGACGGTGCTGCGCTTCCTCACCAAGATCGGGTTCTCGCGCTTCGCCGATTTCCAGGCCGCGGCGATCGCCGATGTCGAGCGCCAGCTCGGCTCGCCGCTGAACAACATCCGCTCGGAAGCACCGGCTGAGGCACCCCACCATATCTATCAGCGCACCCTGCTGATGCAGGCCGAGGCGCTGCAGGTCGCAGCCGCCCAGGCGATGCCGGCGGAATTCGATGCGATCGTCGACCTGCTGGTGTCTCCCCGGGCGACGATCAAACTGCTGGGCGGGCGTTACAGCCAGAACCTCGCACAGCGGCTGGCGACGCAGCTTGGCCAGCTGCGGCCCGGCGTCGTCTTCACCCCCCTCACGCTGGGCTTCGCCTATGACACGCTTGTCGATGCCGGGCCGCAGGACGTCTTCGTGATCTTCGATTACCGCCGCTACCAGAGCGAGCTCCTGACCTTCGCGCGCGGGGTGCGGCAAAGCGGCGCGCGCCTTTGCCTGTTCACCGACACCTGGCGTTCGCCCATCGCGGAACATGCCGATGCGGTGCTGACTTCGCCCGACGCCTCGACCTCGCCCTTCGGCTCGCGCGTCGTCGTCACCGCCCAGATCGAGGCGATCGTCGCCGCCATCAGCCTGCGCTGCCGCGATTCGAGCCGCGACCGGCTCGCCCGGATCGAGGAGCTGCGCAGCCTCGGAGCTAACGAGCCGTCTGCTAGAGAGAGCTGATCTCCCATGAATGCCAATCCGCCGATCGTGCTGAACCCGCAAGGTCGCTTGCCCGGGGTGATCGCGGTCGATCATGCCGGCCGCTCGGTCCCGCCGGGGCTCGGCGAGCTCGGTCTCGCCGCGACCTGGCGCGACAGCCATTATTTCTGCGACCTGGGCGTGGCGGAGCTCGCCCATGAGCTTGCTGCGCGGATCGACGTGCCGATCGTGCTGTGCGACGTCAGCCGCCTCGTGATCGACGTCAATCGCTGGGTCGATGATCCCCGCTCGATCGCCATGGCGGTCGAAGGCACGCCGATCCCAGCGAATGCCGCCTTGTCCCCGGCCGAAAGAGAGGCCCGGCAGGAGGCCGTGTTCTGGCCCTATCACAACCTGCTGGGGACGATCTGGGAGCGCCAGACCGCGCGCCATCCGCGCCCCTTCCTCTTCGCGCTGCACAGCTGCACCCGCGTTTTCCAGGGCCTGCACCGCCCCTGGGATGGCGGCACGATCTGGCATGACGACGCGACCCTGTCGCGCCACCTGCTTGATCATCTCGGCAAGGAAGACGGCCTCGTCCTGGGGGACAACCAGCCCTACTCCGGCCGGAACGGCGTCTTCACGGTCGACTGGCACAGCTATGGCTCGGGCCTGCCGGCCTGCGGTTTCGAGGTGACGAACGACCTTTTGGAGACCGGGCCGGACCGCGCGCGCTGGGCGGGCCGTCTGGCGGGTGCGCTGACGGCCGCCATCGACGACGGAGTGGCCGCGTGACCTCGTTTTCCGCCGAGCCGCCCTATGCGCTGACCGCCGTCGCCGCCCCGGCGACCGAGCGCCTCGCCGGCACGTGCGATGTCGATATGCTCCTGGTCGGCGGCGGCTATGGCGGGCTGCTGACCGCAATCGAACTGGCCGAGGCCGGGGCCCGCGTCGCGGTGATCGAGGCGCGCGAGATCGGCGCTGGCGGATCCGGGCGCAACCACGGCCAGTGCATCCCGGTGTTCGGCTATCTCGATCCCGCGACGCTGCCCGAAAAGGGCGTCGGGCTCCTCGCCGAGGCCGGCGCCCGGGTCTTCGACCGGATCGCGCGCCATGGCTTGCGCTGCGAGGCGGTGCAGAAGGGCACGCTCAGCGCGGCCTATAACGAGCGGACGCTGGCGACGACCCGGGCGGCGCAGGCGAAATACGCAGGCTACGGCAAGACCGAGCGCTATCTCGACGCCGAGGAGGTCGCCGGGCTGACCGGCACGCGCGCCTTTCTGGGCGGCTGGGCCCATCGCGAGGGCGGCCATCTCAATCCGCTCGGCTATGCGCGCGAACTGGCGCGGCTTGCGCTTTCGCTCGGGGTCGAGGTCTTCACCCACAGCCCGATGACGGGTTTCTCGCGCCGCGACGGTCGCTGGTGCGTCCGCACGCCCGATGGCGAAATCCGCGCCAAGACCGTCGGCCTGACGACCGACGCCTATTCCACGCCCGCTATCCCCGGCGCGGTGACGCAGGGCTTCTTCCCGCTGACGAGCTATGCGGTGGCAAGCCGCCCTCTGACGACAGAGGAACGCGCGAGCGTCATGCCGTCGGGCATGAATTTCGGCGACACCCATCACGACCCGATGTTCTTCCGCATCGACGCCTCCGGGCGGATCGTCACCGGCGGCCTGCAGGAACCCGGACGCGGCAGCCGCTTCGACTATACCGTCGCCTTCATGACCCGCCGCCTGTCGCGCATCTGGCCTGTGCTAGAGGGGTTGGACTGGGAATTCATGTGGACCGGCACCGTCAGCATGGCGCTCGACCAGACGCCCTCGATCCAGCGCCTCGACGACGGGCTCTGGGCGCTTTCGGGCTGGTCCGGCCGGGGCGTGCCGACCTCGGCAGCGCTGGCCTGCGCCTTCGCGCGTACCCTCGAGGACCCCGCGGCGGGGCTCGACTGGTGGCCCCAGCGGCAACCGCCGCGGGTCGTCGCTCGCGCGCTGCTGGGGCGGATGGTGCAGTTGTGCCGTGGCCCGTTCAACCAACTGCGTGACCGGATGGAGGGCTAAGAGCCCCTTTGGAACCTCCAGCCCTCATCCTGAGGAGCCATTCCGTTGGGAATGGCGTCTCGAAGGATGCTCCAGGAGGCTCCCGAACCATCTGGAGCATCCTTCGAGACGCCGCTTCGCGGCTCCTCAGGATGAGGGCTCGCGGAGTTTAAAAGTAAGCGCTGAGCGCCGTCCCCCCGGTGCGCGCCCGCTCAGCGCCCGCGGATCCGCGGATCCATCGCGTCGCGCAAGCCGTCGCCGATGTAATTGACCGAAAGCACCGTCAGCGAGATCGCAATGCCGGGCAGGATCGCCCGCATCGGATAGAGCTGGATCTGATCGACCGCATCGTAAAGCAGCCGCCCCCAGGTCGGGAAATCCGGTGGAAAGCCGAGCCCGAGGAAGGATAGCGAGCTTTCGGTCATGATCGCGCTCGCGATCCCGAGCGTGGCCGAAACCAGGATCGGCGACAGCACATTGGGCAGGATGTGGCGCAGGATCATCTTGCCGCGCTGCGTGCCGATCGACCGGGCGGCAAGGATGAATTCGCGTTCCTTCAGGGTCAGAACCTCACCCCGCACGAGGCGCGCCGTGTGCATCCAGCTGGTTCCGCCGATGGAGGTGACGATCAGCAGGAATATCCCCGTCTCGGCACCGAGCCATTGCGACAGCGGCTCGCGGAAGAGCATCGACATGACGAGGAGCAATGGCAGCAGCGGTAGCGCCAGGAACAGATCGGTCAGGCGCATCAGGACCCCGTCGAGCCCGCGCAGGAACCCCGCGCAGACCCCCACCAGCGTGCCCAGCAGCAGCGCCAGCCCCATCGCCGTCAGCCCGACCGTCAGCGAGACCCGCCCGCCCGCGATCAATCGCGCCAGCATGTCGCGCCCAAGCTGGTCGGTGCCAAGCGGATGCTCAAGCGACGGGCCCTTGTTGCGCAGCCGCATCGCCAGCGCGGTCGGGTCGAGCTGCCACAGCCAGGGTCCGGCGATGACCGCCAGCAGGATCGCCCCCAGGATCACCACGCCGATCACCGCGCCGCGATGGCTGCGGAACCGGCGCCAGACATCGCGCGCCTGGCTTGAACGCCGGCGGGCAGCGGTCGCGGCAGGCTCAGTCATAGTCGATCCCCGCTCAGTCATAGCGGATCCTCGGATCCAGAACGCCGTACAGAATATCGGCGACCAGGTTGAACAGCACGATCAGCACCGCGAAGATGAAGGTCAGGGTCTGCACCATCGGCACGTCATTCGCCTGGATCGACGAGATCAGCAGCTCACCGATGCCATTCACCTTGAAGACCTGCTCGGTGATGATGGCGCCGCCGAAGATCTGCGGCACGCCCATCGCGATGACGGTCACGACCGGGATCATCGAGTTTCTGAGCACATGGACCAGCACCACGACCCTTTCGCTCAGGCCATTGGCGCGGGCGGTGCGGACATAGTCCTGCCGCAGGTTGTCGAGCATCGCGGCTCGCATGAACCGGCTGATCTGGCTCGCATTGTAGAGCGCCAGCACCATCACCGGCAGAACCATCTGGCGCAATTGCATCAGGAAGCTGTTCCAGTCGGTGACCTTCAGCGTCGTGTCGTAGAGCGAGGGAAACCAGTGCGGCTCGACCGAGAAGATCACGATCAGCACGACCCCGGTAAAGAAGGTCGGCACCGAGAAGCCGATCATCGACAGGAAGGTGCCGAGCTGGTCGAACCAGCTGTGCTGCCGATAGGCCGAGATGATGCCGATCGGCAGGGCAATGGCGATCCCCACCAGATAAGCCAGGCCCACGACCCACAGCGTCTGCGGCAGGCGCAGCGCGATGATATCGGCGACGGGCGCGCGCGACTGCCACGACATCACGCGCTGGCTGTCCCCTGCCAGGTTCAGCCCGAAGACCGTGTCGAGGACATGCAGCGGCTCGATCCAGAAGAACTGCTTGAGCCACAGCAGGTAGCGCAGCATCAAGGGATCGCCGAGGCCGAGCGACTGGCGCATCTTCTCCTTCACCTCGGGCGGAATCGTCAGCGGCAATTGCGCCATCGGATCGCCGGGCGCGAGGCCGAGAAGCAGGAAGATGACAAGGCTGATCAGCAGGAGCGTCGGGATCGCCACCAGCAGTCGGCGCAGCGTGTATTGGAACATCTCGAGGCCTCAGCCGCGCATGCGGCAGGCGCAGTCGCTGGCGGCGCCGCATATGAGGTTCTGATCCATCCCGAAGGCACCTGTCCCGATCGCGAGAATATGTAAAATACATTGCAAGCACGCCATACCGCAGTCAATATGTAACAAATAGTACTTTCTCGAGACAGGTCCGCACCCCGCCGGATGCTCTGCTCCGGCTGCGGCGTCGCCTGGCATTAGGATGGCCGGGCCCGTCCCGGGGAGGTTTGATGTTCGAGACGTCCCATGCTCCGCAAGTATCCGGCCTGACGCCGCTGGTTTCGATCGCGGGCCTGCGCGTCGCGTTCGAGACCGATTCCGGCCCCGTCATCGGCGTGCGTGACATCAGCTTCGACATCGCTCCCGGGGAATGCGTCTGCGTGGTCGGCGAATCCGGTTCGGGCAAGTCGGTCTCGGCGCTGTCGCTGATGCGGCTCGTCGAATTCGGTGGCGGCCGGATCGCCGGAGGGGAATTGCGCTTTCGGCAGGCCGACGGGCGCGTGATCGACCTCGCCCGGACCGATCAGGCGACGATGCGTGCGATCCGGGGCGACCAGATCGGCATGATCTTCCAGGAGCCGATGACGGCGCTGAATCCCGTCTTCACGATCGGGCGCCAATTGGTCGAGGTGATCCTGACGCATCGGCGCATCCCCGCAGTTGCGGCGCGCGCCCGCGCGCTCGACCTGCTGACGCAGATGCAGATCAGCGAGCCCGAGCGCCGCCTGAAGCAATATCCGCACGAATTGTCGGGCGGCATGCGCCAGCGCGTCGTGATCGCCATGGCGATGGCCTGCGAACCACGCCTGCTGATCTGCGATGAGCCGACGACGGCGCTCGACGTGACGATCCAGGCCGAGATCCTCGGTTTGATCGACAGGTTGAAGCGCGAGACGGGAACGGCGGTGCTGTTCATCACCCACGACATGGCCGTGGTCGCGCAGATGGCCGACCGGGTCGTGGTGATGTATCGCGGCGAAAAGGTCGAGGATGGACCGGTCGAGGCGATCTTCTCCGACCCGCAACACCCTTATACGCGCGCGCTGCTGGCCGCTGTGCCCAGGCTGGGCGAGATGCGCGGCACGACCTGCCCGGCGCCGATGCGCGGCATCGCGACCGGCGACGCCCCCCGCGCAGCGGCCGCCCCCACCATTGCGACCGCTGCGGGGACGGAGGCTGCGCCGCTTCTCGCGGTGCGCCACCTGTGCACCCGCTTCCCCGTCCAGAAAGGGCTGCTGCGCCGGACCATCGCCAATGTCCACGCGGTCGAGGATGTGAGCTTCACCATCGACCGCGGCCAGACGCTCAGCCTCGTCGGCGAGTCCGGCTGCGGCAAGTCGAGCTGCGGCCGCTCGATCCTGCGGCTCATCCAACCCTTGTCGGGCGAGGTGGTGCTGGACGGGCAGGACGTGCTGGCCCAGTCGACGCAGGGGATGCACGCGCTGCGCCGCAAGATGCAGATGATCTTCCAGGATCCCTATGCGAGCCTCGACCCGCGGATGCGCCTGTTCGACCAGGTGGCGGAGCCCCTGCTCAACTACGACCGGCTGTCGGGACAGGCCCTGCACCGGCGCGTAGCGGAGCTGTTCGACCGTGTGCGCCTGCCCGCCGGCTTCATCGAGCTTTACCCGCACGAGCTTTCGGGCGGCCAGCGTCAGCGCGTCGCCATCGCCCGCGCGCTCGCCCTCAACCCGAAGCTGATCATCGCCGATGAGGCGGTATCGGCGCTGGATGTCTCGGTGCAGGCGCAGGTGCTGAACCTGCTGATGGAGCTGCAGGCGGATCTGGGAATTTCCTGTCTGTTCATCAGCCACGACATGTCCGTCGTCGAGCGGATCAGCCATCGCGTCGCGGTGATGTATCTGGGCCGGATCGTCGAGATCGGCCCGCGTGCCGCAATCTTCGAGACCCCGCAGCACCCCTATACAAGGGCGCTTCTGTCGGCGGTCCCGATCGCCGATCCGGCGCGACGGGCGACGCGTAGCCTGACCGCGCCTCCGGTCCTAAGCTCGCCCATCCATCCCGCCGGTCACGTTCCCGCGCCGTCGCGATACACCGAGATCGCCCCCGGTCATCTGGTGCTCATCCCGACGCAATAGGCGCTTGGAGCGATTTCTGATTTTCGTTGGTTTTCAGCCGGCTGCTCCTGCCATGAAAAGGCGGCGTCGCAATGCAGATGAAACTGAGAACGACCTATGGTCCGGAGCATCGTGATATTCGGGCCGTCTGTTGATCGCATTGCCGCTAGCCCATCCGAACCGACTGGGCCGACATGGTATCTGACGTGAGCACGCCTGCCCGCCCAAGCACCACCGGTCTGCGCCGCTTCCTGGATCTCCAGCAGCAGCGCGATTGGATGCAGGGCAAGACTATCCTGCGCGATGCCGATGAGCGCGCGGAGTCGCTGGAACTGCGTCTCAAATACGTCCCGCGGTTCGAGAAGCTGCTGCGCCGACCGCAGGTGCAAGCGGTCCTGGACATTCTCCGGCAATACGGCCGCAACTGCATCCCGATCCCGAGCCGGACCGAGCGGCATTACTGGTCGGTTTCCTGTCTGCCGTCGACACCGGGCAAGGCGCTCATTCGCGTCAACGCGAGTTGGATGGAGCTTTTCTCGCTCTATGCGGATGGCGAGGGCATCCGCGCGCTATTTCTGGTGCATCTTTCCGATTTCACCAGGGACCATTCGCTCGATCCGGGCCAGGTGGATGAAGCTTTCCTCGAGCGCTGCGTGATGACGCCGGAAGATGTCAGCTATGTCTTCCCCCGCGGCGAGGACATTTTCGGCGTCAAGGTCCGCGGCCTCTCCTCGATCGGCAAATTCCTCGCGGAGCGCCGTTCATTGCAGGCCATCCGGGCATTCAACCTGACGCATATGAACCGCGGCCGGAACGCCTATCAGGCAAGCCACTGCTACAGCCTGGCTGACCACATGCTGAGCGGTCACGCGGGCTGAGCGGAGAGAGTTCGAAGCTTTGATTGTGAAATGGCGCGCCGCTGAGGAAAAAACTGCGAACGCCTACCCGTTTGAAGCACCGATATAACTTCTCCTGCCGGATCAAGATCGCGCCGCCCGTGCGCTTTCCGGCTCAGCCAACAGCCGGGCTTGCAATCCGCAGCCGACATCGGCTGCGTCCGGTTTCGGCGTGCGTCGTTGGGCGGCTGGAACAATGCACTGCGCCCGATCAGCAAGGCTCGCATCGATGTGCGCCCCCCTGCGAGCATGGCACCGAATTGACGCCTCCAATCGCGCACAGGCGAGCTCAACAGCGATTTTGCGCAGCCATGGCGTCAAGGCTTTGTGTCGCCAGACGATACTTTTAATTGTATTGCAATCCATAGCGCTGCATCATAGCCTTTCCCCGGATTGAGCGCGGTGAGGGGCAAATTGTCGGTCAGCAAGGATCCTTCTGTCTCCATCAGAAGCGAGAACGCCGCGCAGGCGAATTCGCTTTTCGTGACCTCGCTCGAGCGCGGCTTCGCCGTGCTTGAAGCGGTCGGCAATGAGCGGCGCGATGTCGGGGTGACGGAGATCGCGGCGAAGACAGGGCTCGACAAGAGCGCCGCGCAGCGTTTCGCCTTCACGCTGCAGGCCCTGGGCTATCTCGAAAAGAACCCGGCGACGCGGCGATTCAGACTGTCGCGGCGCGTGCTCGGCCTGGCGCATGCCTATCTGCGCACCGATCCGCTGGTCGAGCTGGCGACGCCCTATCTCGCCGATCTCAGGCAAGCCTGCCAGAAGCGGGTCGATCTGAGCCTGCTGGACGGCTTCGATATCGTCTATGTCGTGCGGCTCCAGAGCCAGCGCGAGGCCTTCGGCGCCACAGTGATCGGACGCCGCATCCCGGCATTCTGCTCCTCGGGCGGTCGGGCGATGCTGTCGCTGCTGCCGGAGGACGAGGCGCGCGCGCTGGTCGAGCGCAGCCCGCGCAAGCCGCTGACGCCGCACACCATCACCGATGTCGAGGCCGTGATGGCGCAGATCGCGCGGGCCAGGCAGGACGGCTTTGCCGTCTGCATCCAGGAAGCGCTGATGGGCGAGATCGTGGTCGCCGCGCCGGTCGTCGACATGCAGGGAAGGCCGCGCGGCGCCGTTCACATCGCCATGGCCCTCGCCGACCATGATGAAAGCGAGGTCCGGACCAAATTCGCGCCCATGGCGGTTGCCGCCGCCCGCCTGATCTCCGGCGGAGGGTACTGAACTTGCTGCCCTATCCGCAGACGCATTACGCCGCCACCCGCAGCGATGACGCCCAGTGGCCCGTCCTCGACGGCGAGTGCGAGGCCGAGACCTGCGTGATCGGCGGGGGATTGGCCGGCCTGGCGACGGCACTGGGCCTGGCCGAGCGCGGGCGATCGGTCGTGCTGCTTGAAGCTAACCGCATGGGCTGGGGGGCGTCGGGCCGCAATGGCGGCTTCGCCAGCGCTGGCTATCCGCTGTCGATGCGGGTTCTCGCAGCGCAGCGCGGACTATCCGACGCCGCGGCGCTCTGGCGCCTGAGCGTGGAGGCGCTCTCGGTCGTCAGCCGCCGCGCGGAAGCGCTCGGCACCGACACCTTGCAGGGCCACGGCGCCTTGCGCTGCCGCATCGCCTGGCAGCCCGACACGCTGCGTGAGCATGTCGGCTGGATGAACGAGCATTTCGCGGCAGGTCTCGTCCATCTGCCCCCAAGGGAGCTGCGCGCTTTGCTGGCGACGGAGGCCTATGCCGACGGTTTTCTCAATCCGGCGTCCCTGCAGATCCAGCCCCTCAATCTGGCGCGCGGGATGGCGCACGCCGCTGCAGCAGTGGGTGCGCGACTTCACGAGGGGGCAGACGTCGTCGCGATCGAGGCCGCCGGCGCTGCGCGCAAGGTCGTCACCCGGTCCGGCTCGGTCACGGCGCGCCATGTCGTGCTCGCCGGCGGCGCGCATCTGGGAATGCTGCATACCGGCCTGGGGCTCGCCACGGTGCCGGTCGCATCCTTCGTCGTCGCCACGAAGCCCGCATCCGAGCATTTGCGTGCCGCCATCCGCACGGGCTTTGCGGTGTCCGACACGCGCGTCGCGACGGACTACTATCGCGTGCTGCCCGATGGCCGCCTGCTTTGGGGCGGCAGGGCCAATGCCTTCGAATATGCACCCGAGACAGTGCGCGGCCTTCTGAAGCGCGACATTGCGCGAATCTATCCGCAGCTGGCCGATCTCGAAATCGAGAGCGCCTGGTCCGGGCTGATGCCGATCGCCCGGCACAGAATGCCTGTCATCGGGCCCCTGGCGGAGGGCCTCTGGGCCGCCGCCTGCTTTGGTGGGCTCGGCCTCGTCAACACCACGCTCGCGGGCGAGTTGATCGCATCGGCCATTGCCGAGGGCGACGACCGCCATCGCCATTTCGCGCCGTTCGGGCTGCCTTTCGCCGGCGGCACTTATGGCCGCGCCGCGTTCCAATTCATCTACTGGCGCCATCAGCTCGAGGATTGGTTCAAGCGCCCTCGCGCTCGCAAGGCGGGAGGCCAGCCGTGACCGAAGGCCCAGCATGAACGACACCATCGTCGCCATCTCCGAAGTCTCGAAACGGTATGCAGGCGCAGCCCAGCCGGCGCTGGCCGGCGTCTCGCTCGACATTCGCCGCAACGAGTTCTTCACGCTGCTCGGCCCGTCGGGCTGTGGCAAGACCACGCTGTTGCGCCTGATCGCAGGGTTCGGCATGCCCGATTCCGGGCAGATCAGCCTGGACGGCAAGCTTCTGGGCCAGACCCCGCCAAATCTGCGGCCGATCAACACCGTCTTCCAGAGCTATGCGCTTTTTCCGCATATGAGCGTGGCGGAGAATATCGGCTTCGGGCTCGAAATGCTCGGGCGGCCGCGCGAGACCGTCAGGTCGCGCGTCGCGGAGATGCTGAATCTGGTCCGCCTCGAGGGGATGGGCGAGCGCCGTCCGGCCCAGCTCTCCGGGGGCCAGCAGCAGCGCGTCGCGCTGGCGCGCGCCTTGGCTCCGGCGCCCAAGGTGCTGCTGCTCGACGAACCGTTGTCTGCCCTCGATCTCAAGCTGCGGCGCGAGATGCAGATCGAACTCAAGCGGCTTCAGACCGAAACGGGCATCACCTTCGTGTTCGTGACGCACGACCAGGAAGAGGCGCTCGCCATGTCCGATCGCCTGGCGGTGATGCGCGACGGCGTGGTCATGCAGGTCGGCTCGCCGGAAAACCTCTATGACAGGCCGGCCAATCTCTTCGTCGCCGAGTTCATCGGCGAAGCGAATTTCTGGAGTGCGACCTGTCTTGGACGCAGCGGCGCAGGCGGGCGCTTCGCGATCGGCTCCGGCGAGGCCGTCATGCCCGTCGCCGAGGCGCAAGGGCTGACTGAGGGAGCAAAGGCCGTGCTGGTCGTCCGGCCCGAGCGCATCACGCTCGGCGCGGCCGAGCCCGGCCTGTTGCACGGCACCGTGGAGACGGCGGTTTATCGCGGCAGCGACCTCGTCGTGCATGCCGCGCTTGCGGGCGGGGGCGCATTGCGGGCGCGCCTGCCCGGCAGCATCGCGGCAGCGGGACTGATCGGCACCGCCACGGGGTTCGCCTTTCCCGCCGACGCAGTCCGGGTCTTCCCGGCATGAATGCGATCCGGACCTCTCCTGGGCTGCTGACGGCGCCGGCTGCGCTCTTCCTGATCGCGTTCATGCTCGTGCCGGTCGGCCTGATGCTTTATGTCTCAACCCTCGAGCGCGGCGCCTTCGGAGGCGTCAATTGGGGCCAGCATACGGCCATCGCTTATGAGAAGCTGCTGTTCGAGCGGGATCTGGCGGGACAGATCGCCTTCAACAGCGACTATATCGCTATCATCCTGCGCTCGTTCCGGCTTGCGGCCATCACCACGGCGGTCACTCTGGCGCTGGGGATCCCGACGGCTCTCTACATGGCGAGTCTGCCGCCGCGCCGCGCGGCCCTGATGCTGTTCCTCGTGACCGTCCCGTTCTGGACGAACCTGCTGGTCCGGAATTTTGCGTGGATCCTGATCCTGCGCAATGGCGGCCCGCTCGACAGCGCGCTCGCGACGACCGGCCTCGTCACGCCGCCGCTCGACATCCTCTACACGCCGCTCGCGACGGGGATCGGCCTGACCTATTCCTTCCTGCCCTTCATGATCTTGCCGATCTATGTCGCGCTCGAGCGCATCGACCGGCGTCTGATCGAGGCAGCCTTTGACCTCGGCGCGGATCGCTGGCGCGTGCTCTCGCGCGTGGTCCTGCCGCTGGCGGCGCCCGGCATCGCCGCTGGCGCCATCCTCGTCTTCGTGCCGTGCCTGGGGGCCTATGTCAGCCCGGAGCTGCTGGGCGGCGGTAAGTCGCTGATGATCGGAAACCTGATCCAGGCCCAGTTCGGCGCCTCGCGCAACTGGCCGTTCGGGGCCGCGCTGGCGCTCGTTCTCCTATTGGTTCTCCTGGTCGCGCTGGCGCTGCTCGCCAGCGTGAAGCGGCGGGAGCGGCTCGCATCATGAACGAGGCCCGGCACCCTCTCCGCCTTCCCGGCACCGCAGTCCTCGCCGCGCTGGCGATGCTCTTCCTCTACGTGCCGATCATCGTGCTCGTGGTGCTCTCGTTCAACGCGAGCGACATGACGACGGTCTGGACCGGTTTCAGCCTGCACTGGTACGCTCAGGCGCTCGGCAACGACACGATGCTCATCGCCATCGGCAACTCGCTGACGGTGGCGGCGGTCGCGACCATCCTTGCCACCGCCGCCGCAACGTCGGCCGCGCTCGGTATCGCGCGTTCGGGCGGCCGCGTCCGCACTGTGGTCGAGGGGCTGCTCGGCCTGCCGCTGCTCATCCCCGAAATCGTCACCGCCGTCGCGCTGCTCATGCTCTTCGTGCTTGTGGGCGTGAGGCTTGGGCTGATGTCGGTCATTCTGGCGCATACGGTCTTCTGCATCCCCTTCGCCTATTATCCGATCCGTTCGCGCCTGGCTGCGCTGGACCCTGCGCTCGGGGAGGCGGCGAGCGATCTCTACGCGCCCGCATGGCGGCGCTTCCTGCGCATCGAGCTGCCCTTGCTCGCTCCGGGCATCTTTGCCGGCGCGCTCCTCGCCTTCATCAGCTCACTCGGCGATTTCGTCATCACCTATTTCGTCGCCGGTCCCGGCGCCACGACGCTGCCCGTCTACATCTACGGGATGATCCGCACCGGCATCACACCGGAGGTCAATGCGCTGTCGACGCTCCTGCTGCTGGCTTCAGTCGCGGTCGTCGCCATCGTCTTCCGAAGTGGAACCACGCCTGCCAACCAAACAAGGGGAGATAAGACTTCATGACGATAGCCACCCGATTCCGCACGGTGCTCGCGGCGCTCGCGATCGCGGCCACACCCGCCGCCGCGCTCGCCCAGTCGAAGCAACTCCTGCTCTACAGCTGGGCCAATTACGTGCCGCCCGATCTGATCAAGCGCTTCGAGGCGGAGACCGGCATCAAGGTCAGCCTCGACGTCTACGACAGCAACGACACGATGCTCGCCAAGCTGCAGGCCGGCGGCGGCGGTTACGACATCGTCGTTCCCAGCAATTCCATCCTGGCGACGATGATCAAGTCCGGGCTCCTGCTGAAGGTCGATGCGGCAAAAATGTCGAATTTCGGCAATGTCACCGCGCCTCACGACCGGCCCGCCAGCGACCCAGGCCGCGAATATTCGGTGCCTTATCTCTGGGGCTCGACCGGATTCACTTATGATTCCGCCAAGGTGCCGGGCGGCAAGCTGACCGAGAGCTGGAAGGAATTCTTCGAGCCGCGGCCCGAGCTCTCGGGTCAGATCGCTGTGCTCAACGATCAGGGCGAGGTCTACAGCGCGGCGGCGCTCTATCTTGGGCTCGACACCTGCAGCGAAGACCCCGCAGACGGCCAGAAGATCCTGACGCTGCTTGAAAAGCAGAAGCCGCATATCAAGATCTATTCCTCGACCGGCACGATCGACCGCGTCGCTGCCGGCGAAGTCATCATGCACCAGCAGTGGAACGGCGCTTCGCACCGTTCGCGTGCCAAGCTCCCGACCGCCGTCTTCGTCTACCCGATGGAGGGAATGAATCTTTGGGGCGACAATTTTGCTGTTCCCAAGGGTGCATCCAACCCCGAGAGCGCCAAGATCTTCCTCAACTGGATGATGGTCCCGAAGAACGCCGCCGAGGCCTCGAATTTCAGCGGCTACAACAATGCCATCAAGGGCGCCGAGGAGTTGCTCAAAGCCGACCTTCGCGACAATCCGGCGATCAACCCGCCGGAAGCCTTGAAGACGAGGTTCAGGCCGGTCAAGGATTGCTCGCTCAAGGCACGCGAGATCCGCGATGGTGTCTGGACGCGGCTGCGCCGCTGACTTCGGAAGGCAGGCGCCTTTCGGGGCCTGCCTTCTGTAACCCGAAAAAGCGCTCGCATCTGCCAGCCTTGGGCTGTCAGATGCGATGCAACCAACGCTCTCGGCCGGCAAGCGCGTGAGTCCCGCGCTGGACGACCGTGTCACCGTGAGCGTGGGTCGAGCAGGTCGCGCAGGCTATCGCCTATGAAGCTGAAGGCGAGCGACAGTGAAAGGATCGCAAGGCCTGGCCCTGCGGCGATCCACCAGTTGTAGAAATTCGTCGCGCCCTCCGCGATCATCTGGCCCCACTCTGGCGTCGGGGGGCGCGCGCCGAGGCCGATGAAGCTCAGGCCGGCGACGAGCAGCACGACCTGACTGATGTCCACGGTGGCGTTGATCAGGATCGGCGTCCAGCACAACGGCAGCACGTGCCGAACCAGGATGCGCGGGGAGGAGGCGCCCATCGCCACAGCCGCATCGACATGCTCCAGAGAGCGGACCGAGAGCACCTGCCCCCGCATCAGCCGAGCATAGATGGGCCACCAAACGATGACCATCGCCAAGCCGGCATTGAGCAGTCCCGGCCCGAGCGAGGCGGCGATCGCCATCGCCAGCAGCATGGGTGGAAATGATAGCGTCACATCGGCAAGCCGCATCAGCGCGCCGTCCAGGACGCCGCCGAAATAGCCCGCAAGAGCGCCCAGAAAGCATCCGATCGCGACCGCCGTGACGAGGACGCCAACCGCCACCGGCAAGGAGAACCGCACGCCGTAGAGCGTGCGCACCAGCACGTCGCGTCCCAGCGCGTCGGTGCCGAGCCAGTGGGCAGCGCTCGGCGGCTGCAGGCGGCGGCCGGCCAGGGCGACCGGATCATAGGGCGTCCACAGATCGATGGTCGCGCCGACGACGACCCATGCGAGGATCGTCACGAGTGCGATCAGGACCGGCCAGCGCGCGGGACCGGCGCGCGGATCGAGCAGCGCGGCAAGCCGGCGCAGGCGGCCTCGGCGCGCAACCGCCGCCGCTTCGGGAAGGGCTGCGCTCACCGGCGATCCCTCAGGCGCGGATCGACGAAGGCATAGGCGATGTCGGTCACGAGGTTGGTCAGCAGGAAGGCGGCGCCACCGATGATCGTGACGCCGATGATGGCGGGATAATCGAGCTGGCGCGCCGCCTCGACAGCGTAGGAGCCAATACCGGGCCATGCGAAGATCGTTTCGGTCAGGACGGCACCGGTGATCAGATAGGCGAAGGTGAAGCCGAGGATCGTCAATGTCGGCATCAGCGCGTTACGCAGCGCATGCGTCAGCAGGACACGGCCCTCGCCCGCCCCTTTGGCCCGCGCGACCAGAATGTAATCCTGCGACAGCACCTCGATCATGCTCGCACGCACCAGGCGGGCGACGATGCCCACCACCGTCCAGCCCAGCATCAGGGCCGGCAGCACGAGATGCGCCAGCGCCTCGCGCAAGATGCGCCCTTCGCCAGCGAGCGCCGCATCGATCGTGAAGAAGCCGGTTACGAAGGGCGGCGGCAAGGAGCGCGTGTCGAGCCGGCCCGGCCCCGGCGACCAGCCGAGCGTGGCGAAGAAGATGAAGAGCGCGATCAGCCCGAGCCAGAACATCGGCACCGACGAGCCGACGAGCGCAAAGATGCGGATGGCCGTGTCGCCCAGCCCGTCGCGGAACTTTGCTGCCAGAATACCGAGGATGACGCCGACGCTGCCGCCGAGCACGACCGATGCGACGACGAGCTCCAGCGTCGCGGGCAGGCGCTGGGCCAGATCGCCCGCCACGGGCTGGCGCGTGCGGAACGAGGTGCCCATGTCGCCATGCAGCAGGTTGCGGACATAGACGACATAGCGTTCGGCCAGCGGACGATCGAGGCGCCAGCGCTCCTTAGCGGCGGCGACCACGACGGGATTGTTCATCTGCCGCTCACCGATCAGGGCGACCAGCGGGTCGCCCTTGGTGAACTGCGAGAGAAAAAAGGCGACAGTGACGATGCCGAGCAGAAGAAACGGCATCATCGCCAGTCGTTGCAGCGCAACTCTGAGCATCGGTTCTGCCGGCCGGGCGCGCTATTGCCGCCCGACCTGACTGAGCGCGAGATTGCAGCAGGCGCTGTAGTGCACCCCGGTCACACCCTTACGCGAGGCCAGGATCAGATCCGGGCTGACGACGGGGATGATGACCTTGTCGCCGATCATCTCCAGCGCGATCTCGCGATAGATCCGCTCGGCTTCAGTCGGCGTGGCGGCCAGCGCCTGCTTGAGGAGTTCGCCTTCCTTCTCGTTGACCACGCCCTGCACCTTGTCGGCATGGGAACGTTTGACCCAGGAGCTCGTGCTCATCATCGAGAAGAACTGGACATATTGCACCGTGCCGAAATAGTCGGGCGCATAATAGGATGCAGTGATCGGGATGCCGTCCTTGGCGACGCGCTCGCGCCAGACCGCGAAGGTTATCGGCTCGAGTTCGAGCTTGATGCCGACGCGGCTCAGATCCTGCTGCAGCTTCTGCATCATCAGCGAGAGATCGACGCCGTAGGAATTGACCGCCGGATAGGCCGATTTCATCGTGAAGCCGTTGGGCTGGCCTGCTTCCGCGAGCTTCGCCTTGGCAAGCGCAAGATCCTGCTTGGGCGAAGGCAGGCCGGTCGTGCCCGGGAAGCCATTGGGGATCGCGACCGGCTGCGGTCGGCCCTTGCCGCCGACGGTGAAGTCGATCAGCCCTTGATAGTCGATCGCCGCCGCGATGGCCTCGCGGACAGGCTTGGTCAGCGGGACCGTGTTGTCTTTGGCGCCGACGCCCAGCGCCAAGTAGATGAAGTTATAGCTCGGCACGGTATCGAGCACGAGGTTTGGATCCTTGACCGAGGCGGCCGTGTCGGGATCGATCTGCATCGCCACATCGGCGCCGCCCGTCTGCAGCATCTGCAGCTGCGCCACCGCGTCGGGCACCTGCTTGATGATGACCTCGGCAACCTTCGGCGCCGCGCCCCAGAACTTGTCGTTCGTGACCAGGCGCAGCTGGTCGCCATTGCGATAGAGCGCGAGCTTGTAGGGGCCGCTGCCGGCCGAGTTGGCGAAGAACCAGTTGTCGGCCTGGTCGGCCGTGCTGGCATTCTCGCCACCCGCCGCGCCGTTGGCCTCTGCGAGCTTGCGGTTGATGATGCCGGCATAGGACGAGGCGAGCATGTTCAGGAATTCGGAATTGGGCTGAGCCGTGCGCAGCACGACGGTCTTTTCGTCGGGCGTTTCGACCGCTGTCAGGGCCTCCATGAGGAACGACGCATCCGACTTCATGTTCTTCAGCCGTGTCAGCGACCAGGCGACATCGGCCGAGGTCACGGGCGCGCCGTCGGAAAAGACGGCGTTGGGCGCCAGCTTGAAGGCGAAGCGCGTCTGGTCCGGGCTGACCTCCCAGGAGGTGGCGAGGTTGGGCGCAAGCGTCTTGTTGTCTGCCGCCAGCGTGACCAGCGTCTGGTAGACCGCCGACAGGTAGATCTGACAGGTGTCGCAAAATGATCGCGCCGGATCGAGCGAGGTGATGTCCATGTTCCTGGCCACGACGAGCGGGCGTGCATCGGCGGCCCGTATCGGCGATACCGGCCCCGCCAGCGATACGGCAATGCCGAGCGCCAAGGCCGCCTTCATCTGTCCTGCCCGCATGATGTGATCCCCTCTCCTTGTTGCTGATCCCAGGACGCCAACGCTGAGCGCAGGCCCCTGTCCTCGGCATGACGTTTGCCCCGCCGCTGTCTGGCGTGCCGCTTTCGGAGCGGTCTCGGAGCGTGGCCTTTTTCGCCATCATGCAGAGACCGTCCGGCATACGCAAAAGCTCTTGCCAAGCCCGGTGTACTATATGATATATCCAACTCGGAGGATAGCCATGCCCGAGGTCAAGAATTCCGTCGATGCGGCGCTGCGCGATCGGGCGCTACGTGTGGTTCCAGGCGGCATGTGGGGGCATCTCCACGCCAACAGGCTGCCGGAGGGTTATCCGCAGTTTTTTGCGCGCGCCGAGGGCTGCCGGCTCTGGGACGTGGACGGGCGCTCCTATCTGGACTTCATGTGCAGCTGGGGCCCAAATCTTCTCGGCCACCATCATCCCGAAGTCGAGGCTGCGGCCGAGCGCCAGGCCCGCCTGGGTGACTGCATGAACGGCCCCGCCGAGGTGATGGTCGAGCTCGCCGAACTTCTCGTCGATACGGTGGCCCATGCCGACTGGACGCAGTTCCAGAAGAATGGCACCGACGCCACCACGAGCTGCGCGACCATCGCGCGCGCCGGCACCGGGCGGCGCAAGCTGCTGGCCGCACGCGGCGCCTATCATGGCGCCGTGCCGTGGTGCTCGCCCTCGGTCGTCGGCGTGACCTCGGAGGATCGCGCCCATATCCTCTATTACGATTTCAACGATGCCGAGAGCCTGCGCGCGGCCGCAGCCGAGGCCGGCGACGACCTGGCCGGAATCATCGTCTCGGCCTATCGCCATGACCTCGCGCGCGACCAGGAACTGCCGACACAGGGTTTCGCCACCGCCGCGCGCGCGGTCTGCGACGAGACGGGCGCCGCGCTCATCCTCGACGAGGTCCGGGCCGGTTTCCGGCTCGACCTCGCCGGCAGCTGGGAGCGCCTCGGTGTCAGGCCCGATCTCGCAGCCTGGAGCAAGTCGATCGCCAATGGCCACGCGCTGGCCGCCGTCACCGGCCGGGACTGGCTGCGCCACGCGGCAGCGCAGGTCTTCGTGACCGGTTCCTTCTGGTGCGCCGCCGCGCCGATGGCCGCCGCGGTGGCGACGCTCACCGTGCTGCGCCGCGACAACATCGTCGCGCGGCTGGAGGCGATGGGAGCGCGCCTGCGCGAAGGGATCGAGGCATCGGCCGCACGCCACGGGGTCGCCCTGCGCCAAAGCGGCCCGGTGCAGATGCCCTTGATCCTGTTCGAGGACGACGCCGATTTCGCCAAGGGCAATCTGTTCTGCCAGACGGCGCTGGCGCGCGGAGTCTATTTCCACCCGCGCCACAACATGTTCCTGTCCGCCGCCCATGGCGAAGCGGAGATCGACGAGGCGCTGGCGGTGGCCGATACAGCTCTTGCGGCGGTCGCCGCGCGCAGCCGCGCCGCGGCCTGAACCCGATCGCTCTGCCGAGGCTGTGACATGACCCGCATCACCGGCAAGACGCGTATCCTGTTCATTCTGGGCGACCCGGTCGCGCATATCATCGGCTCGGCGCTGCTCAACGAACATTTCGCCGGTCGCGGCATCGACGCGGCCGTCTCCCCTCTCCATGTCGCGCCGGACGACCTGCCAAAAGTTCTCGCGACGCTGCGGGTCCTTGGCAATGTCGCCGGGTTCGGCGTCACGATCCCCCACAAGATCGCCGTCCTCGACCTGCTCGATTCCGTCGGCGAGCGTGGGCGGCTAGTGGGCGCGGTCAATTTCGTGCGTCGCAACCCTGACGGCAGCCTGCACGGTGACAATGTCGACGGTCTCGGCTTCGTCGGCGGGTTGATCGCGGCCGGCGTCGAGATCCGGGGAGCCCGAGTGCTGCAGGCCGGGGCCGGCGGCGCAGGCCGCGCGATCGCCTTTGCGATGGCCGAGGCGGGTGCTGCGGAACTGACCATCGTGAACCGGTCTGCCGACAAGGCGCGCGAACTCGCTGCCGCGGTCGGCCGTGCCTATCCCGCCTGCCGCATTGATGTCGCCGATGCCGATGCCACTGCCTGCGATATCGCGATCAACACCACCTCGCTCGGCATGAGAGATGGCGATGCGCTGCCGCTCGATGCCTCCCGCCTTCCTCCGGGCGCGATCGCGGCTGAAGTCGTCATGACACCGGAGGTCACGCCGTTTCTCGCGACCGCCGCCGCACGCGGCTGCAGAACGGTTCCCGGCAAGGCGATGCTCCTGGCCCAGTTGCGTGCGGCGTCCGATCTCGTCGGCCTGGCCTGAGCCATCGACCGCCAGCAGGAGCGAGTGGCCGGTTTCCCGGCCGCCCCGGTTCAGTCGTCGAAGCCCTCGAAAGGCGCCGGGTCCAGGAAGCGACGCAGGACATTTCCCGTCACGCGGCTGACCGAGTTGTCATAGCCGTTGCAGGTCAGCGCGCAGCACCAGGCGATCGAGCCTGTCGCAAACACCGCGCCGCCGGCCGCGGTCGGGAAGAAGGCGATGTCGGCACGCACTAGTGCGTTTTGGTCGCCCATCGTGCCGCGATGCAGCGTCCGCAGCTCCTCCAGCGTCGGTACGCCGCCATAGTCGAGCCGGTCGGCCGTCGCCAGGCGCAGCAGATGCGGCGGCGAACCCAAAGTCGGTTCGACGCGATCGACCTCGAGCCCGGCCGCGCCGCCGCCGCGTAGTCCGAAATCGCCGAGCGGCTTTGCCAGATCGACGCCTTCGACCAGCCAGGCCACGCGCGGGTCGCGCGCATCCTCAAGCCATTCGTAGGGATAGGAGCGCGTGAAGACTTGGGCGTCGAAGCCGACACCGACGAGGCGCTGCGGCGGCCGCCCGTGGGTGCGCCAGAGGCCCGAGGGCTCGCCGGTGAAGGACAGGCCGTTCTCGCCGGGTTCGCCCTCCCAGGTGCGCAAGCCACTCATGCCGCGGCGGATCTCCATCTGGAAGGGCTCCGTCGGATGCCAGGCGATGCGCCAGTAGAAGCCGTTGCCGCCGAGATAGATGTGCCGGCCGCCGCTGCGCTGATAGGCGTCGAAGGCGTCGATCATGTTGCGGCTGTAATATTCGGGATGCGACGGCGTGATCACGCAGTCATAGGCTTCCAGCAGCTGGGCGCCGTGCCTGTCGATATCGCAATCGGTGATCACGTCGTAGTCGAAGCCGAGCTCCTCCAACCAGTCGATGATGTGCGTGTCGTTGACGTAATTGAAGGTGTTGCCGAGCGGCCGCATGTTGAGGATCGGGCGTTTGGCCGTCGAGTAGCACCAGCCGCTGCCGTCGCTATGGGTGTCGTAGGTCGAGAGCCCGAGCTCGCGGTGCTCCTGGATGTAGACGTCGTCGCGCGAGAGCGCGATGACGCCCTCCAGCATGGCCTCGGCATGGACCTGATCGAGCCGGAGCGCGCTGTTGGCATAGGCAAGGAAGGTCGCGGTCGTCGCCACCAGAGCGAGCCTTGCCTTCGCCTGGCCGAGCGGGGCCCGCACGAAAAAGGAAACATAGCTTTCGACGGGATCGTCGCTGCCCTCGCGGGCCGTCAGCTTCAGCGCGTAGAACCCGCTGCGCCAGTCGGACGGAACCTCAAGCGCCAGATCGGGCTGCCAGCCGCAATCGGCCATGTCGTCGCTGTGGAAATGGATCGCGCCATAAAGCTCGGGCCGTTCCGTCCATTGCACCACCGAGCCATCCCAGTTGGCGCCGGCGATGGCGCGCATGGGCATGTGCCTGAGCTGGCCGTCGAGCCGGTTGGTCGAGAGGTCGCGCACCCGGTCGCTGGCCATCTCCTGCGAAAAATCCCAGGCGCCGACCAGCGCGGGATCGGCAGGCGACGGCGCCAGCGTCTCGCAGGCCCGCCGCAGGGTCTCCTCGGACAAGGGCTCGCGAAACAGGCGCGGCCGGTCGATCTTGCCGTCGAAATGGCCGCCCGTGAGCGGGGCTAAGCCGCCCTGGAGGGCGTGAGCGGCGAAGACGAGCGCGGTCTCAGCGGGCCAGGCCAGGCCGGCGGGCGCCTGGCCCGTCGTGACGCTGCTGCTGTCGCGCCCGCCCAAGGTGTCCAGACTGCGCTGGATCAGCGTGATCGCGCCGCTGGCAGCGTCGTAGCTCGCGCCGACGAACACCCATTCGCGCTCGAGCACCGGCCTGGCGGATATAATGGTCGCAGCGCCGGCCGCGCCAGCGACCTCGAAGACGAGATGCCCCGCTTGATCGAGCCGCAGGCGCCAGCCCTGGCCGAGATCGGCGCGCCAGCGCGACATCACGGTCTGGGGGCCGGCCAGCGGGGCCGTCGGGTAGATGAAGCAGCCCGCCGTCAGGCTAGCCGCGCTCAGGGCCGGCCTGTCGGCGATGATCGCGGCGGAACCCGGATGGATCGGCTGGTCGCGCAGCGCGACCCGGCCGTCGATGGCGCTGCCGGGCTCAGCTAGCTTCAGGCCCGGGCCGTCGGGATCGGGATCAGCACAGCGCACCCGGACGATGCGGGCGTGGGCCGCATCGAGCGTCGGGCTGGACAGATGAAAGCTCACGGTCTCACCCGGCGAGACGACGAGCGGCCAGGCATAGCCGAGGACGGCGGTGGTATCTCTCATGATGCGGGCGATCCTTCAGTCGAGCTTCTGTCCCGTCAGCGCTTCCCAGCGCATGACGAAGACGGCCCATTCGGCCTCGACGAGGCTCGTGAATACGCGGTTGGGGAAGGTCTCGACCGGAGCGCCGCG
Organism: Allobosea sp. BE125; assembly: GCF_031456075.1. Classification (NCBI taxonomy): domain Bacteria; kingdom Pseudomonadati; phylum Pseudomonadota; class Alphaproteobacteria; order Hyphomicrobiales; family Alloboseaceae; genus Allobosea; species Allobosea sp. BE125. Next base: position 117,811 of record NZ_JAVDTY010000003.1, read on the forward strand.
CCGACCCGGCAGGCGGGCCAGCATCCAGCGACGCCCGGGCTCGAGCGTGATCAGGACATGGCGCTTGCCGACACCGGCCCAGCGCATGCGGTGCAGCAGCCGCTGCAGGTCATGGCTGTGGGGGCCGCGCGGCCGGGCGCGCATCTCGTCGACCAGATCCTGCCGCGACGGGTCGACCTGCCAATGCGCGGCCTCGGGATAATTGACGAGCATGCGGGCTTCATTCCTGCCGAGCGGGATAGCCGGCGCCGCTCGGGCAGCGCCGGCCAAGGGGCGACTAAGTAGCGACTGAGCCTATTTCGTCAGCCAGGTGACCCAGCGCTCGCGCAGGGCGTTGCGGTTGACGGCAATCCACTCGTAGTCGGCGATGACGAGTTTCGACCAGTTGTCGGGCCAGGACGGCCGGAACCGCCGTTCCTCCGGTGGTACCAGACCGGGCGCCTCGCGGTTGTTGGAATCGAACGAGACCTTCTCGCTGAAAGCGACGTGCTCCTTGCCGTCCTGCACGAAGAAATCGAGGAACTTGATGCCATTCTGGACATTCGGGCTGCCCTTCAGCACCGCCCAGTTGCCGACGTCGCGGATGGCCTGGTTCCAGGTGAAGTCGAACTCGCCACTCTTGGCGAGCGGGACCGAGCGGCTCGAATAGACCATCATCATCACGGCATCGCCGCCGCGCATGATCTGCATCGCGTTGTCACCGCTCTTCCACCAGGCCGCGATATGGGGCTTGAGCGCGTCGAGTTTCTTGTAGGCGCGGTCGACATCCATCGGGAACGCCTTGTCGGGCGCAACGCCGTCGGCCAGCAGCGCGGCCAGCGGCACCCACCATTCGCGGTCGCCTGTATCGGGCAGCGAGCGCGGTCCGGGGAACTTCGCGACATCGAAAAAATCGGCCCAGGATTGCGGCCCGCCATTGGGGAACGCCTTCTTGCTCCAGGTCAGCGCCATGCCGCCGGCGGTCCGGATGATGCCGCGCGGAAAACAGCCATTGGGCAGCCCATGGGCCACGATGCCCGGCAGGCCGGCACAATCGATCGGCTCGATCAGATCTGCATGCTGGATCAGATCCGGCGGCGTCGCCGTGACGACGTCGAAGGGAATATTGCCGCTGCGCAGGCCGGCGCGTGCCCGGGCCCACTGGTCGGGGAGCTCGATCGGCACCGAGCGCACCTTTATGCCGGTCTCGGCCTCGAAGCGCTTGTAGAAATGCTCCTGCAAGCTGCGCTCCATCAGGCCGCCGGTCGTGGCGATGATGACCTCCTTCGATTGGGCCAGGGCGCGGCCGCCGATCGCGAAGGTCGTCGCCCCCAAGGCTCCCGCCAGCACTTGGCGGCGCGTCGTGTTACGTCGTGTCGTCATCGAAGTCTTGCTGTCGATGCTCATCGCGAGGCTCCCCTTCTTTTACGTTTGGACCGATGGGACTGCTGTCATGGCTCGGCCGATCGCGTGCGTCGGTCGAGACGGCTTTTGACGAAGTGGCTGCCGACCAACGCGGCAACGGTCAGAAGCGTCAGCATGGTGGCGACCGCTGCCAGCGTCGGCGAGACGTTGTAGTCGATGTCCTCGAACATCTTGCGCGGCAGCGTCTTGCGGTCGAGGTTCGAAATGAAGAACGACACCACCGCCTCGTCGAAGGAAATGATGAAGGCAAACAGCGCCGCCGAGACGACGCCCGGCGCGATCAACGGCAGTGTGACATGGCGGAAGGTGCGCAGCGGACTTGCCCCGCACGACACGGCGGCGCGCTCCAGATCGGCGTCGAAGCGGTAGAGCGCCGCCAGCACGGTGAAGACGACGAAGGGCAGCGCCAGGATGGTGTGCGCCATCGCAAAACCAAGCAGCGTGCCGGTCAGGCGTAGCTGCTCGAAGACGAGGAACATCGCCACGGCCAGCGCGATATGCGGCACGATGACGGGCCCGATCACCAAGAGCTCGATCAGCCCTTTGCCAGGAAGGCGGCCGCGCACGAGCGCCAGCGCCAGCATCGTGCCGATCACGGTCGCCGCCAGCGTCGCGATGATGCCCGCCTCCAGGCTGAACAGCGTCGCGTTCACCCAGTCGGAATCGGCGAAATACTCGGCATACCAACGCAGCGAAAAGCCGTTCGGCGGAAAGCGCAGATAGCGCTCGGGGCCCACCGACATCGGCGCGATCACCAGCGTCGGCAGCAGCAGGAAGATCGTGACGGCATAGGCGGCAGCGCCGAGCATGGCGCGGCCCGCATGGCGCTGGGAGCCCGTCCGGCGGGGCGCGCTCATGCCGACCCCACGAAGCGGTCGAGCCGCACGGCGCGCTTGAAGATCAAGGCGAGCAGCAGCACGAAGGCCAGCATCACACCGACCAGCGCGCCGGCGAAGGACCAGTCGAGCATCTCGCGAACCTGCTGGGAGACCAGCGTCGCGATCATCATCTGCTGCGGCCCGCCGATCAGCGCAGGCGTCACGAAGAAGCCCAGCGCCAGCAGGAAAACCATCAGGCAGCCCGAGGTCACGCCCGGCAAGGAGAGCGGGAAAATCACCTCCCTGAACGTCGCCCATTCCGAGGCGCCGAGCATCTGCGCCGCCCGGCTGTAATCGTCGGGGATGCCGCGCAGCGCCGAATAGATCGGGAGCACCATGAAGGGCAGCAGGACGTGGCCCATCGCGATCACCACCGCCGTCTCGGTGTAAAGCAGCTTGAGTGGCTCATCGACGAGGCCCGAAGCCATCAGCATCTGGTTGATGACACCGTTCTTCTGCAGCAGCACCATCCAGGCATAGGTGCGCACCAGCACCGAGGTCCAGAGCGGCAGCAGCACCGACGCGACGAGGATCGCGAGCTTGAGCCCCGTGCTGCGCGCCATCACCAGGGCCAGCGGCCAGGCCAGCAGCAGCGCCAGCGCGGTCACGATCGCCGCGATGCGCAGCGTGCGCAGCATGACCCGCAGATAGACCGGCGCCGTGACCGCGCGCTCGTAATGCGCCAGCGTCGGCGCCGGCACGAACAGGCTCTCATGCAGCAGCGAGCCCAGCGGCAGCAGGAAGGTCACGAAGGCGAGGATGAGGAACGGCGCCGCCAGCGCCAGGCTCGCGGCGCTGCTGTAATGGCGCCCGCCGAGCAGCCAGCGATGCGGCCGCGCACTCATGCGGCACCGCCAAAAGCGCGCGCATCCTGCGCCGCCCAGCGCAGGCCGACGAGATCTCCCATCGCTGGCGCCTGCATTGCGCTCCCGGCCGGCAGGCGCAGCTTCAGGCTCTGCCCGCTCGCCGTGCTCAGGAGCAGCGTGGTCGCGTTGCCGGCATAGATCTCCTGCTCCACGCGCGCCGAGAGCAGCCCCTGCTCGGGCGCCGTCAGACTCAGCCGCTCCGGCCTGATCGCAACGCGGAGTTTGGCCCGCTCGGTCACGGCATCGACGGCTGTCGCCTCGATCGTGACGCCCTCGGCGAGTTCGACCGACACGACACGTCCCGCCGCTGCCGCGCCACGCGCCTCGCCTTGCCAGAAATTGGTCTCGCCGATGAAGCCGGCGACGAAGGCGCTTTTGGGCGCCTCATAGAGTTCGTGGGGCGTGCCGATCTGCTGCAGCCGGCCATGGTCCAGCACCGCGACGCGATCGGCCATGGTCAGGGCCTCGGTCTGGTCATGCGTCACGAAGACGACGGTGACGCCGATCTCGCGCTGCAACTGCTTGGTCTCGATCTGCATCTCCTCGCGGAGGTTCTTGTCGAGCGCCGAGAGCGGCTCGTCCATCAGCAGCACGCGCGGCTTGTAGACAATGGCGCGGGCGATCGCGACGCGCTGCTGCTGGCCGCCCGAAAGCTGGGCCGGCTTGCGCTCGCCGAAGCCGTCGAGCCGGACGGTGGCGAGCGCGGTCCGCGCCCGCTCCTCGCGCTCGGCCCGGCCGACGCCGCGCATCTTGAGCGGGAAGGCGATGTTCTCCAGCACGCTCATATGCGGAAACAAGGTGTATTTCTGGAAGACCATGCCGAGATTGCGGTGGTAGGGCGGCGTCCAGGTCACGTCCTCGCCACCGACCAGAATCTCGCCCTCATCGGGATATTCGAAGCCGGCGATCGCCATCAGGATGGTCGTCTTGCCGGAGCCGGACGGACCCAGCAGCGCCAGGAATTCGCCCGGTTCGACCGCAAGCGAGACCTCGTCGACAGCCGTCACCGCTCCGAATCGCTTGACGATTCCGCGGATCCCGATCCCCACGGATCGACTGGATACTTCGACCGGCTGCACCATGCGTTCCCCTTATCGCCAGGAAGAATATTTGATATATCCGTCTTGGCAAGCAGGTTTCAGACCACGAAGACCGGGGTCGGCGATGACGCCCTTCTCTGCCTCGTTTTGCGCATTTCGAACGGCGCCGATTTGCTCTAAGGCTGCAGCGATCGGCGAAAGCCCATGGGAGACTGGACAAAAGTGGCGAGCGCCGACGACAACTTCCTGCAGGGCGGCGCGATCGAGCCTGTCGCGCGCGATAGCCTGACGCGCATCGTCTACAACAATCTGCGCCTCGCTTTGATGGAAGGCCGGTTCTGGCCGGGCCACCGCTTCAAGATCCGCGAGCTCGCAGCCTCGATGCGGGTGTCCGAGACGCCAATCCGTGAAGCGCTGATGCAACTGGTGCGGGCGCGCGCGCTCGAATTGATCGACGGACGCTCGATCATCGTCGCCCATATGTCGCTCGCCCAGTATCTCGAGTTGAGGACGATCAGGCTGTTCCTCGAGGGGCTGGCCGCCGAGCGGGCGACGGACCGGATCGACGACGAGGGCATCGCCCAGATGACCGCCCTGCACGCCGAACTCGCGGCGGCCGAGACCGAGGGACGCTGGTCGGACGCCGTGCGCGCGAACTGGCGCTTCCATCATCGGCTCTACGAGGCCGCCGACATGCCGGAGCTGCTCGCGCTGCTCGACGACATCTGGATGCGCAACGGCCCGCTGCTGAACTACCATTATCCCCATGCCCGGCCGACCTATCCGGGGCCGCACGAGCATTTGCGCATCCTCAAGCGCCTGCGCGCCCGCAACGGCGAAGGTGTGCGCGAGGCGGTGCAGACCGACATGATCCAAGGCGGCGAAAAACTGGTCAAGCTGCTGGAGTCGGGCGGCGACACGCGCAATCTCGCCCGCGAGTCCGGCCCTCAGACCGAGCCGCGCCCGCGCACCTCGCGATAGGCCTGCGCGATCGCCGCGGCATCCAGGCCATAGCGCGCGAATAGATAGGGCGTCGTGCCGCCCTCGGCGAAGACGTCACGCACGCCGATACGGCCAAAGCCCGTGCGGACGCCCGCCTCCATCAGTTGCTCGGCGACCGCGCTGCCCAGGCCGCCGATGATCGAATGGTTCTCGCAGGTCACGACCGCCCGCATGCCCTCAGTCATCGCCACGATGCGCGGGTCGAGCGGCTTCAGGGTCGGCACATCGACGACACCGACCGCGATGCCCTCCCCGGCCAGGAGATCGGCCGCCCGCAGCGCCTGCTCGACCATCATCCCGCAGGCGAGGAGCAGCCCCTCCCCCGGCTGGCGCAGCATGCGGGCGACGCCGATCGGAAGCGACCACTCGTCGGGGCCAAGCGCGGTCTCGGTGCCGTCCGCGCGCTTCAGCCGGAGATAGACCGGGCCGTCATGGGCCGCGGCGGCCCGGACGGCTGCGGGAACCGCGGCGGGGCAGCTCGGCTCGATCACGGTCATGTTGGGCAGCGCCCGCATCAGCGCGATATCATCGATCGCCTGGTGAGAGACGCCCAGCAATGTGGTCAGCCCCGGGATGACGCCAACGATCTTCACGTTCAGCCTGGGATAAGCGACCTGCATGGCGATCTGGTCGTAGCAGCGGCGCGTGGCGAAGACGCAGAAGGAATGCACGAAGGGGATCTCGCCGCTGCGCGCCATGCCCCCGGCGATGCCGATCATGTTGGCCTCGGCGATGCCGACCTGCAGGAAGCGCTCCGGCAGGGCGTCGCGAAACAGGTCCGTCTCGGTCGGCAGCGTCAGGTCGGCAGTCAGGCAGACGATTCTCGGATCCTGCCGCGCCAGCTCGAGCAGCGTCTCGCCATAGAACTTGCGGCTGGGTGCGGCCGCCGCGCCGCGCTGGTTGAAATCCTGGACCGTCAGCGTGTCGGGGGTCATGGATGTCACGGCACGTCCCCTGCGTTGGACAAGGCCGCCATCGCAGCAGTGGCGACATCGGCGGGCAGCTTCAGATTATGCGCCAGAATGCCTTCGAGCATCGGCACGCCCTTGCCGGCCAAGGTGCGCACGACCAGGCATGTCGGACGGGAGGGCGTTCCGCGGGCCCGGTCGAGCGCCCCGAGCAGGGCAGGAATATCGTGGCCGTCCACAACCTCCTGCGCCCAGCCGAAGCTCGCGAACTTGCCGGCGATCGGCTCGAGCTTGACGACGCCGTCGACATGGCCTTCGACCTGCATGCGATTGTCGTCGATGAGCAGGCAGAGATTGTCGAGGCCGAGACTGCCGGCGAGCAAGGCCGCTTCCCAGACCTGCCCTTCCTGAAGCTCGCCATCGCCCAGGATGACATAGATGCGGCTGGCATCACCGCGCCGGCGGGCCGCCAGCGCCATGCCGATGGCCACCGACAGGCCCTGCCCCAACGAGCCGCATGTCGCCTCGACAACGGTCCCGACCCGCTCCGACGCATTCACCTCGAAGGGTGAGCCGTCCTTGCAGTAATCGCTGATTTTGGCGGCCGGAACGAGCCCGCGCTGCGCCAGCGTGGCATAGAATATCGCCGTGTTGTGCGCGGTCGAGAGCAGGAGCCGGTCGCGCGCCGTCCAGTCGGGATCGGCCGGATCGAGCCGCAATTCGGCGAAATAGAGCACCGCGAAAAGATCGGCCGCGCCGAGACCTTGCTGGACATAGCCCTGCCCGGTCGGCGCGACGAGCTCGATCACCTTGCGCCGCAGCTGCAAGGCGATCTCAGCGAGTTCCCGGGGATCACGGATGCGCAGCGCCGGCTGCCGCTCGGCTCCGCCGCTCATGGTGTCCTCGCCTGGCGCATCGCGTCTCTCCCAGTCAGGCCTTGACCAGCCAGGGCTTGTGCCAACCCATGGACGATAGTCAGTATATGATATATTCGAATCCCGTCTAGGGAGAGAAGGCGATGAGTCTCGTATTTGGTGCGGTCGCCGACGACTTGACCGGCGGCCTCGAACTGGCCGCGATGATCCGGGCCGGTGGCGTGCCCTGTGCTTTCGTCACCGAGCTGCCCGATACGGTGAGCGATCCGGCCATCGTGGTGGCAAGGCGCACGCGCGTCGCCGAGCCCGCTTTGGCAGTGGCCGATATCAGCCGCGTCGGTGCCTGGCTGATCGAGCGCGGGGCGCGGCAGCTCTTCTTCAAATACTGCGCGACCTTCGATTCCACGCCCCATGGCAATATCGGCAACTGCGCCGATGCGCTGCGCCAACTGACCGGCAGCCGGCTTGCCGCGTTCTGCCCGTCCTTCCCGGAGGCCGGGCGACGCGTCTTCCAGGGCCATCTCTTCGCCGACGACAGACTGATCTCGGAATCGCCGAAACGGCACGATCCGCTGACGCCGATGACCGATCCCGACCTCGTGCGCGTGCTGCAGCAGCAGACGACGACACCGGTCGGCCTTATTCCGCAGCAGGTCGTGCGCGCCGGCCTGGAGGCGATGACCCGTCATTGCGAAAAGCTGATTGGCGACGGCATCGGCTTCGCGCTCGCCGACGCCGCGGTGCCCGACGATCTCGCAGCGCTGGCGGCGCTGACCGTCTCCTGGCCGCTGATGACCGGCAACTCCTCGATTGCCGCGTATTATCCGGCGCTCTGGCGTGAGCGCGGGCTCGTCCATCCCACAGTCGACGTGCCACGCCTGCCGCCCATCCCGGGGCCAGGCGTCGTGCTCGCCGGCAGTTGCGCCGAGAAGACCGGGCGGCAGCTCGAAGTCTTCGGCCGAGATCGCCCGGTGCTCATGCTCGACCTCGCCGCCGTTGGTGATGCCGATACGACAGTGGCCGAGGCGCTCGCCTGGGCCCTGCCCCGCCTCGCCGACGGCCCCGTCGCGATCGCGACATCCGCCGACCCCGACGCGGTCGCGGCCGTGCAAGTCAGGCTTGGCCAGCGTCGCGCCGCCTCGCTCGCCGAGGAGATCTTGTCGAAACTGGCGCAGGCGCTGCGGGCACAGGGCGTGCGGCGCTTCCTGATCGCGGGCGGCGAGACCTCGGGGGCCGTACTGGATCGCCTCGCGATCCGCTCGCTACGCGCCGGCGCCTACCGCGCCCCGGGCATCTCGCAGGCGTTGTCGGAGGGGGCGACACCGCTGGCCTTCTGCCTCAAATCGGGCAAGCTCGGCCCCGAGGACATGTTGCTGCCGATGCTTGCGAGCATGGAACAAGGAGAGCAGCCGTGACCGCCGCGATCTTGGAAGCCGATGCCCGCGTCGAGCTCTGCAAAATCTACCGGAAGATCGAGGGATCGGGCCTGAGCCTCGGCAATGCCGGCAATATCAGCCTGCGCCTGGGGGACGTCATGCTGATCAGCCCGACAGGCGCCGACGGCGCGACAGTGGCGCCGGATGATTTCGTGCTGTCGCGATTCGACGGCACCGCGCTATCGCAGGGCACGCCCTCCAGCGAATGGGCGATCCATGGCGGAATCTACGCAGCCGGGCTTGCCCAGGCCGTGATCCACGCTCATCCCGACTGTTGCGTCGCGCTGTCCTGCCTGCGCCGCCCGATGCCGCCGTTCCACTACATGGTGGCGAGTTTTGGCGGGCACGAGGTCCCCTGCGCGCCCTATGCGCCCTTCGGCACGACCGCGCTCGCCGAAGGCGTCGTGGCGTCGCTGGCGGGTCACAGCGCCTGCCTGATGGCCAATCACGGCATGGTCTGCATCGGCTCGACGCTGGCGCAGGCCTTTGCGCGCACGGTCAAACTCGAAATGCTGGCGCGACAGCTGCTGCTGGCGCGCCAGGCCGGCGAGATCGTCCATCTCACCCGGGACGAGATGGACACCGTGCTCGGACGCTACGCCGAATACGGGCGCGGCCGCCTGTCGAGCGGCTGAACGCAAGAGCCCGTCCGCGCTTCTTCGAATCAAAAAATTGATCTATGTCTTTGATTTAGAGCATTTTCTTCATGTGAACCGGTACCCGCTTCACGCGAAAATGCTCTAGGTTTCCCTGATATCTGGAGAGATGAGATGATCATCGTCACGGGCGGCACACATGGCATCGGCCGGGCCTGCGTCGAACGCCTCGCGCCGCGCGGCGTCGTCTTCACCGGCCGCGACGTGGCGGCGGGCGAAGAGCTGGCGGCGCAGGCGCCCGGCGCGCATTTCGTCGCCGGCGACGTCACGAGCGAGCCCGACTGCCGACGCGTCGTCGAGGCCGCCCTCGACCTCGGCGGCGGCCGCCTTGCCGGCCTGGTCAACAATGCCGGGCTCGGACGGCGCATGGTTTTCGCCGAGGCGACCCTCGAGGATTGGGACGCCGTGATGAACGCCAATGCCCGCAGCGCCTTCCTGTTCACGCGTCATGCGCTCAGCGGCCTGCGCGCGGGCAAGGGTGCGGTCGTCAATGTCGCCTCCGTCGCGGGCAAGCTCGGCGAGGAGGGGCTGGCTGTCTATTGCGCCTCCAAGGCAGCGGTGATCGCAATGACGCAGGCGCTGGCGCTCGAATTCGGCGAGCAGGTCCGCTTCAACGCAATCTGCCCCGGACAGATCGCGACCCGGATGATGTCCAAGGTGCTGGCCGACCCGCTGCGGCTGCGGCAGCTCGAATTGCGTATTCCCGCCGGCCGCCTCGGCGATCCCGGCGAGGTCGCCGACGTCGTCGAATGGCTGCTCTCGGACAAGGCGAGCTACGTCAACGGCGCCGTATTGACGGTCGATGGCGGCGAGACGGCCGGGTTGCGCACGCCGAGGCTGCCGGAAGGATTTGGCGCGAGCTGATCGGCCGCCTCAGGCGCGAGGCGGCACCAGCTCCTGCCGCGTTTGCGCCTCAACCGCGATGCGCTCCCAGTCGTAGAGCATCGGCACCATCTCGCAGGCGCTCCAGGGCGTATTCTGGTCAGCGTAATGTGGGCTTGCCGGGTGTCCGGAGGTGCCGTGGAAGACGACCCAGCGGCTGTTGTCCCAGTTGCCGACATCGAAGACATAGCGCGACAGCGCACCATAGGTCGCCACGGGGCCGGCCGATGGCACGATCCCGATCGCGAGCACGGTGTCGCCGTCGCCGCCGACCGGCAAAGACGGCGGATCGAGCCGCTGCGCCCAGTCGGGAAACTGTGCAGAGAGCGGATGGGCGAAGCGCGGCTGGTGCTCCTCGCCCCATGTCTTGCCCGTGAGCGTCGCCGCCGCCTCGGAAAGCGCCTCCGACAGCACGTCGTCCCAGGTCAGGCCGTTCAGCATCCCGGCATCGTCGTCGCGCAACAATGTCGGCACCGCCCACCAGACCTGGCCCTGCGGCGAGACGCCGGGCGCCACCGCTGCGAAACGATGCGCCGTCGCCTGCTCCAGCCTGCTGCGCACGGTGACGATCCGCGTCAGGGCCCGCCGGAAGGCATTATAGGCGGCAGCCGGGGCCGATTCCGCGTCCATGTGGCCGTTCCAGGCTAGCAGATCCTGCCGCAGCTGCTCCGCGTCGGCCTGCTCGCGCTGGCCCAGTGCGGCGAGGCGGGTGCGAAATAGTTCGAGATGCGGGGATTGCGTGTCGGCATGGATGGCCGCTGCGTCAGCGACGGCGAAGGGCGCCCCTGAATCCAACCGCTGCAGGATGCGCTCGGCGCGATAAGGCGGGTGGCAATCGGTGCAGAGATAGTCGGGATGATCATCCGCCACGACCCTGTTGTTGGCGGTGACGATCAGGCCGCCGGGCGGGTCGATGACGCAAGGCATCGCGTCATGCGCGATCCAGCCCCGCCATTCATGCTGGGCCGCCCAGCCGGGCACGGGCAGCCAGCCATTGTCGCGCGAGCGCAGCGGCACGCGGGCGCGCACCAGATGGCCAATCGTGCCGGCCGTGTCGCCGGCGACGAGATTATGGTCGATCAGGCCCCAGCCGCGCGTCGCCTCGTAGAGCTCCGGGACGGTCGAGGCCGCAGGCATCCGCGTCAGGCAATCGAAGGAGAGGTCGGTTTCGGCGAATTGGACGGAGCGCAGGGACAGGCCGGCCCCCGCGCGGGGATCGCCAGCGATCACAGGACCATGGCGCGTCTCGAAGATATCGAACTCCCGATCGACCCCGCCCCTGACGGCGATGCGGTCGCGCCGGTGGCTGACGAGCTCGAAACCCTCGCCAAAGCGCACCGCCCTGCCCGCATCGGTGAACTGCTCGAGATAGAGGTCGTGGATGTCCATGAAGGCATGTGTGACGCAGTAGGCGACGCTGCCATTATGGGCGAAATGCGGGAAGCCCGGCACGCCCGGCACGGTCAGGCCGATCATGTCGAAACGGTCGCAGGCGAGATGATGCTGCGTATACATGCCGGGAATTTCGAAGACGCGATGGGGATCGCCCGCGAGAATGGGGCGCCCCGTCGCCGTCCGCTCCGGGCCGACCGCCCAGTTGTTGCTGCCGCCTCCGGCGGCATCCGAGGCGTCGCCCCCCATGGCCTTGAGCAGGGCGTCGACAGCGGGGCCAAGCGCCGCCAGATCGGCTTCGAAGCGTTCGGCCTGGCCGCCAGGAGGAATGCAGAGCAGATCGCGTCCACCATCGTCGTAGCGAAGCTTCAGCGCGTTCTCGGCACCCACGACCGGCAGCGCCAGCATCCGCCAGAGCTTGAACCAGATCGAGCCCATCAGCAGGCCGAGCCGCCGCATCACCGCGATACTGTGCCAGGGCTCCCAGCGCTCGGGCGTCGCACCCAGCAGCGTATATTCGCAAGGGACCGGCGCGCCGGATTCCAGGAATGCGTTCACGCCGGCCGCATAAGCCTGCAACATCGCCTTGGTTTCGCCCGCCAGCGCGTCGTAATCGCGCCGGCAAGCCTGTTCCATGCCCAGCCGCCGCACCAGGATGTCGGCCTCGGCCGCCTCGGCCCCGAGCCATTCGGCAGCGCGGCCCAGCGCCCTGCGGCGCGTCAGCTCCATCTGGAAGAGACGGTCCTGCGCATGCACGAAACCGAGCGCCCGGTAGGCATCCGCCTCGCCCACCGCCTTGATATGCGGGATGCCCCAGGCATCGCGCCGGACGGAAACGGGAGCCTCCAGACCAGGCAGAGACAAGGTGCCCGACAGCGGCGGCAGGGCCGCCTCAAGGGCGTCGCGATCGGCAGCGGTCGTCATAGGCATCTCTCGTCAGGCGCGTTTTGGCGGTTCAGGCGTCGAGGGTGAGCTGCCAGAACATCGGGAAGCTGGACTGCACGATCGATTTGACGCGCGAGCGGTAGCCCGCCGGCCGGCTGAACTGGCCCCACATCACCGAGGGCGTGTCCTTGTAGGCCTCGACCTGGATCGCGGCCGCGATGCGCTTGCGCGCGGCCGGATCAGGCGCCTTGGCATAGGCTGCGAGCTTCTCGCTGATCGCCGCGTCGCAGCTCCAGCCGGCATAGTTCGCGCAGTTGTTGCCGATGTAGAAATGCGTCAGCGGAGACATCATGTCGATGCCGTTGGCATAGACCGGGAAGATCGCCCAGCCATCTTTCTTGGCCCGGCGCGCGAGAACCGTGCCCCAGTCCATCACCTGCTCGTCGACGGTGAAGCCGGCCTTGCGCATATTGTCCGCCAGCACAGCCCCGGCCGTCTGGGAGATCGAGCCCGCAACCGTCAGGAAGACCACCGGCTCACCCTTGTAGGCGGTCTTCTTGAGGGCCGCGCGAGCCTCCTCGATGGAGAGCTTGGCGGCGGCTGCGCCCTCCGTGCTGCTGAGAGGCGCATCGCACATGAAGAAGGACGGGCAGTTCTTGACCAGATAGCGATCGGGGATACCGATGGCCTGCAGGACCTCGCCTTGGTCGACCAGTTTCCAGAGCACCTCGCGAACCGCCCGGTCGGCAAAGGGGCCGGACGCATGGTTGAGCCGGAAATTGCCCTGGAACATGTCGAGGCCGGTCAGGGCCATGACGTTCACATTCGGCGCCTTCTCGAGCTTGTCGAGCCAGTCGAAGGGCAGATACTGCATGTAGTCGATCTCGCCTGCCATCAGTGCGGTCGCCGCCGTCGCGTCGTCAGGCATCGCGCGCAAGACCACCTCGTCGACTTTGACCACCTTCGCACCGGCCAGGAAATCGGGCTTCTCGGAGCGCGGCTTGTATTGCTCGAAGCGCTCGAGAACCATCCGATCGCCCGATCGCCAGGCGCTGGCCTTGAACTTGAACGGTCCCGATCCGATGATCTCCTTGATGCGCTCGTCTCCGGCCGGAAGAATGCGCTCGGGCATCATCGCCGGCACCGGCGCATTGGGCTTGCCCAGCACGTCCAGCATCAGCGGGAAGGGCTCGCGCAACACGATCCTGAAGCTGCGCTCGTCGACCGCCTCGATGCCAGACGCGGCAGCCATCAGCATCTTGCCGAGCGCATCGCCGCGAGCCCAGCGCTTGAGCGAGGCGACGCAATCCGAGGCCTTGACCGGCGCGCCGTCATGCCAGGCAAGGCCGTCGCGCAGCTTGAACCGCCAGCTCAGGCCGTCGGGCGCGGTCTCGAACGAGTCCACCATCTGGGGATGGATCGTCCCTGCGAGGTCCATCGCGAACAGCGTGTCGAAGACGTGATAGGCGAAGGTGCGCGTGATCGCGGCCGTCGTGGCATGCGGATCGAGGATCACCACCTCGGATTCGAGCACGGCGGTCATCGCCTTCGGCGCCGCGCGGGAGGCAGTGGGAACGACGAGGCTCGCCAGCGCCGCCGCGCCACCCAGGAGAACACCGCGTTTGCTCAGGTCCTGTCGCAACATGGCGTCCCCTTTAGATGAGATCGCGTAAAAGGCGCGCAGTAGATATACGATATATCGAGATCGTTGTGTCAAGCCTCGGCAGCGAGAGAGTAACCCGCGAGAACGGGACAGAGGCGAACCGATGCCTCAACCCGAACGACGGAGAGCACAAGAAGACCGCCCTGAGGCAAGCCGCATGACCTTCGTCACGGCCAACCAATTTTGCAGATCTTGACGCACACAACCCCGTGCCCGACAACCAGCCGGCTCACCTGACGTGGCTGATCGGGGTCTTCGCGAGTCTGGTCAGAACAAAGCCGATGGCGGACACAGATCGGTGATATCGTGGGGGACGCCCTCGATTTTCCATCTCTGTTTTTTCTTTATTTTCAACTAGCTAGACCACCCATACATGAGTGGCGCGACCTACGGGAGTCGAACCCGTCTCCCCAGCGTGAAAGGCTGGTGTCCTAACCGATAGACGAAGGTCGCGGGCCTCTGAATCGACGGCTGCCCGTCGAGAAGCGGGGCGAGGTATAGTGGCAGGGCGCGCCCTCTGCAAGCACCAGTTTGACGATATCCGGGGAAAGTCCGGGCAGGCCCGCCGCCACCGCTCTCCCCCAAAAAACGATGACGATCAACCCGGGCGCGCCATGTCGAGGACGCGCAGCTCGGCGCTCTCGCGGCCGCCCCAGCGGTTCAGCGTCAGCGTCGCGGCGAGATGGACGCTCTCGCCGCGCGCCGCCAGCAAGGCGCGTCCCAGCGGCTCCTGCGCGACGCGGAAGGCGATGCCGCCCACGGTGGCGCCATCGCCGCTCTTGAGCTTGATGCGGACATGGCCGCCGCTGCCGATCTCGACAGCCTCGACCAGGCGATGCGCGGGAAAGACGAAGACCGGCTCGGGACTGCCCGCGCCGAAAGGCCCCGCCTTGTCGATCTCGGCGAGCAGGCGCGGATTGGCGCCGCCCGCGCTCAAGGCCGCATCGATCAGCAGCGCCTCGGCCTCATCAGCCGCCGCGACCTGCATCGCCAGCCGCTCGGCCAGGAAAGCCTGGAAGGCGGGAGCCTGGCCGCCGGCCAGCGTTATGCCCGCCGCCATGGCGTGACCGCCGCCCTTGACCGCGAGCCCGGCCTCGACCGCCTCGCGCACGGCCCGGCCGAGATCGACGCCGGCGACCGAACGGCCCGACCCCGTCGCGCCGCCCTCCCCGTTCAGCGCGAGCGCGAAGGCCGGGCGCCGGAAGCGCTCCTTCAGCCTTGCCGCGACGAGGCCGACGATACCGGGATGCCAATCGGCGGAGGCCGCCATCAGCACGGGCTGGTCGGGCAGGCGCATCAGCGCATGATCGGCCTGCGCGGTGGCTTCCAGCACCGCCTGCCGCTCGATCTCCTGACGTTCCTGGTTCAGCCGGTTGAGTTCGGTCGCGATGCTGCGCGCCTCGATCTCGTCTTCGGTCAGCAGGAGCCTCGCGCCCAGCGCCGCATCGCCGATGCGCCCGCCGGCGTTGATGCGCGGGCCGAGCAGGAAGCCGAGATGCCAGGGTTGCACCGGGCCATCGAGGCCCGCGACATCCATCAGCGCGGCCAATCCGGGGCGCGTCCGCCCCCGCAATATGGCAATGCCCTGGCGCACGAAGGCACGGTTCAGGCCCTTGAGCGGCACGACATCGGCCACCGTCGCCAGCGCCACGAGATCGAGCGCCGCCAGCAGATCGGGCTCGCCCTCCGCCCTGCCCGCCCAGAAGCCTTGCCGCCGCAATGTCCGGCTGAGGGCAATGAGCGTCAGGAAGACGACGCCCGCCGCGCAGAGATGGCCGAGCCCGGAGAGATCGTCCTGCCGGTTGGGATTGACCAGCGCGGCGACGGGCGGAAGCAATTCGGGCGCCTGATGGTGATCGAGGACGACGACATCGAGCCCAAGCCTTTGCGCCTCGGCCAATGGTTCATGGCTGGTCGTGCCGCAATCGACCGTGACCAGCAGCGTCGCGCCCTCGCCGGCCAGTGTGCGGATGGCGTCGCTGTTGGGGCCATAGCCCTCGATCAAGCGGTCGGGGATATGGATGCGCGGCTGCGCGCCGGCCTGACGCAGGAAGCCCGCGAGCAGGGCAGCGGAGCAGGCGCCGTCGACATCGTAATCGCCGAAGATCGCGACTTTCTCGCGCCGCTGCGCCGCCTCGGCGAGACGGGCGGCGGCGGCTTCCATATCGGTCAATGTCGCGGGATCGGGCAGGAGGTCGCGCAGGCGCGGTTCGAGGAAGCGCAAAGCCTCGCTAGGCTCGACGCCGCGCCCGGCGAGCAGGCGCGACAAGGTGTCGGGAATGCCTTCGAGCTGCGCCAGGGCCTCGGCGCGACCGAGCCCCGCAGCGTCCAGCCTGTCGCGCCAGGGCCGGCCGAGCACGGAGTGGGACACGCCGAGAAAAAGGCGCTGGGGAATGAGACTCATAGCTAAAGGGGGTCGCGCAGGCGCGTGCATTCGTCAACCGCTACATGGACCCCAGAGGAATCGCCTTTGGATTTTTGAGCCCTCATCCTGAGGAGCAGCCGGAGGCTGCGTCTCGAAGGATGCTCCAGGAGGTTCCCGAAACGCCTTCTGGAGCATCCTTCGAGACACGCTTCCTGCGGAAGCGCTCCTCAGGATGACGGCTGTGGGGCCAAATGCGACAGCCCTGACATGACCCCTACCCTGCCTTGCCGGGCCCTGGAGGATCGCCATACTGGGCGGCAAGCAGCCGGGAAAGGGCAGCAGGCTTGGGGCAGGATATATGGGGCAGGACGCGGACGTCATCATCATCGGAACCGGTCTCTCCGGGCTCGTGGCCGCGACAGAGCTCGCTGATGCCGGCCGCAAGGTCATCCTGCTCGACCAGGAGCCCGAGCAATCGCTCGGCGGGCAGGCCTTCTGGTCGCTCGGCGGATTGTTCATGGTCGACACGCCCGAGCAGCGCCGGCTGCGCATTCGCGATTCGCGCGAACTCGCCGCGCAGGACTGGTTCGGCTCGGCCGGGTTCGACCGCCCCGAGGACGACTGGCCGCGCGCCTGGGCGCAGGCCTATCTCGATTTCGCTTCGGGCGAGAAACGCGCCTGGCTGCATGGGATGGGCATGCGCTGGTTCCCCGTCGTCGGCTGGGCCGAGCGCGGCGGTTCTCTCGCCAGCGGCCACGGCAACTCGGTGCCGCGCTTCCATGTCACCTGGGGCACCGGGCCCGGCGTGCTGGAGCCGTTCCTGCGCAGATCGAAGGAGGCGCAGGCGCGTGGCTTGATCGAACTGCGCTTTCGCCACCGCGTCACCGCGCTCTCACGCAGCGCCGGCGCGGTCGACGGCGTCGCGGGCGAAATCCTGGAGGCGAGCACGGTCGAGCGCGGGGCGAAGAGTTCGCGCGATGTGGTCGGGGCTTTTGCACTCAAGGCGCAGGCCGTGATCGTCACCTCCGGCGGCATCGGCGGCAATCATGATCTGGTCCGGGCGAGCTGGCCGCAGCGATTGGGCGCTCCGCCCCGGCGCCTGCTCTCAGGCGTGCCCGACCATGTCGATGGCGCGATGCTGGCGATCGCAGAGGCTGCTGGCGGCCGGCTGATCAATGGCGACCGGATGTGGCACTATGTCGAGGGCATAGCCAATTGGGCGCCGATCTGGCCGCGACACGGCATCCGCATCCTGCCCGGCCCCTCCTCGCTCTGGTTCGATGCGCGCGGCAACCGCCTGCCGGTGCCCTTGTTTCCCGGTTTCGACACGCTCGGCACGCTCGAGCACATCATGAAGACGGGCTACGACTATTCCTGGTTCGTGCTGAACCGCAGCATCATCGCCAAGGAATTCGCGCTCTCGGGCTCCGAGCAAAATCCCGACCTCACCGGCAAAAGCTGGCGCCAGGTGTTGGGACGGGCCGGCGGCGGCGTGCCCGCGCCCGTCCAGGCCTTCATGGACAAGGGCGAGGATTTCATCGTCGAGAGCGATTTTTCCCGGCTGGTCGCGCGCATGAATGCGCTTGCCGGCGAGGCGCTGATCGATGAGGCGCAGCTACGGGCCGAGATCGAGGCGCGCGACCGCACGCTCGACAACCCCTTCGGCAAGGACCTGCAGGTCACGGCGCTGCGCGGCGCCCGCGCCTATCTCGGCGACCGCCTGATCCGGACAGCCAAGCCGCATCGCATCCTCGACCCGGCGCATGGTCCGCTGATCGCCGTCAGGCTCAATATCCTGACCCGCAAATCATTGGGCGGGCTGATGACGGATTTGTCCGCGCGCGTGCTGGGTGGGACGGGCGAGCCGGTGCCCGGGCTCTACGCGGCGGGAGAAGCCGCCGGCTTCGGCGGCGGCGGCCTGCATGGCTACCGCGCGCTCGAAGGCACCTTCCTCGGCGGCTGCCTGTTCTCCGGCCGAACCGCCGGGCGCGCCGCGGCGAAGGCGGTCGGCTAAAGCATGCTGTTCTAGTTCGGAACCACGCCGTCATCCTGGGCGTAGCGAAGCGGAGGCCCGGGATCCATCGTAGAGTTCCGGAGCCCTCCGATGGATCCCGGAGCTGCGCCGCTACGCGGCTTGTCCAGGATGACGGCGTGGTTCCGAGTCAAAACAGATGTTTCCGGCCGCCGCTTCGTCCGATTCACTTGCCCTGCCAGTGCGGCGCACGCTTGCCGAGGAAGGCTTCCATACCCTCGCGGAAATCGGCGCTCATATAGCACATCAGGACAAGGTCATCGCCCTGTGGGTGACCATTGGCCTTGGCGATGCGGCGCAGCGCTTCCTTGGTCGCGCGCATCGTCAAAGGCGCATGGCCTGCGATCGTCGTGGCCAGTTCGCGCATCCGGACGAGGAGCGCGGCATGGTCGGCGACGAGCTCGTTGTAGAGCCCGATGCGCTGTCCCTCCTCCGCCTCGATCAAGCGCGCGGTGAAGACGATGTCCTTGACGCGGGCCGGGCCGAGCAGCGTCGCGAGCCGGGCGTAGTTGCTCATCGACAGGCAATTGCCGAGCGTGCGCGCCACCGGAAAGCCGAAGCGGGCCGATTGCGTCGCGACCCGGATGTCGCAGGCGCAGGCGATGCTGGCACCGCCACCCGTGACCGCGCCCGAGATCGCCGCGATGGTCGGGACCGGGCAGCTTTCGATCGCCGTGATGATACGGTCGATCCGACTCTCATAGGCCAACGCATCCTCTGGCGTATTGAAGGCGCGGAACTGCGTAATGTCGGTGCCGGCGGCAAAAGCCTTCTCGCCTGCGCCGGTAAGGACGAGCACTTTCGGGTCGCCATGGCCGGGGAGATCGCCGCAGATCGCGGCGAGCCGCTCATACATCGCGAAGGTCAGCGCGTTGCGGGCCTGGGGGCGGTTGAGCGTGATCGTGCCGATGCCGTCCGCAACGGTGTAGAGAATCTCGTCGTCCATGCTGTCCTGGCTCCTTCAGATCGCGCCACTATCCTTCAAACGCGTGATCGCCGCCTCGTCATAGCCGAGCTCGCGCAGGATCTCGGCATTGTGCTCGCCGGCTTCGGGCGTCGGCGTCTGCACGGAAGCCGGCGTGCGCGACAAGCCGACAGGCTCGCCGATGACGCGGATATCGCCGAGCACAGGATGCGAAACCGGCTGCGCAATGCCCAGATGCTGGACCTGGGGATCGTCGAACATCGCATCGACCGCATAGATCGGCCCGGCCGGCACGGCCGCCGCCTCGAAAGCAGCCAGCCAATGGGCGCTGTCCTGCGTGGTCAGGATACCTTCGATCAGCACGCGCAATTCGGGCCGCGCTTTGAGCCGCTTCGCCATATTGTCGTAGCGCGGATCGCTCGCGAGGTCGGGGCGGTCGATCGCCCCGCAGAAGGAGCGCCAATGCCCTTCCGCGCCGACGCCGATATTGATGTGGCCGTCGCGCGTCGCATAGACGCCCATCGGCGTCGAATAGGGATGGTCGTTGCCGGCCTGCGGCGGCACCTGCCCTTCGACCAGAAAGCGCGCCGCCTGGAAATCCATCATCGCGATCTGGGCTTCGAGCAGCGAGGTCTGGACCCATTGGCCCTTGCCGGAGACCGCGCGCTCCTGCAGCGCCACCAGCGCGCCGATCGCGCCATAAAGCCCGGCGGCGGAATCGGCGACTGCGATGCCGGCGCGCACCGGGCCCTGGCCAGGCAGCCCAGTCACCGACATCATTCCGCCCATGCCCTGGGCGATCTGGTCGAAGCCCGCGCGCGTCCGGTAAGGCCCGCTCTGGCCGAAGCCTGAGATCGAGACCAGGATCAGGCGCGGATTAAGCGCGTGCAGCGTCTCGAAATCGAGGCCGAGCCGCTCCTTCACATCGGGCCGGAAGTTCTCGACCAGGAGGTCGGCGCTCTCGATCAGCTTGCGCAGGACTGCCGCGCCGCCTTCCGTCTTCAGGTTGAGCGTCAGCGAGCGCTTGTTGCGATGCAGATTCTGCATGTCATAGCCATGCCGCGGCCCGCTCATGTTCTCGTTGGGGTCGAAGCCCGGCGGGCTCTCGACCTTGATCACATCGGCGCCGAAATCCGCGAAGACCCGCACGCAGGTCGGCCCCGCCCGGACGCGCGAGAGATCGAGCACGCGGAGGCGATTGAGCGCTGAAGACGGCGTCGGGCGCGGCATGGCTCTCTAGAGCAGTTTCCGATCCAATCGGATCGTTCGACTGCCCTAGCTCCTTGTTTTAAAGCGCTTTCTTCACGCGAACCGGTATCCACTTCGCTCGAAAACGCGCTGGGGTTCGGCGAGGCTCTCGCCCCTCGTGCTCAATCCAGCTTGAACTTCGCGAAGTCGCGGTGCTCGCCATAGATCCGGCGCACGGTGCCGGTGATCGAGCGATAGACGATCGTCTCGGTCTCGATGACGTCCTTGCCGAACCTGACGCCCTTCAGCATGCCGCCATTGGTGACGCCGGTGGCGCAGACGATAGTGTCGCCCGAAGCCATCTCCTCCATGCTGTATTTCCGGTTCGGATCGGTGATGCCCATGGTGAGAGCACGGGCGCGCTTCTCCTCGGTGTCGAGGATGAGGCGGCCCTGCATCTGGCCGCCGACGCAGCGCAGCGCGGCTGCCGCCAGCACGCCCTCGGGCGCGCCGCCGATGCCGAGATAGAGGTCGATGCCGGTCTTGTCCGGCTCGGTGCAGTAGATCACGCCGGCGACGTCGCCATCGGTGATTAGGCGGATCGAGCAGCCGGTCTTGCGGACCTCTTCGATCAGCTTGGCATGACGCGGGCGGTCCATGATCAGGGTCGAGATCTCGCTCGGCTTGACGCCCTTGGCCTTGGCCAGCGCATGGATGTTGTCGGTCGCGGACGCGTCGAGATCGACCACGCCGCGGGCATAGCCCGGGCCGATCGCGATCTTGTTCATGTAGACGTCGGGCGCGTTGAGCAGCTTGCCGGCTTCGGCCATCGCCATCACGGCGATGGAATCGGGCATGTCCTTGGCGCAAAGCGTCGTGCCCTCGAGCGGATCGACGGCGATATGGACCTTGGGGCCCTGCCTGGTGCCGACCTTCTCGCCGATGAAGAGCATCGGCGCCTCGTCGCGCTCGCCCTCGCCGATGACGATCTCACCATCGATCGGCAAACGGTTGAGCTCGCGGCGCATGGCGTCGACCGCCGCCTGGTCCGCCGCCTTCTCATTGCCGTGACCGCGCAGGCGCGCGGCCGAGACCGCGGCGCGCTCGGTGACGCGGACCAGCTCCATCGAGAGATAACGCTCGATGATCTGGTTCGGGGAAATACGGAGATCTTCGGACATGGATGGCTCCCTATGGGCAGTCGGCAATCGGCAGCGGGCAGTCGGACGTGGCTACTGCCGACTGCCGATTGCCTACTCCCGCTCTATACGGATGACTTGCGGCGGTTCCGCGATATGGCCGTCGGCAGAGACCTTCTCCAGCGCCGCCCGGATCGCGGACTCGCTGGTGGCGTAAGTGATGAGCACGACCGGGACCGGCGCGCCGGAACGCCCGGAGGGATCGCGCGCAGCCGCGCTCTCCGAACGGCGCTGGACGATGCTTTCGAGCGAGATGTCGGCTTCCGCCATGCGGGTCGCGATTGCGGCCGCCGCGCCGGGATGGTCGAGCACGGCAAGCCGGACGTAATAGCCGCCCTCATGCCGCTGCATCGGCGCGCGGGTCGGCGTTTCCAACCGCGCCACAGGCAGGCCGAAAGGCAGGCCCGCCGTGCCGCGCGCGACATCGGCGATATCGGCGACGACGGCCGAGGCCGTCGGGTCGCCGCCCGCACCGGGACCGACCAGGGTGATCTCGCGCACCGCGTCGGCGTCGATGGTGACGGCGTTGGTCACGCCCATCACCTGCGCGATGGCCGAGGATTTCGGCACCATGGTCGGGTGCACGCGCTGTTCGATGCCGGTCTTGGTCCGCTCTGCAACGCCGAGCAGCTTGATCCGGTAGCCGAGCTCGTCGGCCATCTTCAGGTCGAGCGGAGCGATCGAGGAAATGCCTTCGACATGAATCGCTTCGGCGTCGATCTTCGTGCCGAATGCGAGGCTGGTCAGGATGGCGAGCTTATGGGCGGTGTCGTAGCCCTCGACATCGAAGGTCGGGTCTGCCTCGGCGTAACCCAGGCGCTGGGCGTCGGCGAGGCAGGCCTCGAAGGTCAGCCCCTCCATCTCCATGCGCGAGAGGATGTAATTGCAGGTGCCGTTCAGGATGCCATAGAGCCGCGTGACATTGTTGCCCGACAAGGCCTCGCGCAGCGTCTTCACCACCGGGATGCCACCGGCCGACGACGCCTCGAAGGCCAGCGCCACGCCCTGCTCCTCGGCAAGCGTCGCCAGTGCCACGCCATGATGGGCGAGCAGCGCCTTGTTGGCGGTGACGACCGATTTTCCGGCGGCGAGCGCCGCCTCGACCGCAGCCTTGGCCGGGCCGTCCGAGCCGCCGACGAGCTCGACCAGGCAGTCGATCTCCGAGGATTTCGCCAGCGCGACGGGGTCGTCGAACCAGGTCAGGCCGGCAATATCGACGCCGCGATCCCGGGTCCTGTCGCGCGCCGAGACGGCGGTGACGCGAATGGCGCGGCCGCAGCGGGCGGCGAGCGCATTCTCCTGCCGGCGCAGGATGCGCAGCACGGAGGCTCCAACGGTGCCAAGCCCGGCAAGGCCGATGCGAAGCGGCGAGGATTGTGGCGAGGGAGGCGCGAGGGTCATATGGCGCGGGGTCGCATGAGGGGAGGCGCGAGTCAACGGCGCAGGTCGGGATGATAGGCCATTCACGCCGGCTTGAGCGACTTGACCATGAAGATGCTCAACGGGTCGTTGGCATAGGAGCCGAACGGTCCGCACTGCTTGAATCCGATGCGCCGGTAGAGCCCCAAGGCCTCATGCGACTTGACGCCCGTCTCCAGGAAGATTTGCCGGACGCCGTCCTGGGCAGCAGCAGCCTCAATCGCCTGGACGAGCCGGAAGCCGACGCCCTGCCCTCTCGAATCGGGATCGACGAACAGGCGCTTCATTTCAGCCGAGCCATCCGGGAAGACGGCATAGCCGCCGCATCCCAGCGCCTTGCCATCCGCTCTCGCGACGAAGAAACGGACATTGTCCGCCAGCAGCGCGGTCAGGGGCGATCCGAACCTGCTCTCCGAGGGATAGAGCGCCGAGGAGCGCTCATCAGCCTTCCCGAGGAAATCAACAACGCTCGGCTGGTCCGGACTTTCCTGCTGAACCACGATCGTCATGACAGGTTCTCCGCATAGATATGGTCACTCGAAGCGGCAGACCACCTCGGCTGCAATCCGCTTCACCTTCTTGTCCGCGAAGCTCAGATGGATCCGCAGCAGGTTGTTGCCGAAGGCCGTGGCCTTGATCGTCCGCAGCGCCTCCACCGAGGCTCCGTCCCAGGCCGTCGAGTTCTCGATCATCGGGCTCCAGAACCAGGGCTTCGGCGGCACGATGGTCACGCTCTCAAGAACCTGCTCGGCCTGCGCCTGTTCAGTGCCCAGGGGGATATAGCGGGCGACGATCTCGGTGGCGTCCCGGCCGCAATCGCGCGCGATCGTCGCGGCCAGTACATCGGCGACCAGCGGCGAATCCGTCTGGGGCAGTCGCCCGCGTGAATAGTCAAAGGTGGCGACGAGGCAGATCAACGCGAACAGGCCGAAGCCGATGCCGATCAGACGGCCTTTTGAGAACATCTCACGCGCCTCGGTCCAAGTCCGGACGAGAATGTCCGCCGCCAAGGGGTTCCCATGTTTGGGCGGCGCGGTCCAGTCCTTACGGTCCTTCTGACATCCTCTGCGTCATCCCGGACGCAGCCCCCGGGTCCGGTCTTTGGCCGGCCCAAGGATAAACTCTGCACAGACCCGGAATTCGAAGTGCGTCATGATCGGGCTTGGCCCGGCCATCTCTGATTTCAGCTGGCTGGTCATGAGATTCTCGGGTCAAGCCCGAGAATGACGCCCTTCGATGGATCCCGGGGCAAGCCCGGGATGACGCGGTGGATGGTATTGGCGTCGCGCCCCGGATTGGCTTCCGCCCTCACCCCGCCTTCGGCATCTGGATGACGTTGTGCAGGGTCTGGTCGGCCGTCTTGAGGAAGCGGCCGACATTGCGGGCCGCCTGGCGGATGCGCTGTTCGTTCTCGACGATGGCGATGCGGACGAAATCGTCGCCATGCTCGCCAAAGCCGATACCTGGCGCGACCGCGACCTCGGCTTTCTCGATCAAGAGCTTCGAGAACTCCAGCGAGCCGAGATGGCGGAACTTCTCCGGAATCGGCACCCAGGCGAACATCGAGGCCTGCGGCACGGGCACGTCCCAGCCGGCCTTGCCGAAACTCTCGACCAGCGCATCGCGGCGCTTGCGGTAGATCTCGCGCATCTCGCGGATGCAATCATCGGGGCCGTTCAGGGCAGCAGCCGCCGCGACCTGGATCGGCGTATAGGCGCCATAATCGAGATAGGATTTTACCCGCGCAAGCGCAGCGAGGAGCCGCTCATTGCCAACGGCGAAGCCCATGCGCCAGCCCGCCATCGAGAAGGTCTTGGACATCGAGGTGAACTCGACCGCCACATCCATCGCGCCCGGCACCTGCAGCATCGAGGGCGGCGGGTTGTTGTCGTCGAAATAGACCTCGGCATAAGCAAGGTCGGAGAGCAGGATCAGCTCGTGCTTCTTCGCGAAGGCGACGAGATCACGGTAGAAATCGAGCGAGGCGGTGAAGGCCGTCGGATTCGCCGGGTAGCAGGTGACGAGCGCGATCGGCTTCGGCACGGAATGGATGATCGCCCGCTCCAGCGCCGGAAAGAACGCCGGCGTCGGCTCGGCCGGCACCGAGCGGATGACGCCGCCCGCCATCAGGAAGCCGAAGGCGTGGATCGGATAGCTCGGATTGGGCACCAGCACGACATCGCCCGGGCCGGTGATGGCCTGCGCCATATTGGCGAAGCCCTCCTTGGAGCCGAGCGTCGCGACGACCTGCGTGTCCGGATTCAACTTCACGCCAAAGCGCCGCTCGTAATAATGCGCCTGGGCGCGGCGCAGGCCGCCGATGCCCTTGGAGGCCGAATAACGGTCAGTGCGCGGCTTGCCGGCGGTTTCGACCAGCTTCTCGATGACATGCCTTGGGGCCGGCAGGTCGGGATTGCCCATGCCGAGATCGACGATGTCGACGCCTTTGGCGCGTTCGGCTGCCTTGATCTTGTTGACCTGTTCGAAAACGTAAGGCGGCAAGCGCTTGATGCGGTGAAAATCGGCCATATCGAACAGATCCCTCGCCAGGACGGCGGACTTGTGATGCGCGCAAGTCATAATCCTTGCGCCAAGGGTGCTTAGCACCGCATCTTCGGTCATGGCAGCCCTAAAAACGCAAGAATCGATCGAACGTCAGGGAAAGGCCGGTTTCTCCCACCGATGCCGGCTCAGTTCGTCGGCAGCGCCGCAGCGGGAGCCGGCGCCGGCAAGGCCTTGCCGAGCGAGACGGCCTGGGACCCTGCCGCATCATTGGCAATGCGCCTGGCCTCGAGCTGGCTCTCGATCTGCTTGAACTCGGCGCGCCGCTTGCAGGGGTCGGTCGGCTTCTGATCAGGCACGGGAGCCGTGAAACGGGCGGCTTGACCCGTCGGCGTATAGGCCGGCGGCGGGGTCGGGCCCGCACATAAAGGATTGACGGCGATCGTCTTGTTGATCGGGATATATGCCGGATCGACAGGGCGGGTCTGCTGCACGAAGCTCTTGGCCTCTTGCGGAGTGGTGGCGATTCCGGCGACTTCGGCGACCGTCTTGACCGGCCCCTCGCCCGCGCAGCCTGCCAGCGACAGGGCAAGCATAGTCGGCCCCAGCAGCATGATCATCGATTTCGTCATGGGCACATCGAAGAGCTTGGGCGGATCGAGCGGCATGAGCGGTTCCGGCGCATTGTCGATTTTTGTTTGTCAATCATATCGGCTACGTCCTTAATGGGACCAAAATGGGGAGTGTTAAGCTGCCCCGCAGAATAAAGCGACGGGAGAGGCGCCATGAATCGGCCAAAGGACGACAAGCCGAGACTGGACGCCGGTTCGCCCGATGCCGCGCCGGAGACCCTAGCGCCCGACTTCGATCAATTCACGCAGAATATGGGCCGTCTGGTCGAGGAATACGGCAAGGTCACCGCCGCCTATCTGAAGCCGATCGAGCGCGGCGAGGCCAAACCGGCTGCGACCGAAGAGGTCAGCGAGATGGTCAAGACGCTTGGCCGAGTCGCCGAGCGCTGGGTCAGCGATCCCCGCAAGATCATGGAGGCGCAGGCCTCGATCACCGCCGATTTCCTCAGCCTGTGGAGCGCCACGCTGAAGCGCGTCAGCGGCGAGGCGGCCGAGCCCGTGGCGCAGCCCGACAAGCGCGACGCGCGCTTCAACGACCCCGATTGGTCGGCGCATCCGATGTTCGATTTCGTCAAGCAGGCCTATCTCATCGGCTCGCGCTGGGCCGAGGACATGGTCGAACGCACCGAGGACATCGACCCGCATACGCGCGAGAAGGCACGTTTCTACGTCAAGCAGATCGCAGGCGCGCTCTCACCCTCGAACTTCGTCGCGACCAATCCGGAATTGCTGCGCGAGACGCTGCGGCAGAACGGCGACAATCTCGTGCGCGGCATGAAGATGCTGGCCGAGGACATCGAGGCCGGCAAGGGCGAGCTCAAGATCCGCCAGTCGGACGCGCATGCCTTCGAGGTCGGCGTCAACATCGCCACCACGCCGGGCAAGGTGATCTTCCGCAACGAGATCATGGAGCTGATCCAATATGCGCCCGCAACCGAGCAGGTGCTGAAGCGCCCGCTGCTGATCGTGCCGCCCTGGATCAACAAGTTCTATATCCTCGACCTCAACGCCGAAAAGAGCTTCATCCGCTGGTGCGTGTCGCAGGGGCTGACAGTCTTCTGCATCTCCTGGGTCAACCCCGACGAGCGCCACGCTGCCAAGGATTTCGAGAGCTATATGCGCGAGGGCGTCTTTGCTGCGCTCGACGCCGTCGAACAGGCAACGGGCGAGAAGCGCGTCACCACGATCGGCTATTGCGTCGGCGGCACGCTGCTCGGCGTCTCCCTGGCCTATATGGCGGCAGCAAAGGACAAGCGCATCGACAGCGCCACCTTCTTCACGACGCAGGTGGATTTCTCCAAGGCCGGCGAATTATCCGTCTTCGTCGATGAGGACCAGATTCGCGCGGTCGAGGAGAAGATGGCCAAGAGCGGCTATCTCGACGGCTCGCGCATGGCCGGCGCCTTCAACATGCTGCGGCCGAACGACCTGATCTGGTCCTATGCGATCAACAACTATCTCAAGGGCAAGGCGCCGACCGCCTTCGACCTGCTCTACTGGAACGCCGATTCGACCCGGATGCCGGCCGCCAACCACTCCTTCTACCTGCGCAGTTGCTATCTCGAGAACAAGCTCTCCAAGGGCGAGATGCGCATCGGCGGCAAGACGCTCGACCTGAAGAAGGTGACGATCCCGATCTATAATCTGGCCGCGCGCGAGGACCATATCGCCCCGGCGCCGTCGGTCTTCCTCGGCTCGCAATGCTTCGGCGGGCCGGTCGATTACGTCGTGGCCGGCTCGGGCCATATCGCCGGCGTGGTCAACCCACCCGCCAAGGTCAAGTATCAGTACTGGACCGGCGGTAAGGCCGAAGGACGCTACGAGGACTGGATCGCGGCGGCCGCCGAGCATCCCGGCTCCTGGTGGCCGCACTGGTTCGCCTGGATCGAGGCGCAGGCGCCAAAGCGCGTGCCCGCACGCCAACCCGGCGACGGCAAGCTCGAGCCGCTCGGCGAGGCTCCGGGAAGCTATGTGAAGATGAAGGCTTAGGACGGGAGATTGCGGCGGGGCGGGCTGCGCCGGAGCGGATAAGGTGGTGACCACGATACCCTGACGCTCAACAATGGGCCGAGGTCTCCCATGCCGAGGTTTCACATGCCCAGGTTTCACATGCCGAGGTTGCTCTTGCCAAGGTTTCCCATGCGCTGTGCCCTGCTCACGTTCATTGCGGTCTTGCTCGCCTGTCCGGTGCAGGCTGCCGACCCAGTGCTGGCGCCGAGCGGCACGCTGCGCGTTGCATATATCGGTACGAACGTCGCACAGGCTCGCCTCGACCCGGCAACCGGCACAGTTTCAGGTGTGATCGCCGACATCACGCGCGAACTGGGCCGCCGGGCGGACGTGCCGGTCAGCATCACGCCCCTTCCGACGGCCGCCGCCGTGCTTGAGGCGGTCCGAAGCGGCCAGGCGGACATCGGATTTGTCGCTCCTAACCCGGCGCGCACTGGTATCGTGCTCTACTCCCGGACGTACATGCTGGTGCAGCAGAGCGCGCTTGTGAGTGCAGATTCCCCGCTCCGCTCTGTGAAGGAGCTTGACCGACCCACTCAGGTGATCGGGGTGAACACCGATGACAGTGTCGGCGTGTGGCTGAAAGGGCGGCTGATCGCAGCGAAAGTGCGAGAGACGCCCGACTATACCTTGCGAGACGCTGTCCAGTGGCTTCGGACCGGGGACGTGATTGCCTTCGCGGGCGGGCGACAGCGGCTCTCCAGCGCGACGCTGGGCGTTCCCGGCCTACGAATGCTCGACGACAATTTTTATGGTGTACCGCAAGCCGTGGCCGTGCCGATCGATCATCAGGATCGGCTTCAATTGGTCAACGCGGCCCTCAGTGAGATGCGCTCAAGCGGTTTTCTGGCGGGCTCCGTCGCGCGCAGCGGCATCGACGGTCTTGCGGCTGCTCCAGCCGATACGCAGGAACAGTGACCATAGCTGGCCCGAAAAGCTAGAGCATTTTCGAGCGAAGCGGACCCCGGTTCGCGTGAAGAAAGTACGACAAAACAACGAAGTAGAGCATTTCCGCACCTCGGAGAAACGCGGAAATGCTCTAGGAGCCGGGGACATCTCGTAAGCCGGGCCGCCGCCATGACCGCGGCCCATCCGCAGCAAGCCTTCACAGCCCCGCGCGCGCCCTAAGCTCACAACAAAAAGCCGGCCCGAAGGCCGGCCTTTCCTTTGTGCGGAAGCTCCGCTCAGTTCTTGCGGACGACCGGGCGCACCGGGATCGCCTCGGCGGGGTCGTCCCAGCGATAGGTCAGGCCGACCGAGGCGATGTGGATGAAGGGCTTGGCCTCGGCAGTGTAGAACACGGCGGCCTGCTGAGGATGGCTGCCGGTGTAGTTCACGCTCGCCTTCTTCACATCGATATAGGTGTAGCCGAGATCGAGCTTCAGCTTGTCGGTGACCTGATAGCTCAAGCCGGCCGAGAGCCAGAGGCGATCATTGTCGGCGATGAAGATCGTGCGGTTGCGGTCGTTCACGGCCGAGAGCTCGTAGCCGACACCGGCGCGCAGCGTCAGCGCGTTGCTGTACTTGTATTCCGCGCCCAGCGAGAAATACCAGGCATCGTCATACTGGAAGTTCAGGCTCGTGACCGGCACGCCGTTCGCCTTGGCGACGATCGGAATGTTGCGGAAGCGGCTCCAATTCGTCCATTCCACGCCGGCATGGACCTGCCACTGATCATTGATCACCTGCGACACGCCCAACACGACCGAATCGGGCAGGTTGAGGTTGGCCTTGACCGGAACGACCGCGAGCGGCGTGCGGAACGTGCCCTCGAGCGTCTGGCGCACCTCGGAGCGATAGGCCAGGCCGATCGAGGTCCCCTGGAACGGCGTCAGGGTGAAACCGAAGCGATAGCCGAAGTCGATCGTATCGCCTTCGATGATGACCGGCGCCGCCGTCGGGCCGACGCCCGAAGCCTGCTTCAGCGCGGCATTGAAATACTGGACCTGCAGCGCGGCGCCGACCGAGAGCCAGTCGTTCACCTTGTAGCCGACGTTCGGCGAGACGTTGATCGTCTGCACCTTGGCCGAGCGGCCATAGACTTGTCCGGCATTGACCTGCTGGTCGGGCTTGGAGCGCAGCCCATAGGGCGCGCCAGTGGTCACGCCGAGCCAGAAGCGGTCGGTGAGCTGCCAGGCGCTGTAGGAGGCGGGGATGAAGGCGCCGTCGCCGCCGAGATTGCCGGTGCCGTTCTGGATCGGGTTCAGCGGGCCGAGCGGCGAACCAAGGCGCGTGGCCGCAGTCGGCTGATAATCGGCATTCGCGTTGAGATAGGTGAAGTTCCAGTTGCTGTTGCGGCCGGGGAACATGGTGATCGTGGCCGGGTTCCAGGCCATCGACCCCATGCCGATACCGCCGGAGGCAGCGCCGGCATAGGCCATGCCGAGCCCTTCAGCGCTCTGGCCGCTGCGGATGGCGAAGGAGCTGGCGGAGGCAGAGCCAGCCGCGAGAAGAGCAGCTGCCGAAACGGTTGCCGCGGCGATGAGGCGAACGGTGCTCTTCATCCTAATCCATCCCTTTGATTGCATCTTTCGAGGTCGAAGCGCCTCGCTGACACCACCATGACGTGAGGCCGGTTTCGCCGCAATCCCGCCGCAAGCGCCCTGAAAACGCCGCAACTTCGCTTGTTTCCGAAGCGTCATGCCGGAAAACCGCTAAAAACCTGGCGATTTCTCGCATCGTCGCGAAGCAGCATGGGTAAAACGATCGTTTACATGCGAACTATCGTCGATTTCGACACACCCGGCTAAAAACCACGCAGGGCAGCCCGATTGCCGGGCATGTTGCTTTCGCGGGATACGTTGCATCGGCGCAACAATCTCATGGCTATCCAGACGCAGCCGCGTCATGCGCGGGAACTCACTTGTCATTGCGCGCCCCATCCGCTCAGGTGCGCGCCACCCGACTTAGATCGATTGAAACAGGGGGAAACACCATGAAACTGCTGCGATACGGCGCTTTTGGCCAGGAAAAACCAGCTCTTCTCGATGCCAAGGGTGGCTTGCGCGACCTCTCCGGCGTCATTTCGGATCTCGCCGGCAAGACGCTCGGCTCAGCCTCGCTCGCCAAGCTCAAGGCTCTCGATCCCGAATCGCTGCCACTCGTCCAGGGTTCGCCGCGAATCGGCGCCTGCGTCGGCGACGTGCATAATTTCATCGCCGTCGGCCTCAACTTCGCCGATCACGCCGCCGAGACCGGCGCCGCGATCCCCAAGGAGCCGATCCTGTTCAACAAGGCGCCGAACTGCATCGTCGGCCCCTATGACGACGTGATGATTCCGAAGGCCTCGGTGAAGACCGATTGGGAGGTCGAGCTCGCCATCGTCATCGGCGACGGCGGCTCCTATATCGACGAGAAGGACGCCATGGCCGCGATCGCCGGCTTCTGCGTCTGCAACGACGTCTCGGAGCGCGAGTTCCAGGCCGAGCGCGGTGGGCAATGGGCCAAGGGCAAGGGTTGCCCGACCTTCGGACCGCTCGGCCCCTGGCTGGTGACGCCAGACGAGATTGCCGACGTGCAGAATCTCGGCATGTGGCTCGAGGTCGATGGCGAGCGCGTCCAGAACGGCTCGACCAAGACGATGATCTTCGGCGCCGCCTATCTGGTACATTACATCAGCCAGTTCATGCGCCTGGATGCCGGCGACGTCATCACCACCGGTACGCCTCCCGGCGTCGGCCTCGGCTTCAAGCCGCCGCGTTTCCTGAAGGGCGGCGAAGTCGTCACGCTCGGCATCGACGGGCTGGGTACGCAGAAGCAGAACTTCGTGCCGTTCAAGGCTTCCTGAGAGCTTTAAAAAAAGCGCCACCATGACCGCTTGACCCGGTCATGGTGGCGTAAGCTTCAACCGGCAAACGGCCCTCATCTGCCATGAGAGCCCGCCGGAAGCGGTCCGCCGGAGTGGCGGCGCCCCGAACTGCAGCCGATCGGCTG
This sequence comes from Allobosea sp. BE125, assembly GCF_031456075.1. Classification (NCBI taxonomy): domain Bacteria; kingdom Pseudomonadati; phylum Pseudomonadota; class Alphaproteobacteria; order Hyphomicrobiales; family Alloboseaceae; genus Allobosea; species Allobosea sp. BE125. Next base: position 149,903 of record NZ_JAVDTY010000003.1, read on the forward strand.
CATGTGTTTCCAGAAATTTCACGCCGCCGCGATCCGCGCACCCCCCAAATGGGGGCATAGGGGTTTATCCTGCCACCTCGTCAGCCGAGCTTCGCAGCGCCCTGAAGCATACCGACGAGATCCGACTGGCGGTGAACCCCCGTCTTGGCGAGGACGCGCTTGAGCGTCGTACGCGCAGTCCCCTCCGTCACGCCGAGTCGCTGCGCCGCCTGCCGGGGTGCGTGCCCGGCGGCGATCATCGCCGCGAGCTTCGCTTCCGCCGGCGTCAGGTCGAACAGGCCCTCGATGAGGTCGGCGCCCAGAATGCGATGGGGCCGTACCGGCGTCGCGACCAGGATCGCGCTCGCCAGCGTGAACACGTCGCGCGCCCGACCTGTCACAGGCGAGAGATGCACGACAATGGGCGGGTGCCCCTGCCCTGCCGGGATCGCGATCGACCGCACCGCCGCGTCATGAGCCTGATAGGCGAGCGCTGCCATGGCCGTCTCCAGCATGCGGTCGGCGGCGGCGTCGACGATCCCGAGCCGCGCCGGCCGGTCGCGGAAAACCGCCGGCATCAGCGCGCTCAGCAGGGTGTTAGCGCTGAGAATGCGTCCGCCCGGTCCGAGCACGGCGCCAGGTAAACCCATCATTTCGAGCGCCTGTGCGGCAGCCTTCGCCCGCTCCAGCCCGAGACGCCGCGCCAGCAGGCCGGCGCGTGCGAAATGCGGCCGCAAGCGGTTGAGAGAGGCGAGCGCCTCGGGCTCCACCGTGCCTTCGTCGAAGCCGCGCTCGCAATGGACGACGATCACATCGCCGGAAGGACAGGTAATCGCCGTCGCCGCAGCCGAGCCATAGCCGGAAGGGATCAGCATGTCCTGATAGAGCGGTTCGGTGGCGAGCTCATCGGCCGTGAACACATCCGTATCGGTGATGAAGCCCGCATGCCGGCTGGCGAGAAGCCGCAAACTGCGCTGGTTCACCGGCACGGGCAGGCGCAGCATGATGTCGTTATAGGTATTCTCGAAGGCCGCGCTCGACGCCGTCAGGCGCGCCTCCCCGTCCAGTATCGTGCCGAACAGCGCCTCGCGGCAGCCGGCAACCTCGGCTGTCGCCCGCAACACCTCCGGCCATCCCTCGGAGACGATGGCCGCCTCGTAGATGCGGTCGATCAGTTGGTTTTCCGGAGGTGCGGCCGTCGGCAAGAATCAATCCTTTCGCAGCGCCTTCGCGGCGCGCAACGGACGTTATGCTACGATGCACCCGCGAAAGCGGCCTTGTGATAGGACAGGTCTCTCTTCACATTTTCGTGACGGCCGGAATCACCCCTCGGTGAGCCCCAGCATCAGCCGGATGTTCTGCACGGCCGCACCCGACGCGCCCTTGCCGAGGTTGTCGAGCTTGGCGACCAGCACCGCCTGCCCCAGCGCGTCGTCGCCGAAGACGTGCAGTTCGAGCCGGTTGGTGTCGTTGAGCGATTCCGGCTCCAGCTTGCCGCCGGCCTGAGCGCTCGGCACCACGCTGACATAGGTCGAGCCGGCATAGTGCGCGGCGAGCGCAGCCTCGAGCGCGGCGGTCGTCGGCTTGCCCGGCAGCATGTCGAGATGCAGCGGGATCGAGACCAGCATGCCCTGCCGGAAATTCCCGACCGAGGGCACGAAGATCGGCCGCCGCATCAGGCGCGAATAGAGCTGCAATTCCGGCAGGTGCTTGTGATGGAGGCCGAGCCCGTAGAGCTCGAAGGCTGGAGCTGCACCAGCCTCATAGGCCTCGATCATGCTCTTGCCGCCGCCAGAATAGCCCGACACTGCGTTGACGGTAATGGGATGGTCCTGCGCCAGCAGGCCGGCATCGACCAGCGGCCGCAACAGAGCGATCGCGCCGGTCGGATAGCAGCCGGGATTGGAGACGCGGTTGGCGTTGGCGATCTTCTCGGCATGGCCGGGTGCCATCTCCGCAAAACCATAGACCCAGTCCGGCGCGACGCGATGAGCCGTCGCCGCATCGACGATCTTGGGCGCGTCGCCGCCGAGTTCATCGGCGAGTGCGACCGATTCCCTGGCCGCATCATCGGGCAGGCAGAGCACGACGAGATCGACGCCCGCCATCATCTCCTTGCGCGCGGCAGGATCCTTGCGCTTGTCGGCACTGATGCTCTTGACCACGACCTCGGGCAGGGCCGCGAGCCTGTCGCGGATGCCGAGACCCGTGGTGCCGGCCTCGCCGTCGATGAAGATGGATTTCAGGTTCTGGCTCATCTGGACCCCCGATGGGTGCGAAAGCAGGTTGCTTCGTCGGCTTCAGACATAAAAAAACCGCGCTCATGGCGCGGTCGCGGACAATCGGACTAGCAGCCGAGCGTCATCGCGGTCGCGCAGGGGCGGCCATGGTCGGGCGACGTCGGATCGGGTTCGTGATCATAGGGAGGGATATGATGGAGGGAGGCTACCGTGTCAATCTCGACGCAAGCCAACGCTCTGTCGTCAGGGTCGGGCTTGTCCCGACCATCCGCGTCTTCGTCCGGCAAGCATCGTGTTCAAGACGTGGATGCTCGGCGCAAGGCCGAGCATGACGAGGGGACCTATCTCAATGATCTGAATCGGTTGCGCCGCAGCGCTGCCAAACCGATTCAGCCGCATCACCCCATCTTCTTCAGCGCCAGCGCCTGGATGTAATGCTGCGCCACGGCCGCGCCGGCGATCGCTGTCGCGTCGGCGTGGTCGTAAGGCGGCGAGACCTCGACCACGTCCATGCCGCGGAAATCGAGGTCGCGGATGCCCCAGACCATGCCAAGCCCCTGCGCCGAGGAGAGCCCGCCCGCCACCGGCGTGCCGGTGCCCGGCGCGAAGGCCGGGTCGAGCCCGTCAATGTCGAAGGTCAGATAGGCCGGGCCCTGCCCGACCCGCTGCCTGATGCGCGCGGCCACCTCGTCCACGCCGAGCGCCTGCGCGGCGTAGCCGTCGATGACCGCGATGCCGCAATCGCGCGGCGCAACCGTGCGGATGCCGACCTGGATCGAGCGCTCGACATCGATCAGCCCCTCGCGCACGGCCTCCAGCACGAAGGTGCCGTGGCTGATCGCGCCGACACCGTCATCCCAGGTGTCCTGATGCGCATCGAACTGCACCAGAGCGAGCTTGCCATGGCGGGCGACATGGGCGCGCAGCAGCGGCAAGGTGATGAAATGGTCGCCGCCAAGCGTGACGAGATGGGCGCCGCTGGCGATGATCTTCGCCGCCCCCTCCTCGATCGCCTTGGCGCAGCCCTGGAGATCGCTGCGCGGCAGCAGGCAATCGCCGTAATCGACAGCCGAAAGATGCTCGAACGGGTCAATGCGCGAGGGATATTGCGCATCGCCGTCGAAGATCGCGCTGACCCGGCGCAGGGCTTGCGGGCCGAAGCGCGTGCCCGGCCGGTTCGAGACGGCAAGGTCGAAAGGCACGCCCCAGATCACCAGATCACAGCCGGTGACGTCCTTGCTGTAGCGCCGGCGCATGAAGGAGAGCGCGCCGGCATAGGTCGGGTCATGCGCGGCCCCGCGCCTGTCGCCGGTGAAGGCGTGGTCGATCGTCGGGGTGTCGGCAGGTTCGGTCATGTCAGCAATCTCGAAAGGGCTCAGCGGCGCGAGCCAGCAAGCCAGACATAGAGGCACCAGGGCAGGATCAGCGCGAGCGCCGAGAGCACCAGCCGCAACGTGGTCCAGACGATCGGATAGTCCAGCGCCCGGCCATTGAGCTCCGGCACGCCATGGATCATCCCGAGCGCGATGGCCGGCGCCAGAAAGATCACCAGCGCGCTGCCGATGCGCCGGCCACGCGATGCGTCGTCACGCGACAGCGCCAGCAGAGCGGGCACGGCGATCATGCCGAAGGCGATCAGGACGAGCAGGACGCGCATGGAGTTCCGGAGCGGCGGGTCGGGGTCTGGAGACGCAGAGCAGGAGCAGGATCAATGCTCTAGGATTTAGCACGCCCCGCTTGCGGCTCCAGCCGCTGCGGCAGGGCTTCACAGCCGAATCTGTCGTTTCCGGCGGATTTTCCGCTGGGCGAGCCGCTCGCGCTTCGAGATCGACGCTCCGCCAGCACCGGTGTAGAACCGCGCTTGCCCTCCCGCCGGATCAGCTACATGCCTCACGACGCCTACCCCGACAGCCTGATCCGCGACATCCTCAAGAGCGTGAAGCGCATCGCGCTGGTCGGAGCCTCCAGCAACGAGGCGCGGCCGAGCTGGATCGTAACGAAATACCTGCTCGATCGCGGCTATGACGTCATCCCGGTCAATCCCGGCCTCGCCGGACAGACGCTGCTGGGCAAGACCGTCTATGGCTCGCTCAAGGAGATCCCCGGCGCGATCGACATGGTCGAGATCTTCCGCAATTCGGAAGCCGCCGGACCGATCACCGACGAGGCTCTGACGCTCGATCCGCTACCCAAGGTCATCTGGATGCAGCTTTCGGTGCGCAATGACGAGGCCGCCGCGCGGGCCGAGGCGAAGGGCGTCACCGTGATCATGAATCGCTGCCCCAAGATCGAATATGGCCGGCTCTCGGGCGAGATCGGCTGGCAGGGCATCAATTCGCGGATACTCTCCTCGAAGAAGCCCGTGCTCGCAGGCAAGGGATTTCAGAAGCTGACGATCCACCGGCCGGGGACGTGACGGGCCCGAGCGGGTCCAGCACCGGCGCTCAGGGCGCCGACAAGCTCGTCGCGATACGCAGCGTCAGCGCCGTCTGCCCGTTCGGGCGGTAGAAGGTGTCGAACGCCGCCTTGTCCATCAGCTCGGCGGCGCGCGGCGTGCCCATCTGCGCATAATAGGCGCGTACGCGCTCGCTGCCCTTGTCACTGAACGTCTTGCCCTCGTTGCGCCCACCGTCGCGGTGGACAGGATGGAAGCCCAGCCCGTTGCGGGCGTTCATGCCCTCGGTCACATTGCCGCCATTGACGTAGTGGCGGCGCACGCCAGCGACAAAGACATAGGTGCAGGCGCTGGCACAGCTGGCACTGTCGGCGTCGACCACCGTGGTAATGCCGGCGTTGCGCACCATCCGGCCGATCGCCATGGCCGGATTGATCTTGCCGCCGGCGCTCGACAGATAGAGCACGCGGATCGGCTGGGAGCGCGGCTTGTCGAGAAAAGCCTTGAAGATCGTCTCGTCGCCGGTAGCGAACGGACCGCTCAGCGTGGCGACCGAGCCGCTCTCCGAAAGCCAGATCGCCCGGGCGGGGCTTGTGAGAACGAAAAAGCCAGCGAGGAGGCCCGCTGCCGCGATTGCACACCGACCAGCCATCGTCATCCCCCCATAGCCTTGCGCTGCACAAATTCGGCCGGCTCGTCGGGACTGTCAACGCCGTGCCCGAAGCGGAATTGGCAGGCTTGGGCTGTGTGCGAAAAATGCGCGCTTTTATCCCAGCCACCATGATTGTGAACAAGCCCATCGCTGGCGGCGTTCTTGACCCGACGGAGCGGTCGCGCCGCAGCCACGACACGCCACTGGAGGAGCTCGTGATGAACGAACGAACCACCACCTGCTGCATCGCCGGCGGCGGCCCGGCCGGGATGATGCTCGGCTTCCTGCTGGCGCGAGCCGGCGTCGATGTCGTCGTGCTGGAGAAGCATGCCGACTTCCTGCGCGATTTCCGCGGCGACACCATCCACCCCTCGACGCTGCAAGTGATGCACGAGCTCGGCCTGCTCGATGATTTCCTCAAGCTGCCGCACACCAAGACCCGCGAGCTTGCCATCCGCTTCGGCGACGAGACCATTCAGTTCGTTGATTTCTCGCATCTGCCGGTCGTGGCTCCCTATGTCGCGATGATGCCGCAGTGGGATTTTCTCGATTTCCTGGCCGACAGAGGCCGCGAACAGGCGCGCTTCACCTTGCTGATGAATGCGAAGGCCGAGGGGCTGATCGAGGAGGATGGCCGGATCGTCGGCCTCACCGGCACGGCCGATGACGGCCCGCTGCGCATCCGCGCCGATCTCGTCGTCGCGGCCGATGGGCGCCGTTCCGACATCCGGGCAGCGTCCGGCCTGAAGAGCCTCGATATCGGCGCGCCGATGGACGTGCTTTGGTTCAGGCTGCCGCGCGAGGCGGGCGACCCGGGCCAGACCGGCGGTCAGGTCGCCAATGGCCGCCTGCTCGTCACGCTCGACCGGGGTGACTACTGGCAATGCGCCTTCGTCATTCCCAAGGGCCGGTTCGACGCACTGCGCGCGGCCGGGCTCCAGGCCTTTTGCGAGGGCATCGTCAAGCTCGCGCCCTGGTTCGCCGATCGAATCGACGTCATCGCGGACTGGGGCGAGATCAAGCTGCTGACGGTCGCGGTCGACCGGCTCGAGAGATGGTGGCGCCCCGGCCTCATCTGCATCGGCGATGCGGCGCATGCGATGTCGCCGATCGGCGGCGTCGGGGTCAATCTCGCGGTGCAGGACGCGGTCGCGGCGGCCAATCGCCTCGCCGCGCCCTTGCGCGAGAAGCGGCTGGCAGACGCCGATCTCGCAGCCGTGCAGGAACGCCGGGAGTTCCCGACCAGGGCGACGCAACGCATCCAGGTCCTGGCGCAGAACCGCATCATCTCGCCGCTCCTGGCGCGCGCCGACAGCGATGCGCCGCTAGGCCCGCCCTTCCTGGTCAGGCTGTTCGGTTGGTTCCCGATCCTGCGCCGCATCCCGGCGCGCATCGTCGGCCTCGGCATCAGGCCGGAGCATATCGGACCGCAGCTCGCAGCCCGCCCTTGAGCACCCGCCCCCCGAATTGACGCCGTCAAGACCGTTCTTTAAAACGAACGCATCGTCTCGAAGTCAGAAGTCTTCAGGGAGCACGCCATGACCGACCGCGCACCGGGTTTCCACACGCTTGCCATCCATGCGGGCGCGGCCCCTGACGCAGCCACCGGCGCGCGCGCCACGCCGATCTACCAGACCACCAGCTTCGTCTTCGACGATGTCGACCACGCCGCCTCGCTCTTCGGCCTGCAGGCCTTCGGCAATATCTACAGCCGCATCGGCAACCCGACCAATGCGGTGCTGGAGGAGCGCGTGGCTGCGCTCGAAGGCGGCACCGCGGCACTCGCCGTCGCCTCGGGCCACGCCGCCGAGTTCCTGACCTTTCACGCGCTGCTGCAGCCGGGCGACGAGTTCGTCGCCGCCAAGAAGCTCTATGGCGGCTCGATCAACCAGTTCAACCACTCCTACAAGAACTTCGGGTGGGGCGTGATCTGGGCCGATTCCGACGATCTTGAGAGCTTTGCCGCTGCGGTGACGCCCAAGACAAAGGCGATCTTCATCGAATCGATCGCCAATCCCGGCGGCGTCGTGGTCGACATCGCCGGCATCGCGGCCATCGCCAAAAAGCACAACATCCCGCTCATCGTCGACAACACGATGGCGAGCCCCTATCTGATCCGCCCCTTCGAGCATGGCGCCGACATCGTCGTGCACTCCGCCACCAAGTTCCTGGGCGGGCACGGCAATTCCGTCGGCGGCATCATCGTCGATGGCGGCTCGTTCAACTGGGTCGGTGACGACCGCTACCCGATGCTGTCCAAGCCCAGACCCGAATATAACGGCATGGTGCTGGGCGAGACCTTCGGCAATTTCGCCTTCGCCATCGCGACCCGCGTGCTCGGCCTGCGCGACATGGGTCCGGCGCTCTCGCCGTTCAACGCCTTCCTGATCCTGACCGGCATCGAGACCCTGCCGCTGCGCATGCAACGCCATTGCGAGAACGCGCTGGCCGTCGCCAAACATCTGTCGAGCCATCCGGCGGTGGAATGGGTCAGCTATGCCAGCCTGCCCGGCAATAAATATTACGAGCTCGCCCAGCGCTATTCGCCCAAGGGCGGCGGCGCGGTCATGACCATCGGCCTCAAGGGCGGCTACGAGGCCGGCGTCAAGCTGGTCACGGACCTCAAGCTGTTCTCGCATCTCGCCAATATCGGCGACACCCGCTCGCTGGTGATCCACCCGGCCTCGACCACCCACCGCCAGCTCACCGACGCGCAGAAGACGGCTTCGGGCGCCGGGCCGGAGGTGGTGCGGCTCTCGATCGGGCTGGAGGACGTCGTCGATCTGATCGACGATCTCGATCAGGCGCTGGGCTGACCGTCATTGCGAGGAGCATAGCGACGAAGCAATCTAGGGGGGCGTCGAGCGCTGCCGCTCCTGGATTGCTTCGCTACGCTCGCAATGACGACACGGCGCGCGCAGCCCCCTCCGTCCGCGTCAGATGCACCACGCCCATGGCGAGCACGGTGAAGCCAAGCGCCTGATGCGCCAGCCCCGCCCAGAGCGGCACGACCAGCAGCAAGGTCACGATGCCGAGTGCCGACTGCGCCAGGACGAGGCCCGTGATCGCGGCGGCGCGCTTGGCGGCGCCCGAGGCTGGCATGATGCGGCGCAGCCAGAGCATGTGCCAGAGCGCGACTGCGAGCAGGAGATAGGCGCCGAGGCGGTGGTTGAACTGCACCAAGGCGACATTGTCGACGAAGTTCTCCCAGAACGGGTTCTGCGCGAACAGCATCGAGGCCGGCGGCACGAGTGCGCCGTCCATCAGCGGCCAGGTGTTGAGGGTGAAGCCCGCCCGCGCCCCCGCCACGAGCCCGCCGAGCGCGATCTGCAGGAAGAGCAGCGCCAGCAGCAGCCAGGCGACGGCTCGTCCCCGCGCCGGCTCGATTCGCCGCGGCGGTGTCAACGAGGTCGCGAAGGCGATGACCGAGGCGAAGAACAGCCCGGCGAAGGTGAGATGCAGCGTCAGTTTCACGGGCGCGACGGCGACCATGCCGGGCTCTAACCCCGAGGCCACCATGATCCAGCCGATCGCCCCTTGCAGGCCCAGCAGCAAGCCCATGCCGAAGAGGACGAGCGTCCGCCGCCAGGGCAGCAGGCGGCGCAACGCCACGACCAGGAAACCGGCGAGATAGACCAGGCCGATGAAGCGGCCGAGCTGGCGGTGGCCCCATTCCCACCAATAGATGAATTTGAACTCGCCGATCGCCATGCCGGCATTGAGGAGCTGGTATTGCGGGCTGGCGCGATATTTCTCGAACTCGGCAGCCCAGGCTGCCTCCGAGAGCGGCGGCAGCGCTCCGGTGATCGGCTTCCATTCGGTGATCGAGAGGCCCGAGCCCGTCAAACGCGTCGCGCCGCCGACGATGACCATGACGAAGACGAGCGCGGCGACGATCCAGAGCCAGCGGCGGATGCCGGCGTGGCTTGTGCTGCTGCTCGTCTGGGAAACGGGCTGGTCCAGGGCGATCGTCACGGAAGCTGCGCCTTCGCTCGTCAATGCCGCGCTTCACAATCAGGCGCGCGGGTGACAGATAGACCCGCAAGATAGACCCGACAACGCCCGCATTGCCGCAGCCGACGGCTCGCAGGGCCGGAGACGAAGCATGACCCAGAGCCACCGCAAGCTGATCGGCACCGTCGCGATCCTCGTCTTCGTCTGCATCTACGCGCTCGTCGCCATGGCGCTGGCGCAGGGCCGCATCACCGAGGCGCCGAAGCTGGTGCAGACGATCGCCTATATCGCGCTCGGCCTCGCCTGGGTGCTGCCGCTGCTGCCGCTGATCCGCTGGATGGAGCGCAAGGACGAGAGGTGAAGCCGTCTTCCCTTCTCCCCTGGCGGGAGAAGGGAAAACCGGCTACCCCACATTCACCCGCCGCCCCCGGTTCCACAGTAGAAACGGCAGGCCCGAGAGCAGCGCCCGCACCGCCTCCTCGCTCTGATGCAAACCGTTGAGCGAAACGCGCGGCACAGCGTGGAGATGGCGCGCATGCGCGTCGAAGAGGTGGCCCGGCCGCGTCGTCACGGCGCTGGCGAACCCTGCCTTCCCCGCCATCTTGAATTCGCGCGGGCCAGCCGAGCCGGGATCTCCGACCGGATAGGCGAAATGGCGGATGGGGATGCCGAGCTCCGCTTCCAGCCGCGCCTTGCTCTCGACGATCTCGCTGCGGGCGATCCCGGCCTCGTGCTTCGCCAGCATCGGGTGAGTGAGCGTATGGGCGCCGATCGTCACGCCGGGCGCGCCCGAGACGGCGCGCAGCGTCTCCCAGGGCAGGCATTCGCGCTCGACAAGCGCAACCGGGTCGATGCCGGCCTGTTGCGCCAGGGCGGAAATCACAGCGAGCAGAATCGCTTCCGGCTGTTTGCGCAGACGCCAGTAGAGCGCGGTGAAGGCGTGCTGCTTCTCGGCATCGGTTTCGGTGCGAGCGGCAAAACCGCCATCGGGCAGCTCCACCGCGATGCGCGACAGGGCGCGGATCGCCTCCTCCAGCTCGAGCCACCAGAGCCGCGCGCTGCGGTCGGCGAAGCCCGGCGTCACGAACAATGTCCAGGGCGCCTCATGCTTCGCCAGCACCGGCCAGGCATGGTCGAGATTGTCGCGATACCCGTCATCGAAGGTCAGCGCGACGAAGAAGCGGCTCTGCTTGTTGCTGGTCAGGCGCGCGACCGCCTCGTCGAGCGAGACGATGTCATAACCCTCAGCCCTGATCAGCGTCAGGGTCAGGTCGAGAAACTCCGGCGTGATCTCCAGCAGGCGGTTGGGCTGGAATCCCGCAGGGGAAACCGGTCGGACATGGTGCAAGGTCAGGATCACGCCCGCGCCTTGCGCAAGGCCCCTGCCCCAGCGGTCGGCGCGGGTCAGCGCGATCGCCTTGAACACGGCCGAGAAGGCTTTGTGGCGCAGAGTCATCGCTTATCCCTAGAGCTTTTCCGCGTTTCTCCCCGCGGACATGCTCTACCTCTTTGTTTTATCGCATTTTCTTCACGCGAACCGGTGTCCACTTCGCTCGAAAATGCCAAGAGCCGGATGACTTCAGATGGGCTCACACAGTGATCCCATCTGAGATCTGAATCCGTCTCTCATCAAGGAGTTAGAGCAGGATCAATACGAAAAACCGGTTCCCACTTTTTCGCATCCTGCTCTGGCAACCGCTCGGTAACGCTGTTCACCGATCTCCCGTCCGGCTCACGCGAGCTTGACCGGTCTGTTCACAATAGCGGGTTAAAAGGGCGCATCATTTGCCCGCAGAGGCCGCCTGAGCATGTCCGCACTCGCCGAACGCCCTTCGGCCTTGTCCCTTACCGAGAACCGCAGCGCGCTCGGCGCCCGGCCCTGGCGCTCGCTCGCGATCTCCTCCGACATCGCCGCCATCGAAGCCGATTGGCGCGCGCTTGAGGCGCATGCGCTGGTGACGCCCTATCAGGCCTATGGCTGGGTGCAGCCCTTCGCCGAGACAGTCGGCGCGGCCCACGGCATGGATTTTCGCTATGCCGTGCTGCGCGACGCGCTGGCCCAGGCCATCGCGATCCTGCCGCTGGTCATCACGCGCCGCAACGGCATCCGCTTCGCCGAATTCATCGGCGGCAAGCACGCCAACTACCATATGGGCCTTTACGCGCCCGATTTCGCCGCAGCCCTCGATGCCGGAACGACGCACCGGATGCTCGACGAGATCGGGGCGGCGATCGGCGGGCTCGACGCCTTCGTCTTCGTCAACCAGCCGACGCTGTGGCAGGGCGTGGCGAACCCGACGGCCTTGCTCGCGGCAGGGCCAAGCCCGAGCGGCGCCTATAAGCTGGCGCTCACGCCGGGCGATTCCGAAGGTGCGCTGCGGCGTGCCATGAGCAGCCACGCGCATAAGAAGCTCAAGAACAAGCGCAACCGCTTCGCCAGCTTCGGCGCGTCGCGACTGGTCAAGGCGCAGAGCGAGGCCGAGATCGCCAGCGTGATCGACGCCTTCCTGATCCAGAAGGCCGCGCGTTTCAGGGCCATGGGCGTGCCCGATCCTTTCGCCGATCCGGCGATGCGCTCCTTCCTGCAGCGCGCCGCCGCGACGGGAGGCGCGGTCGCGCCTGCGCTCGAACTCTACTCGCTCGATGTCGAGGGCCATTCGGTCGCGACCTATGTCGGCGCGGTTCAGGGCCAGCGCTTCTCCGGGATGGCGACCTCTTTCGACATGGACAGCGAGGTCGCCAAGACCAGCCCCGGCGAGATCCTGCTGGTCGATCTGATCAAGCTGAAAGGCCATGCAGGCATCAGCGTCTTCGATCTTGGCGTCGGCGAAGCACGCTACAAGACGACGATCTGCGACGACCGCGACGAACTGGTCGACACCTTCCTGCCGCTCACAGTGAAGGGACGCGCCTTCGCCGGCGTGGCCCGGGCCAAGCGCGCGCTCAAGCGCCGGGTCAAGAGTTCGCCTGTGCTGCTGAAACTGGCGCAGCGCACCTCGGGCTGGCTGAACCGGGGCCGCAGCGCGAGCGAGGAATAGGCCCTCGGAGACCGTCAGGGATTCCCACAGCCCTCATCCTGAGGAGCTGCGAAGTAGCGTCTCGAAGGATGCTCCAGGTGGTTCGGGAGTCTCCGGGAGCATCCTTCGAGACGCCATTCCCACAGGAATGGCTTCTCAGGATGAGGGCTGGAGTTTCCGAACGAGATCCAAACCTCAGGCCGGCTCCTCGTCATGCTGGCGCATCGTCGCCATCGCACCAGTGAAGTTCACGGGCGCATCGAGCACGAGCGCGACCGGCGCCTTCGTCAGATCCGAGAGCCGATAGGCGGCCTCGACCGCGTGGCCGTTGCCGACCTGGCCGGCCATGACGAGCCCGCCCTGGGCGCGCCCGGCGATCGGCGCCAGAACGGCGCTGTCGTCGCTTGAGGCTGCCGCCACCAGCACCCAGTCATAGGTCTCGCAGAGCGCATCGAGCGCGACCTCGACGAGGTCGGGCGCCGCCAGCACCGCGTCGCGGCCGGCATGACCGGGGCCGATGCGATGCAGCCGCGAGCCCTCGGCACGCGTGATGATGTCGGAGAACAGCGCCTCGCCGGCGAGCAGCTCCGAGAAGCCAGGCTGGCTGAGATCCCCGTCGACGACGAGATCGACGATGATGCAGCGGCAGCGCTGGGACAAAAGTTCGGCCAGGTCGCGCGCCGTCGTCGCGCCGTCGCCACCCCCATCCAGCACGACGACCATGGGGGCCATGCCGCGCGGCGGCTCGTCGATCCGCTCGGCGAGATCGGCCAGCGTCTCTTCCGGTCGATCGAGGTCGAGCGTGATCTGGCCGAGCCTGCCGGCATGGGTGAGCAGCCCCGCGACGCGCTCGCGGCGCGGGTCGGTGCGAGCGGTCGTGCCGCCGCCGACCCAGCCCGGAGCACGCTGCGGCTTGCCGGACGGCGCACCGGCCTGCCCGCTGAGCAATTCGCGCGAGGCGACTGCAGCCAGCGCAATCATGAAGGTCGCCAGCGTCGCCACGACCATGGTCGGGATCTTCTTGGGGAAGGACGGCTCGGTCGGCTCCACGGCACGCGAGATGATGCGGGCATCGGCCGGGGCGGCGTTCTGGGTATCGCGCGCCATCGCCTCGCGGTAGCGCTGCATATACTGCTCAAGCTGGTCGCGCAGCGTGCGGGCCTCGCGCTCCAGGGCGCGCAGCTGCACCTCGCTGTCATTCGCGGTTGAGGCGCTCTTCTTCTGGCCATCGAGGGCGGCGGTGAAGCTCTCGACACGCTGGCCGGCGATCTTGGCCTCGTTTTCCAGGGTGCGTACCGCACGCTCGGAGGCAGCACGGAGCTGGCCCTCGAGATCGGCAAGCTGGGCGTTCAGCTCCTTGATCCGCGGATGCTCGGAGAGAAGATTGCGCGATTCGAGTGCGATCTGGGCGCGCAGGTTGACGCGCTGCTCGATCAGGCGGCGCACCAGCTCGTTATTGGCGACATCGGGAATCTCGAAGGTGCGGCCCTGCTTGATCGCGTCGCGGATCAGGCCGGCCTTGGCCTGCGCCTCGGCCTGCTGGCTGCGGGCGGCAGAAAGCTGAGCCGAGAGGTCGGTGAGCTGCTGGGAGGTGATCGTGGTGTTGTTGGCGCCAACCAGCAGGCCATTGCGCGAGCGGTATTCCTCGACCTTGGCCTCGGCCTCGGCGAGGCGTTTGCGCAAGGGCTCGATCGTGGTCGAGAGCCAGGAGGAGGCGCTGCGCGCCGTGTCCTGCTTGGCCGCCTCCTGCGTTTCCAGATAGGTACTGGCGATGGTGTTGGCGCCCTTGGCTGCGAGCTCGGGATCACGCGAGGTGAACTCGACCGAGACGATGCGCGAACGACCGACGGGATAGACCAGCAAGCGGTCGTAATATTTCTCGAGGACGCGCTCCTCCGGCGAGCGATCGGCCGGATGGCCGCCGATTCCGATCATCACGCCGATCTTCTTCAATGCGCTCAGCGCTCCGGCGCCCGCATCGAACTCGGAATTGCCGACGAGGCCGATGCGCTTGATCGCCTCGCGCGCCAGGTCACGCGACATGATGACCTGGACCTGGCTCTGCACGCCTTCGCTGTCGAATTGCTGCCCGGAGCTTTCGCCGGTGCTCTGCCCCGGCCGCGTATAGAAGCTGTCGCGGTTCTCCAGAAGGATGCGCGCCTCGCCGGTGTAGCGGGCGGGGACGAGGTTGACCGCGACGAAGGACAGGCCGAGCGCCGCCACCGTCGGGGCGATGATCCAGAGCTTGCGACGCTTGATCGCCGTCCATAGCGCCGCCAGATCGAGCATGTCACCGCGCGCCTCGCCGGCATCACGCGCCTGGCTCTCGGTTCGCGCTTGGCTCTCGGTCTGAGCTGTCATGACGCTTCCCTTCACGGACACTTGGCGGCGCTCCGGAGAGAACGCGACCATCATCAAAGCCCAGTAAGGTTAGTGTCGAGTTAAAGCCGGCAACGGACAGCCGAACCTTGTTCATCATCAGGTTTTCTTAACCATATCAGCCTAGTCCTGATTTCAGTTTCCGCATGGGTATTGCTCGTGATGAGTCGCCATCTCGCCCCTCTTGCTCTGGCCATCGCAATGACCGCGACCGCTTGCGCACCGCGCTATGTCGACGCCAATTACGCCGTGGCCCAGCCGAGCGGCCCCTATCGGCTCGCCAGCGGCGACCGCCTGCGCATCATCGTCTTCGGGCAGGACAACCTCTCGAACATCTATGCGGTCGATGGCGCAGGCCGCATCTCGATGCCGCTGATCGACACGATCGAGGCGCAAGGGCACACCACCCAGCAGTTGGAAAAGGCGATCGAGGGCCGGCTGCGACGCGGCTATCTGCGCGAGCCCAAGGTTTCGGTCGAGGTCGACACCTACCGCCCGTTCTTCGTCCTGGGCGAGGTCACCAATTCCGGCCAGTTTCCTTACGTCAATGGCATGACAGTGCAGACGGCTGTCGCAATCGCCGGCGGCTTCACCCCGCGCGGGCAACGTTCCTCGGCCGAGGTGACGCGGCAGGTCGACGGCCAATTGGTGACCGCGACGGTGCCGATCACCTACGCCGTCCAGCCGGGCGATACGATCGTCATCAAGGAACGCTGGTTCTGATCTGTCCGGAGCGCTTCCGATGACGGACAGCACGCAGGCGCAGCCGTTGCGCATTCTCCATGTCTTTCGCGCGCCGCTCGGCGGCCTGTTCCGGCACGTGCTCGATCTCGCCCGCGGCCAGGTCGAACGCGGCCACCATGTCGGTATCTTCTGCGACGCCACCACGGGCGGCGCCCGCGCCGACGATGTCTTCCGCGAGCTCTCACCCCAGCTTTCGCTCGGCGTGACCCGCGTGCCGATGTCGCGCTATCCGAGCCTGACCGACGCGAAGGCGCAGATGAGCGAGATCTCGGTCCGCAAGGCGCTGAAGCCCGATATCGTCCATTGCCATGGCTCGAAGGGCGGGGTGTATGGGCGCATTCCCGCGCTGTTCAGCCTGGGCCGGAGCTATGCCACGGCCTATACGCCTCATGGCGGCAGCTTCAACTACAAGCCCGGCGGGGCCGAGCATAAGATCTACATGGCCGTCGAGCGATTGCTCGAAGGCGCAACCGACATGTTCCTGTTCGAGAGCCGCTTCATCGCCGGGCGCTTCGAGGCCTATGTCGGGCACATGCCGCGAACCGACCACCGCATCGTGCTGAACGGCATCTCCGAGGCAGAGTTCGAGCCGATCGACCATGCCGAGGCGGCGTTCGACCTCCTCTATCTCGGTGAACTGCGCTCGGCCAAGGGCGTCGACACGCTGATCGACGCACTCGCTTTGCTGAAGAGCCAGCACGCGCTGACGCCGCGCATCCTGATCGTCGGCTCCGGGCCAGACGAGGCCGAACTGCGCAAGATGACGATCGATCGCGGCATCGCAGAGCAATGCGTCTTCGAGCCGCCGGCGCCGATCCGCAGGGCGCTTTCGAAGGCCCGCGTGATGGTGATCCCGTCGCGGGCGGAATCGCTGCCCTATGTCATCCTGGAGGCGGCGGCGGCGGCCCAGCCCTTGATCTCGACCGATGTCGGCGGCATCAACGAAATCTACGGCCCGCGCCACAGGCATCGGCTGATCGCCGCCAACGATCCAGTCATCCTCGCCGAGGCGGTCAGGGCGACGCTCGCCACCCCCGACGCCGAGCGACAGGCGCAAGCCGCCGACCTCGCCGGGCATGTGCGCGAAAATTTCTCCTTGGACGCCATGATCGACGGCGTCATCGCCGCCTATCGCAACGCGGTGACCGCCCGCGTCACAGCAGCTTGAGCGCCACGACGCCGGCGATGACGAGCGCGATCCCGGCCCAGCCGGAGGGGCGGATGCGCTGGCCGAAGGCGAGCATGCCGACGATCGCGGTGATCACCAGCCCGGCGCCACCCCAGACGGCATAGGCGACGGAGAGATCCATGCCCTTGATCGCCTGAGCCAGGGCAGCGAAGGCGCCGACCACGAGCAGGATGCCGACACCGCCGGTGAGCCAACGCTTCATGCCGTCGGAGAGCTTGAGCAGATATGTGCCGGAGACTTCGAGCAGGACTGCCAGCATCAACCAGGCGATGGCGAGGCCTTGCGGCAGAAGGGGGGTGGTCATGCCAGCCTCCCCTCATGCTCCTCCGCCTCGCCGCCGACGCCACGCTCGAGCAGCACGATACCGGCGATGATGGCGCAAAGCGCCACGATCCGCGTCGGCGTGAGATGCTCGCCGAAGAGCAGGTGCCCGGCGGCGGCGATGCCGACGATGCCGAGCCCCTCCCAGACCGCATAGGCGACGGCCAGCGGAATGACGCGCAGCGCCACGCTGAGCAGGGTGAAGGACAGGCCGATCAGGATGAGCGGCAGGAGGGTGACCATGAACGGCGCCGAGACGACCGACTTCAACGCCGCCGTCGCGACGATCTCGACGGCGATGGCCGCGAGCAGAACCAACCAATGAAAAGACATGTTGCACACGGGCGAAGCCGGCGCTGGACGTCGCGGGGGCGACGCTAGGCAGCTAGGCAAAAGTTCGAGTTTTGAAAGACGGCATCCGGATTGAAAGGCTTCGGCGGAAACACCGCGAAAGCAGCACGGCGGCATCGCGACAACGGCCCAAAGCCGTTCTCATGGTCCGCTCAGAAATGTGCTTCTCAGACACTCATCGCAGTCAGATATGCCCGCAACGTTGCTTTTTGTCAACTTAAAACAACTTTTCCAAGACAAAAACCATAGAAAACGACGGCCAAAACCCTGGATTAATACCTTGATCGGCCAAGCGAAAATCGCCCTTTTCGATTTCGCGTTTTTGCAAGGCTCAAAACCGCCGGAACGGCGCTCGCCGACGCGGCGTTTCCAGCCAATTTCCTTGCGAATCCTCCGCAAGAACGACGGGTCCGATTAAGCCTTCCGTGAACATTTTCCGCTAGACGCAGGACAAGAAGACCGGAAGCCTCGGCTTGCCGGCCGGACCGGGATGGCATGTCATGGGCGCTTTCGATGTTCGCGATCTGATCAAGGTCGACGCGGCCGCGGCCGCGACATCCGAGATGTTCGGTCCTTCCAAGGGCGGCGCGACCCGCGCCTTCCACCCGCTGGCCGAGCGCATCGCCGCGATGCCGGTCAAGCCGACGCTCTCACCCGTGATGATCGAGGGCTTCGTCCGGCTCTTCGACGTGCTGGCAGTCGTCGGCGTGGGCGGGCTGGTCTACTGGCTCTATGTGGCGGGCAATATCGACAACGCCCTGCCCTACCAGGTCACGATTCCGGCGCTGGCGATCGGGGCGCTCGCCTCCTTTCAGGCGCTGCAGCTCTACCATGTCGGCGCGCTCAGAAATTTCATCGCCATGGCGGTCAGGCTGGTGACCGGCTGGACGACCCTGTTCATGATCGCGCTGGCGGCCTTCTTCTTCCTTAAGATCGGCGACCAGGTCTCGCGCATCTGGCTGCTCGGGTTCTATGCCGGCGGCCTTGCCGCGCTGCTCGGCGAGCGGCTCGTCGTAACGCTGAGTGTGCGCCAGCTCACGCGTTCGGGCCGGCTGGAGCGGCGCACGGCGATCGTCGGCGGCGGCGAGGCGGGCGAGGCCTTGATCCGCGCACTGGAAGCGCAGCGCGACACCGGCTTGCGCGTCTGCGGCGTGTTCGACGACCGCAATGACGACCGTTCGCCCGATCTCGTCGCCGGCTACCCCAAGCTCGGCACGATCGACGATCTCGTCGAGTTCGCGCGCCGCACCAAGCTCGACCTGGTGATCTTCACCCTGCCGATCTCGGCCGAGGCGCGGCTGCTCACCATGCTGCGCAAGCTCTGGGTTCTGCCGATCGACATCCGCCTCTCCGCGCATATGTCGAAGCTCCGGTTCCGGCCGCGCTCCTATTCCTATATCGGCGCCGTGCCCGTGCTCGACGTGTTCGACCGGCCGATCGCCGATTGGGACATCGTCGTCAAATTCGTCTTCGACAAGATCGTCGGCACGCTCGCCTTGATCGCGCTCTCGCCGCTGATGCTCGCGACAGCAATTGCGATCAAGCTCGATTCGAAGGGGCCGATCCTGTTCAAGCAGAAGCGCTACGGCTTCAACAACGAATTGATCGAAGTCCTGAAATTCCGCTCGCTCTACCATGAGATGAGCGATTTCGCCGCCGCCAAGCAGGTCACCAAGGACGATCCGCGCGTCACCCGCGTCGGCCGTTTCATCCGCAAGACCTCGATCGACGAGTTGCCGCAGCTCCTCAACGTCGTCCTGAAGGGCGATCTCTCGCTGGTGGGGCCGCGCCCGCATGCGATCCACGCCACCGCCTCGAACCGCGCCTATGAGCAGGTCGTCGACGGCTACTTCGCCCGCCACAAGGTCAAGCCCGGCATCACCGGCTGGGCCCAGGTCAATGGCTGGCGCGGCGAGACCGACACCGAGGACAAGATCCAGCGCCGCGTCGAGCACGACCTCTATTACATCGAGAACTGGTCGGTGCTGCTCGACCTCTACATCCTGGTGAAGACGCCGCTCTCGCTGCTGACCAAGAACGAGAACGCCTATTGAGCGCGCTCGCGGAAAGGGATGGAGACAAAGGCGGCGGACACAGCCGCCTGACGGTATCTCACGCCGCCATCAAGCGCGGCTCACTCTGGCTTCTGACGGCGTCGAGCTGGGTCGCCCTGATCGAGCCGTCGCCCTATGAGATATCGTTCCTGATCGTGCTGTTCGTCTTCGCCATGACCGGCATCCGCTTCTCGCAGAAGCTGCTGCCGCTGGCGATGCTCTTGCTGGCGTTCAATATCGGGGGCTTCTTTTCCCTGATCCCGTGGATGAGCGACCCCGACTCGGTTCGCTTCATCGCGGTCTCGCTCTACCTGATGATCACGGCCGTCGTCCTTGCGGCCATCATGGCCGAGGACGCGCTGGGGCGATTGGAGACGCTCCGGAAGGGCTATCTCGTCGCGGCCTGGTGCGCCGGCATCGCCGGCATCCTGGGGTATTTCAACGTCGCGGGCCTCGGCAGCATCTTCACCCTCTATGAACGCGCGTCGGGAACGTTCAAGGACCCCAACGTGCTGGGCCCGTTCCTGGTCCTGCCGATCGCCTTTGCGATCCAGCATATCCTCATCGGCCGGTGCGGGTTGTTGCGTGGCCTTTTCGCGATCAGCGTGCCGCTTGCAGCCCTGTTCCTGACCTTCTCCCGCGGCGGATGGGGCAATCTCGCAGGCTCCGTCCTGTTGATGGTGGTGCTGACCTTCCTGACCGCGCCAAGCGCGTCACGCCGGGCGCGGATCGTCCTCCTGACGCTGGCTACGCTGATCTTCGCCTTCGTCGCGCTGATGATCGCGCTGTCATTCGAGGACATCCGCGCCGTGTTCGAGGTCCGGGCCAGCCTCGATCAGAGCTACGATCAGGGTGTCACAGGTCGGTTCGGCAGCCAGCTGCGCTCGATTCCGATGCTGCTCGACGACCCCAATGGCCTTGGCCCGCTGCGTTTCCGCTGGATTTTCTACCAACAGGATCCGCACAACGTCTATATCAACGCCTTCGCCTCCTATGGCTGGCTCGGCGGCATCGCCTGGCTCTCGCTGATGGCGGCGACTTTCTATGTGGGATGGCGGCTCGTCTTCCAGCGTACGCCGACGCAAAACCACGCGATCGTTCTGTGGTCGGTGCTGTTCACCACCATCCTGCAAGGCGTGCAGATCGACACCGATCACTGGCGGCATTTCTACCTGATGCTGGGCCTTGTCTGGGGGTTAGCCGCCCAGGCCAGGGCAACATCTGTCACGGCCTGAATCCGTGGGCGAGCGCATGGCCATTTCAAAGCACAACCTCAATATCCAGGTGCTGCGGGCCATAGCGGCCTTTCTCGTCGTCGTCGGCCATTCCGTGCATGAAACGGAAGCCATTTCCGCCGTAATCGGCCGGCCCGCCATCGATCTTTCGTTCGTGAACTGGGGTTTCGGCGTCGACATCTTCTTCGTGATATCGGGCTTCATCATGGTCTACACCTCGGTCGACCTCTTCGGCCGGCCCGGAGCCTGGCGAATCTTTCTGGCCCGCCGTCTCACCAGGATCGTGCCGCTCTACTGGCTGCTGACGACGGCCTTGCTGATCGGCGCCCTCCTCGCCCCGCGCCTGCTCAACGTGCCGATCGGCGACTGGCAGCACGTTCTGGCGTCCTATCTGTTCATCCCCAGCTTGCGCATCCCGGGCGAAATCCGCCCCGTCATGGCGCTCGGCTGGACGCTGAACCTGGAGATGTTCTTCTACGTTCTCTTCGCTGCGGCGCTCGCTTTGCCTTTCCGAAAGGGGATCACGGCGCTGGCGCTCGTCCTTGTCGCGCTCGCCATCGTCGGAATGGTCTTCCGGCCAGAGCAGGTGCAGCTCGCCTTCTGGACCCAGTCGATCATCCTGGAGTTCCTCTTTGGCTGCCTGCTCGCAGTCGCCTATCTCAAGGGCGCGCGCCTGACGGCGCCAGTGGCGATCGCGCTGGGGGCGCTCGGCTTTGCCGGGATGCTCAGGATCCCGGGTTTCGATGGCCAAGTCTTGCTTCCGGACGCGCTGAGATGGGGTGTTCCCGCCCTCCTCATCGTCGCCGCCGCGGCTCTCCTCCACTTGGAATCGACATCGTCACGCATAACGATGGGACTCGTGGCGCTCGGGGACGCCTCCTACAGCCTCTACCTCGCGCACCCCTTCATCCTGCGGCCCTTCCGCAATCTCTGGATCAGCCTGGTTGGCGACGCGCTGCCGCTGGCGGCCTATGTCGCTGTCGCGGCTCTGGTTGCAACCTTTGGATCTGTCCTGGTCTATCGCTGGATCGAACGGCCCCTGCTGCGTCGGCTACAAGCCCGCAGAAGGGTGCCATCCGCTCCGCCCCGGCATGTCCCGAGCCAGGCACCGGCGCTACCCTGACGCGGATCATGCGCGCATTGTCGCCTCAGTGCGGCCAGCCGCTCAGCCCCGGTCCTTGCGCACCACGACATAGGCGTAGGTCGTCACGAAATCCCAACCGGTCTTCGCCGCCAGCGCGTTGAAGATATGGTCGGCCTGCTTCAGCCCGGGCATGCGGTCGAAATAGCCGTGCCCCCAGAAGCGTTGGATATGGACATCGTTGAAGCCGGCGCGGTTCAGCATCGGCCCAAGCTGACGCTTGCTGCCGCGGCACCAGTCGTAGAAGGCCGGGAATTTCGGATCGCCGCCGCCATCGCGCCGCGCCGGATAGAGCGCATGCACGATCGCGCGTGAGAGCTTCTCGGGCAGGATGTGGTTGATCGCGAAGACCGGCGCCCACAGCGTCGGGAAGAAGGCGAGCGCGACGCCGCCCGGCGCCAGCAGGTCATGGATGTTGGTCCAGGCGCGCTCGACGTCATGGACATGCTCGAAGACCATGCGCGAGACCATGAGGTCATAGCCGCCGCGCATGACATCCGGCTCGGAGAGATCGCCAGCGATGTCGAAGCGCGCCGTCCTGAGACCGGCCGGCGTCAGCGCCAACTCACCCGCATCGATGTCGTTGACGATGAGGTCGATGCCGTGGCGCGCCGCCTGGGCGGTCGAGAACAGCGGATCGCGCCCGCCGCCGATCTCGCAGACGCGGCGCAGGCCGAACTGACGGGAAAGATCGAGAATCGTCGATTCGTAATGGTCCCAGGCCCATTGCGAATGCCAGTCCGGGCCGAGATCGCGGAAGAAGGTCTCGATCGAGCCCAGCGGCTTCGCAGGGGCCGGCACGGAGAGCTTGCTCCGCTCCACTGTGGCTGTCGCCAGTGACATCGTCATCTCCGCCTGAAGGACCCCCGTCCCACAAATACGATGCGGAAACAGGCCCCGGCCCGCAACCAAAGCCTTAATCGAGGGTTAACGGCACCCAGCCCGCCATGTGCCGCTTCGGGGCGTTCGAATGCTCCTTTCACGGAGTCACCGACAATGTGTCGAAGCGCATTGCATCCGCGAGAACCCGCTACTATAAGCCGAGCCGTCGGAGCGTAGCGCAGCCCGGTTAGCGCACTTGTCTGGGGGACAAGGGGTCGGAGGTTCGAATCCTCTCGCTCCGACCATTTTACTCTACTGTCGATGATGGCTCGGCCGCGCACCGCCTTGCGCGCGCAGGTCTGCGCGCCTCCTCGGCGGTCAATCTCCGAGCCTAGCGACAGAGACCGGCAGGATTGCGCTAGGCGCTTCTGCTACCCCGGTTCGCTCATCCTGGCTCTGAAACGCGACGTCAATGCGGGGCGCGCCGCAGAGTTGAGCCTGCCCCCATGAACACGACACTGCTTCAGTTCGTCATGCTCGCCTTCGTGACGAGCATCCATGTCTTGAACACAGGCCTCGACGGGCGAAGACGTGGATGGCCGGGACAAGCCCGACCATGACGGATGACGCAGTGTTCATGGGGCCGGGCGCTACGCGGAGTTTATCCTTGGGCCGACCAAAGGTCCGACCCGAGGGCGTAGCCCGGGAATGATGCGGTGGTTCAGAAGGTACCGGAAAACGATCAAACGCAGCCGGTCGCCCTACGGCATAATGACGTTGACCTTGCGCTCGGCCTGAGCGCTCAAGGAGGCTGGCGAGCTGGCGAATTCGGGCACGATCTTGAATTTCGGCATCGCCCTGCCGGAGAACTCGGTCAGGAGCTTGATGCGTTCGCGATCCCGGCTCGAGACCAATCGCGTTCCCTGCAGATCGTCGAAATCCGCCAATCGCCGCGTGCTCCTGCCGCCGGCATAGACCAGCACCTTGTTCGATAGAACGACGATGTCACCACGGCGCAAGGTCGGGTCGGTGAGATACCAGTCGGGATTGCTGACGGGGTCGATCGAGACCTGCAGAAACCGCTTGGAGTCGCCGTCGTCGTCCATCGAGACGCGCGGGACCTTCGGTTTCGCCTTCTTCGTCGGCCGGATCGTCATTTCCAGCGGCGCAATCTCTTGCCGCTGCGGAGCCGGGCCGCCGAACAGCATTTCCAGCAAGCCGGCCTGCGCCTGCGACGTCGTGAGTGCAGACAAGGCCACAACCATGCCAATCAACTGAGACCGAGCACGCAACTGCATTGAACGGACACCGAGGTTGCTTGATTATGGAACGCTTCACCTAGAACCTGCTTGAACAGGTGAGGTAATCACTCATACCGAACTTGATCAGCCAGCGCCAGCCGTCTCGGCGTGATTGGTTAAACTAAATGCATATTTCACGGTACCTCTTGAGCAAATGCTCGCGGGATAGACAAACCCCGAGCCTTCAACCCGAGATATCCGGCGCTATCATGCATAATCCGCCTCCCGCGACCCGAGGCGCACCCACCAGCTTTGGCCCCCTTTCAGCGGCCTCCAGTGGCAAATCTGCTTGCCCGGCAGCCCCGGCCGGCAAGTTATCCACAAGCCCGGCTAATCTTCCTTGCAATCGCCCCAGCTCTACCCCAGCGTCAGCTCTGTCGCGTCGCTGGTGATGTACTCATGCATGCTTTCTCGCGTTCGGTGGAAAATCAGGTCTCGAGTCAGCGCGCCATCCTGCTGCGGGCGCTTGTCGTGATCGTCTTCGCCACGATCATCATCCTGCCATTGCTCGATTGATCGCCCGGCGGCTTGTCGCCCGGCGCCTTGGCCGGGCAGGCGGATAATCCCGGCTCGTATCCGCCCCATTTCACGCGTAGGCTGCATTGTGACGGACGTGGCGTGACATAGGGGAAGAAGCAATGGCAGGGGAAGATCGCGGACCACGGGAAGATCGCGGACCACGCGCCTGGCACGACGTGCACAGCGTTCAGGAAGCGCCGCGCGAAAAGCAGAAATCAAGCGGGCGGATCGCGGCCGAGGAAGCCGCCTCCCGCAAGAAGATCGAGGCGCTGCGCGCCCTCAGGCTGGCGAAGCAGGCGGCCGAGCCGCCGGCTCCTCCCGTCGTGAAGGCCAAGCCCACCAAGCGCAAAGCCACCGCCGAGGCGTAAGCGGAAACTTTGGATCAGGCTTGAGTCTCAGGCCTGATCCAGCCAGCCGCGCAGCAGGCCGACATCGCCTTGCGACAGGCCATGGCCCGTCGGCAGGATGCGTTGGTCGACCAGCGCTCCGCCTGCGGACAAGGTTTGCGCCAGGCGCTCCGCATCCTGCGCTGGAATGATCGGATCGAGCGCACCCGACAGGATCAGAACCCGTTTGCCGGCGAGATCGGCCTTGGGCGGCAGCTTGAAGGGCGACATCGCGCGCACCAGCGCAGCTCCGGCCAGAACCTCCGGGCGCAGCAGCAACAGGCTGGCCGCGATATTGGCGCCATTGGAGAAGCCGAGCGCGATCGGCGCCGGCAGATCGTAGCGCTTGCGGGATTCCGCGACGAAATCCGCCAGCTCATGCGTGCGCGCGACGAGGTCGGCCTCGTCGAAGACGCCCTCCGCCAGGCGCCGGAAGAAGCGCGGCATCGCCGCTTCCAGAACCTTGCCGCGCGGCGAGAGCAGGCTCACGCCGGGCGCGACCATGCGCCCGAGCGGTAGCAGGTCGCGTTCATTGCCGCCTGTGCCATGAAGCAGCAGCAGCGGCGGGCGCGATGCGTCAGCGCCCGGTTCGAAGACGTGAATGAAATCCGTGGTCGCGATAGCGTCCATCATGGTTCTCCTGTTCATAGGCGACGTGGCTCGAGCGGCATGGCCCGCCCTGCCCGGCTCGAAAGCCAGGCAGGACGGCATGATCTCAGCCGAGTTGCCTGCCCGGCTCGAAAGCCAGGCAGGGCGGCATGATCTCAGCCGAGTTCCGGCAGCAGCGCCTCGATGCGCGCCCGCTGCGCCTCGAGCCCGGCAGGGAGCTTCAGCGCCTGGCCGAGCGTCGCCTCCGGCTCGTCGACGGCAAAGCCCGGAGCATCGGTCGCGATCTCGAAGAGAACGCGACCGGGCTCGCGGAAATAGACGGAGCGGAAATAGTTCCGGTCCCTCTGCTCGGTGGCGCGGATGCCATGGTTTTCCGCGAGGCGGCGCACCATTTCCTCCTGCGCGGCATCGTCTGCGGCGCGGAAGGCGACATGGTGGACCGAGCCTGCGCCCTGCCGGGCCGGCAAGAAACCGCCGGCGACCCGCAGATCGACGATGGTGCCAAGTCCTGCAGTACCAATGGCCGCACCCTCGGCCCGGTAGCGGATCAGCGTGTCCTCGCGCCCGATCTCCTTGAACCCGAGCACGTCGCTCAGGATCGCGGCGGTGGGCTCGGCGCCTTCGAGCAGCAGGCTGACGCTATGGAAACCGCGGATCGCATGTTCGGCTGGAACATCGCCGCCGCCCCAGGCCGCCTCACGCTCGATACCCGGCAGACCGACCAGCGCCAGCCGCATCCCGTCGGGATCGCGGAAGGCCAGCACGCTCTCGCCGAAGCGCTTCACCGGCACATCATGGGGCACACCGTGCTCGATGAAGCGATGCGCCCAATAGCCGATCGCGCCTTCGGGAACCCGGAACACGGTCTCCTGCGTCTCGCCGACGCCGAGCCGGCCGGGTGCGGCATGCTCCCAGGGGAAGAAGGTCAGGATCGTGCCGGGCGCCCCGGCGACATTGCCGTAATAGAGATGATAGGTGCCGGGATCGTCGAAATTGACAGTCTTCTTGACCAGACGCAGGCCGAGCACCCGACCATAAAAGTCGAGATTGCGGCGCGCCGGGCCGGAAATCGCGGTGACGTGGTGGATGCCGTTGATCTGCATGATGACAATTCCTCCCAAACCGGGCCGAGGAGCGGTTGCTCCGTTGGCTGCAAAGATTGGTCGGGCTCGCTCAAAGCGCCAGAGGGGATACATTGCGCTGTCGCAATGTCGATCTTGGTATCTCACAATTTGCATTGCGCATCGGTCAGATCGATCTTTTGGGCAGAGGCCAGCCCGGCCCCATCGGAGATTGCCCCCATGATCGACAACCGCTTCGCTCCCTATGGCGCTCTCGGCCTGCGCGTCGCGCTCGGCCTGATGTTCATTGCCCACGCCTATCTCAAGCTCGTGATCTTCACCCCTGCAGGCTTCGCCGGCTTCCTCGGCCAAGTCGGCCTGCCCGGCTTCCTCGCCTGGCCGATCATGCTGGCCGAGCTTCTCGGCGGCCTCGCCATCCTGACCGGCTTCTATGGCCGCTATGTCTCGATCCTGCTGCTGCCGGTCCTGCTCGGCGCCCTGATGGTGCATGCCCCCAATGGCTGGGTCTTCAACGCCCCCAATGGCGGCTGGGAATATCCCGCTTTCCTGGCGCTGGCCGCGCTGGCCCATGGCCTGATCGGCGATGGCGCGCTGGCCCTGAAGCCCGCTCGACTGAGCTGGAACGGCGCGACCGCCACGGCCTGAGCCACGTTCAAGGCTTCCACCCCATGCTCCTTCACCGTCATCTTGGCCCCGTCGCCTTGATGGCGGCGAAGCCATAGCGGAGAGTGCGCGCATGAACACGACCGCCAAGAACACGATCTCGAAGAACACGCCCGCGAAGACTCTGGCCTGGGACGACTTTCGATTGATCAAGGCGATCGCGGATACGCGCGCGCTACCGGCCGCCGCCACAGTGCTCGGATTGAACCACTCAACGGTGTTCCGCCGGCTTGGCCAGATCGAGGAAGCACTCGGTCTCAAGCTGTTCGAGCGCCATCGCAGCGGTTATGTCGCGACGCCCGCCGGGGACGAGATGGCGACGCTCGCCGAGCGTGTCGACGAGGATATCACCGCCTTTGCCCGCCGGCTCGCCGGGCAGGAGATCAAGCCCGCCGGCGA
The DNA here is from genome assembly GCF_031456075.1 of Allobosea sp. BE125. Lineage (NCBI taxonomy): Bacteria > Pseudomonadati > Pseudomonadota > Alphaproteobacteria > Hyphomicrobiales > Alloboseaceae > Allobosea > Allobosea sp. BE125. The sequence goes on from NZ_JAVDTY010000003.1 coordinate 177,335, forward strand.
ATTGCGCGTCACCACCAACGACACGCTGCTGGTCGATCTGCTGACGCCGGTCTTCGCTGCCTTTCTCGCGCAGTGCCCCGATATCCGGCTCGACATCCTGCTTGGCAACCAGGCGCTGAACCTGTCCAAGCGCGACGCGGATGTGGCGATCCGTGCGACCGACAACCCGCCCGAGACCCTCGTCGGCCGCCGCGCCGCCCGCATCGCGTGGGCGCTTTATGGCCGCATCGCCGATTTCCCGGAGGCTGCCGATATCGCAATCGAGAGCCTGTGGGCCCGCAACTGGGTCTCGCTCGGCGACCAGTTCACGGCGTTGAAGGCGGTGCGCTATCTGAACCAGCATGTCGCGCCGGAGCGCATCGTCTACAAGGTCAACACCGTTCTGGGCCTGGCGGAGGCGGTCGAGGCGGGCATCGGCATCGGCTTCGTGCCCTGCTTCATCGCCGATACGAGACCAGGGCTGACACGGCTGGCGGCGCCCGACCCAGGCTTTGCCGCCGATCTCTGGCTCCTGACCCATCCCGACCTCAGGCATTCGCCCAGGGTCAGGCTGTTCATGGACTTCATCGCCGGCGAGCTTAGCCGGATGAAACCGCTGATCGAGGGCGACAAGGCGATCTCGCCTCGGCAGGGCTGAAGCTGGGCGAGGTTGAGGCGGACGCTGAATCGAACGAATAACGCCCGCGACGGCCTCCCGTCGCGGGCGTCCGGATGGCCGATGAGCCGGCACCGTGATCAGGCCGCGGCCTTGCGATTCACACCACCCTCGGCAAGCATGGAGAGCTTGCCGTCGGCGGCGAATTCCTCATCGAGGTTCTGCTGCAGCAAAGCCGCGCAATCCAGGCGACCGAGCTGCTTCGCCCATGCCGTCAGCGTGCCGTAGCGGGTGATCTCGTAGTGTTCCACGGCCTGGGCGGCCGCGATGATCGCGGCGTCGAGTACCGGCCCGTTCTCGACATCGCCGGTGAGATCGTCGGCTTCCTCGATGATGCCGTCGATGGCGGGACAGTTGACGGCCTTGGCCTCCGCGACGTGCTGCTTGAAGACCTGCTCCAGCCGCGCGACATGCCCCTCGGTTTCCCTGCGATGGGTCTCCAGGCTCAGCTTGAGTGCCGGATCAGTCGCCTTCGCGATCATCTTCGGCAGGGATTTGTAGATCGTCTTCTCGGCATAGTAGATGTCTTGAAGCTGGTGGACGAAAAGATCGTCCATCGTTTTGATATCCTTGGAAAACAAGCCCATTGAACTCTCCTGTCGCGGGATGTTGCTGTGACAGGCCGGCATCGCCGGGCGGCGATGCGCTTCCCCAGTCTTGGAACGTGCCCGAACGGCGACTGTTCCAAGCGAAATGATATCTGTCGCATGGTGCATGGGCGCGCCTGCCGGGCTATGATCCCGCCATGGACATGATCATCCCTCTCCTGATCGGCATGACCTTGATCTGGCTGATCGGCCGCGGCACGCCCTGGAACGCCAAGCTCGTGACCTTGGCCGTGACGCTCCTCATCATCGTGCTGATCGTCGCGCTTGAACGCGGCGGCTATTGGCCCCAGGCCTTCCACAGGCGTTGATCGTTCCACAGGCGCTGATGCTGCCATCAACGCCTGTGCGCTCGCCGGCCCGGGCCGCGCCCGCTCAGGAGACGAGCTTCAGGCCGACAATGCCCGCGACGATCAAGCCGATGCAGGCGAGGCGCAACGCGCCCGCCGGCTCGCCCAGAAGGACGATGCCGAGCACGGCAGTGCCGATCGTGCCGACGCCGGTCCAGATCGCATAGGCCGTGCCGAGCGGCAGGCTTTTCAGCGCAAGCCCGAGCAGGCCCAGGCTCACCACCATGCTGGCGAGCGTCAGCACGCTGGGAACCAGCCGCGTGAAGCCTTGCGTGTATTTGAGACCAATCGCCCAGCCGACTTCGAACAGGCCCGCGACGAAAAGATAGAGCCAAGCCACAACGGCGCTCCTTTGCAGAAGGGGCGAGGTCGTCCACGCCTGATGATGGGAGAGGCTTTCGCCGAGGTCGTCCTCGGCACCGATCTATAACGCGGCTTCGGAATATCAAGCCGACGCCGCAACATGGCCTTATGCGCGATAAAACACAGCTTCCTTACACGTTGAGGTTGCCGCCGGACGGCAATGACGTTAGGCCAGCCCACATTACTGGCTTGGGGGCTAAGACATTGGATTTCCGAATTTTCGTGGTGGCCGCGATCGCGGGCGCCCTGGGTGGTTGCGCCACCGTAACGCGCGGCACGACCGACCAAATCACCGTCAACAGCACACCACCCGAAGCCGAGGCCAGGACATCGCTCGGACATGCCTGCCCGGCGACACCCTGCACCTGGGAGGTCAGCCGCAAAGCCGAGTTCACCGTCAGCTTCAGCAAGCCCGGTTATGAAGATATGCAGATCCCGGTTGCAACCCGCATCGCGGGAGCCGGCGCAGCCGGTTTTGCCGGAAACGTTCTGATCGGCGGGCTCGTCGGAATGGGCGTCGATGCGGCCACGGGCTCGACGCTGGAACACTATCCCAGCCCGGTCCTCGCCACATTGGTGCCATTGCGCAAATCCGGCGCCACGGGTCGCTCCGACAGGCGACGCGGCGCCGCCTCACATCGCCGCGAAGTCGACAGGCCGCGCCCGAAGGAGGAGCCGCCGGTCACCTGATCGGCGCGTGCTCTATCAAATCATGAGAGCTGGAGCGGTTGGACGATCCAATTGATCGGAAACCGCTCTGGCCGCCTCAGGCGCCGTCGGGGACAGGCTGAGGCGCCAGGACGCTGCGCAAGATGCGTTGGCACTCGCCGAGCTCTGTCAAGACCGCCGACAGCACCGTGAGATCGTCGAGGCCTTCCGGTGGAACCGGTCGCGAATGCTGCGGCGCGAACTCCTGATGCGGCTCGCCCTCCTGCGGGTAGGCGGCCATGGCATGAACCGCCCCGGCATCGCCCTGCATCCCTGTCGCTGGCGCGGATGCCCGCTCCGGCCCCGGCGGGCCGACCGGTGCGCCGCGGCCGATCGCCTGGACATGGCGCGGCCCCTGCTCCTTGAGGATGCGCTGCAGCCCCTTGATGGTGTAGCCCTCGCCGTAGAGCAGGCGGCGAATGCCCTTCAGCAGCGCGACGTCGTCGGGGCGATAATAACGCCGCCCGCCGCCGCGCTTGAGCGGCTTGATCTGCGTGAAGCGCGTTTCCCAGAAACGCAGCACATGTTGAGGAATATCGAGGTCTTCTGCGACCTCGCTGATCGTCCGGAAGGCATCTGCGCTCTTGGTGTCCATTTCGGCCTCATCGCCGGTGTGGAACTCCAGGCTCACTCGTCTTCGCCCTCACCCAACTGTCCGTTTATGCGCGCCTTCATCACATTCGAAGGCTTGAACACCATGACGCGACGCGGCTCGATCGGGACTTCGACTCCCGTCTTCGGATTACGCCCGATTCGCTCGCCCTTGTCTCGCACGACGAAGGATCCAAACGAGGATAACTTGACATTCTCACCGCGCGCGACCGCGTCACAGATTTCGTCCAGCACCGCCTCGACGAGCTTCGACGACTCCGTCCGCGACAGACCGATCTTCTGATAGACAGCCTCGCACAGATCGGCGCGAGTAACCGTTTGCCCCGCCATTCATATCCTCCAAGGCGTTATGTCGGCCAGCGGGCTTGCCGCCTGCCCTTCGCCAATATGGACGACGGACGCTAGGCGTCCCGGCTGCGCCGGTCAATCCTAGAACACCCGCCAACTCACCCAAATCTTGGGAATTTGCTAGAAAAAACAAGCAGAACCGTCATAATCCGACGGCTTTCCTGCGCCGTGCTTCACCACCGGATCAAGGCCGACCCCCAGGTGAAACCGCCGCCCATCGCCTCGATCAGGACGAGCTGTCCGCGCTTGATGCGGCCATCGTGATGCGCCTCGGCAAGCGCCAGCGGAATTGAGGCCGCCGAGGTGTTGCCATGCCGGTCTACGGTGACGACGACACGCTCATGGCCGATGCCGAGCTTGTGGGCGGTGGCGTCGATGATGCGACGATTGGCCTGATGCGGCACGAACCAGTCGATATCGGCGCCAGTCAGCCCGGTCTCCTCGAAGGTGTGCCGGACCGTCTCCGCCAGATTGACGACGGCGTGGCGGAAGACCTCCTTGCCCTCCATGCGCAGGAAGCCGACGGTCTTGGTCGAACCGGCGCCACCATCGACATAGAGCTTGTCCTTGTAGCGACCATCCGAGCGGATATGGGTCGTCAGCACGCCGCGATCGGCGAGCGTGCCCTCGCCGGGGCCAGCCTTCAGCACGACCGCGCCGGCGCCGTCGCCGAAGAGGACGCAGGTGGTGCGGTCCTCCCAGTCGAGAATGCGCGAGAAGGTCTCCGCTCCGATGACGAGCGCAGCCTTGGCGGCGCCCGTGGTCAGGAACTTGTCGGCCGTCGCGAGCGCGAAGACGAAGCCCGAGCAGACGGCCTGAAGATCGAAGGCGACGCCGCCATTGATGCCGAGCGCGGCCTGGACCTGTGTCGCGGTCGCGGGAAAGGTGTGATCGGGCGTCGCGGTCGCGACGATGATCAGATCGATCTCGGAGGCGTCCATGCCGGCGTCGGCGAGCGCGGCCTGCGCCGCCTTCAGGGCCAGCGCCGAGGTCGCCTCGTCATCGGCCGCGACATGGCGCTGGCGGATGCCGGTGCGCTGCACGATCCACTCATCGGTCGTGTCGACGCGCTGTGCCAGCTCGGCGTTGGTGACGATGCGTTCCGGCAGATAGGAGCCGCAGCCGCACAGAATGGAGCGCAGAATGGACAAGAAAGCTGTTCCCTATTCGGCGGTGGCGGCCTGCTGCGCCGCCGCCTCCGGCCGCGCAGTCGCGGCCACCATCTCGCGGACCTTGGCCATCAGGTTCTCGCGAGCCATTTCATAGCCCAGTTCGGCCGCGCTGGCGAAGCCGATGGCGTCGGTGCCGCCATGGCTCTTGATGACGATGCCCTCGAGCCCGAGGAAGACGCCGCCATTGACCTTGCGCGGATCCATCTTGTCCCGCAGTGCGGCGAAGGCGCTGCGCGCGAAGAGATAGCCGATCTTGGCCATCAGCGAATGGCTCATCGCCGCGCGCAGATAGGAGCCGATCTGGCGCGCGGTGCCCTCGGCCGTCTTCAAGGCGATGTTGCCGGTGAAGCCCTCGGTGACCACGACATCGACCGTACCCTTGCCGAGGTCGTCGCCCTCGACGAAGCCGTGATAGGCCAGATGCGGCAGGTTGCTCTCGCGCAGGATGCGGCCGGCCTCCTTCACCGCCTCGACGCCCTTGATCTCCTCGACGCCGACATTGAGCAGGCCGACCGTAGGCCGGTCGATATCGAAGACGACGCGGGCCATGGCCGCGCCCATCACCGCGAGATCGACGAGGTGGCGGGCATCGGCGCCGATCGTGGCGCCGACATCGAGCACGATGCTCTCACCGCGCACAGTCGGCCACAGGCATGCGATCGCCGGGCGGTCCACCTGCGGCATCGACTTCAGGCAGAATTTCGACATCGCCATCAGCGCGCCGGTGTTGCCGGCCGAGATGGTGACATCGGCCTCGCCGATCTTGGTCGCGTCGATGGCACGCCACATCGAGGATTTGTAACGGCCATAGCGCAGCGCCTGGCTCGGCTTGTCGTCCATCTTCACCGACACATCGGTGTGGTGGAAGGTGGTGACCGCCTTGAGCTTGGGATGCGCATCGAGCAAGGGCATGACCTGCGCCTGGTCGCCGAAGATCACGAAGCGCGCATCGGGACGCCGCTCCAGCGTCAGGGCAGCGCCGGGAATGACCACGGATGGGCCGTGGTCTCCGCCCATCGCATCGAGCGCGATTGTAACCGGACGTGTCATGAGGTGATGGTGGATCCTGGGAGCGGCCGCCCTTCTTCTGGAGGCAGCGCGTTGCGGGCCGGACAATAGCGACTTGAGCCGCCGCTGCAAGCCGCCGCGAAGGCCCCTGCCCGCTTCATTGTTCGCGTTTCAGCTTGGCCAGCACCGCAAAAGGCGATTCGATGCCAGGCTCGGCCGGCGCCGCATCGAAACTCACGCCGGGCTTGCGCGGATAGGGATCGAGCGCCAGCGCCAGGAATTCCAGAGTGACCGCGCCCAGATCGATGACGCCATCGACGATGGGCTCCGGCGGGTCGGCCTCGTTCAGCCTGACCTCGATGTCGATAGCGTCTTCATCGCCGGCATCGCCGCGCCTTGCCGCGATCCGCGCCTCGTCCTGGGGGGCGAAATCGAGCTTCATCGGAACCTTGATCTCGACCGGGAAGGGCTCGAGCGTAACCACGCAGATCTGGTGCGCCTTCGCCTGGATCGCCCCCTCGAGCTTGACCTTCTCGCCATTGCGCGAAAGCGTGTAATGCGCCTCCAGCGCCTCCAGCGAAGCCAGGCCGAGTTCGGCGGCGATGCGAGGCAGCGCCTCTGCCGGAGCGGAGACGGAGACGTTGCCGGGGCGCAACTTGATGCCCTCGACACGGATGGGATGGCTCAGGGGCAAAATCTTCTCCGGCTCAGGCGACATGGCTGCGCTCCAGCTGCGCCAGGGCCGGGAATAGCTCGGGCTCGTTCAGGATCGCTTCAAGCGTGCGGGCCGCCAGCCCTGCCTGCGCCTGCCTCATATAGTCCGCCAGAATAGCGGCACCCTCGCCCGGGCTCGCATTGCGGCGCAGCGCCTCGGTCAGCGCCTCCGGCTCTGCCGAGACAAGCGCAGCCTCGTAGGCATTGATCCGGCCGAAGAAGCTCTGGGCGATCTTCTTCATCCGCTTGGGCACCGCGATATCGCTGATGCCGCCATTGCGGAAACCGAGTTCGAGATAGGCAAAGCAGGCATCGACGAAATCCTGCGCCAGCTCGGCCGCCGGCGCCGGCAATTCGCGCAAGCGGCGCAGCACCAGGAAGGTGTGCAGCGTCAGCGATTCGAAGCGCCCCTCGAATGTGTCGGGAATGCCGCCTTCGATATAGAAAGCCGGCCGCCGCGACGCCTCCGCGACGCGCGCGAACAAGGCGTTCACCGGTGCGAGCCGGGCTTCACGCTTGCCGAATAGGCCGAACATTACGCAGCCATCTCCTTGCGAAGGTCCCAAGCGGGTCCTTGCCTTGCCAAAGCCATGCTCGGGCGTTACGCCAAGCCTTACCCATTTGACAAGCGGCTTGGGCCTTTCGCCCTTGACGCCACGGCCTGGATTTGAGTCCCAATGACCCTCACCAATCGCCGCGCGACCCTGCTCGGCATCCTTGCGACATCGTCCCTGGCATTGGCGGGCTGCGGCCCGGATGCCGGCGGCTTCATGCTCCCGACCTCTGCGGGCATCAATGAGGAATACACGCGCGGCTTCGTCATGGATGACGCGCTCATCGCCCAGATCAAACCGGGCATGGACGTGCAGGCAGTGCTGACGACGCTCGGCACGCCGTCGACGACCTCCACGGTCGGCAACCGGACCTTCTACTACATCAGCCAGACGGTGCGCCGGCGCTTCCAATTCCAGGATCTGAGCGTGATCGACCAGAAGGTGCTGGTGATCTATTTCAACAAGGCCTTCAAGGTCGAGCGCATCGCCAATTACGGCCTGCAGGACGGCGTGCCCTTCGACTTTATCAGCCGCACCACCCCGACCGGGGGCGAGGAGCAGAGCTTCCTGCGCAACCTCTTCAAGGGCGTCACCAAGTTCACGCCATTCGGTGCGTGAGCGTCCAAACGGCCCGACGAAACACAAAACCCGCGGCCCTCGCCGCGGGTTTTTCTTTGAGAGCGGGCTCGCCGTGCTCAGATGCTAACCGCCGGCTTTCGCTCGGGCAGCGTCATCGCGGCAACGCCGAGCACGACCAAAGCGAGCCCCGCCCAGGCCGTCGGGCTCAGGCTCTCGCCGAGGAACAGGATGCCGATGGCGACCCCGATCGGTACGCGCAGATAGGACACGGCCGTGGTCCCGACCGCGCCGAGCGTACGGATCAGGCGGAAATAGATCGCGAAAGCGAGCGCCGTCGAGAACACTGCAAGCGCGAGCAGCGCCATGAGCGAGGCCTGAGAGGGCGCCAGCGTCCAGGGCCGGTCGACGACAAGCGCGAAGGGCAGCAGCACGGCAGCGCCCATCAGCATCGAGCCGGCCGCCGGCAGGAGCGGGTCCATGCCGCCGAAATTCCGGCCAAACAGCGCAGCGCAGGCGTAACACACGGTCGCCAGCACGATCGCCAATTGCGGCACGACGGCGCTGCCCAGCCCGGCAAAGGCCTGGACGCCGACGATTAGGCTGATCCCGGCCACGCCGGCCAGCACGCCCAGCGCCTTGCGCGCATCGGGACGCTTGCTCGGCGCCAGCGCCAGCCCGATCAGGAAAACGAAGACGGGCGTGGTTCCGTTCAGGATCGAGGCGAGGCCGGCATCGACGCTGCGCTCGGCCCAGGCGATCAGCGTGAAGGGCACGACGCTGTTGAGGCCGGCCTGCACCAGGAAACGCCGCCAGCTCGCGACGTCGCGCGGCAGCTTCACACCCCGCCAGCGGATGATGGCGAGCAGGATCGCACCGGCGATCAGCGTACGTGCAGCGATCAAGGTCAGGGGCGGGATCGTCTCCACGCCGATCTTGATGAAGCTGTAGGAGCCGCCCCAGAGCGTGGCGAGAACCAGCAGCAAAGCGAGCTCGGTGGCGCGATTCGCCTCGGCAGCAGGGGTGGGCAGCGCTTGCGTCGTCAGTGCTCGTATCGTCATTGGCTCTCTCCTTGGTTGGAGGGACCATGTCACGAGCGACATCCCAGAACTTGCAGGAACGCTACGGTTAGGACCGTAGCTTCGCAGGTTGATTCAAGCAGGCGAGATCTTGATTCGGCATTTTATTTCAAGCGTTTGATATATCGAATATATTTCTATCGCGCGCAAATTGCCTAAAGGCTCTCATCGATCCTTTCGGGGTCCCGAGCGGCATGGAACACGCGCAGGATTTCGATATGCGTCTCTCCAATCCGATAGAAGATCAGATAATCCCGATGAGGCGCACGCCGAATGCTGCGGGCGGTATGGCGCGGCAAGAGCGGATATCGCTCGGGTTGCGACACCAGCTTTGCGCAAAATTGCCCAAGCTCTGTCACAAAGCGCAACGCTTCTCGCCGACTGTCGCGAGCAATGTAGTCGCCGATCTCCTGAAGGTCCCGGCGCGCCGTCGGCGTGAACGCAAGCTTCACTCGGGTTTGCCGCTCTCGTCGCTGTAGCGGTCGCGCAACTCGGCAAAGACATCGCCGCCCGCGATCAGATGGCCGGCATCCGCCTCAACCAAGCCGGCTTCGAGCGCCAGATCGAGCGCCATCAGGCGCTTCTCGCGCTCCTCGACGAGGCGAACACCTTCCCGCAGCACTTCGCTCTTCGAGTTGTACCGCCCCGAGGCGACGAGCGTCTCGACGATACCCTCTAGGCGCTGTCCCAGTTCCGCACTGACGGCCATGAAATCCTCCGATGCCGACCCGTATCCATATCTATTATTGCCTCCGGGCCCGTGCAAGCCTCCTCTCCTTGAGACCAGTCGAACAATGAAAAACCCCGCGGATCGCTCCGCGGGGTCCATCTCATTGCGCAACATGCAACCGCTCAGGAATGCGCCAGGATCGCCAGCAGCAGCAATGCGATGATGTTGGTGATCTTGATCGCCGGGTTCACGGCGGGGCCCGCCGTGTCCTTGTAGGGGTCGCCGACGGTGTCGCCGGTCACCGAAGCCTTGTGCGCCTCGGAACCCTTCATGTGGCGCACGCCGTCCTTGTCGACGAAGCCATCCTCGAAGGACTTCTTGGCGTTGTCCCAGGCGCCGCCGCCCGAGGTCATCGAGATGGCCACAAAAATACCGGTGACGATGACGCCCATCAGCATGGCGCCGACGGCGGCAAAGGCCTGGTTCTTTCCGGCAATGGCGTTGATCGCGAAGAAGGTCACGATCGGTGCCAGCACCGGCAGCAGCGAGGGCAGGATCATCTCCCTGATCGCGGCCTTGGTCAGCAGGTCGACGGCCCGCGCATAATCTGGCCGCTCGGTGCCGTCCATGATGCCGGGCTTCTCCTTGAACTGACGCCTGACCTCCTCCACCACCGAGCCGGCAGCGCGGCCGACCGCGGTCATGGCCATGCCGCCGAAGAGGAAGGGGATCAGGCCGCCAAGCAGCAGGCCGACGACGACATAGGGGTTCGACAGCGAGAAATCGACGGTGACGCCCTTGAAGTACTGGAACGTCGTCGAGCCCGCCTTGTTGGCCTCGCCGATGAAGAAGTTGAGGTCGGAGGTGTAGGCGGCAAACAGCACCAGGGCGCCGAGGCCGGCGGAGCCGATCGCATAGCCCTTGGTGATCGCCTTGGTGGTGTTGCCGACAGCGTCGAGCGCGTCAGTGGAGTGGCGCACCTCCTTGGGCAGGCCCGCCATTTCGGCGATGCCGCCGGCATTGTCGGTGACCGGGCCGAAGGCGTCGAGCGCCACGACCACGCCCGCCAGGGCCAGCATCGCCGTGGTGGCGATGGCGATGCCGAACAAGCCGGCCAAACCATAGGAGACGATGATGCCGGCGATGATCACGATGGTCGGCAGCGCGGTCGATTCCAAGGAGACCGCAAGGCCCTGGATGACGTTGGTGCCGTGGCCGGTGACCGAGGCCTGTGCGATCGAGACGACCGGGCGCTTGCCGGTGCCGGTGTAGTATTCGGTGATGACGACGATGAGCAGCGTCACCGCCAGGCCGACCAGCGCGCAGCCGAAGAGGCCGCCCGAGGTGAAGGTGACGCCCTGCACCGTGGTGAACGAGGCCGAGAAGCCGCCGAACATCAGGTAGTTGACCGCCGCAATCGCGCCGACGGAGAGGACACCAGCCGCGATGAAGCCCTTGTAGAGCGCGCCCATGATCGACTGGTTGGCGCCGAGCTTGACGAAGAAGGTGCCGATGATCGAGGTGACGATGCAGGATGCGCCGATCGCCATCGGATAGAGCATCATGGTGCCGAGCGTCGCCTGGCCGGCGAAGAAGATGGCGGAGAGAACCATGGTGGCGACCAGCGTCACCGCATAGGTCTCGAACAGGTCTGCCGCCATGCCGGCGCAGTCGCCGACATTGTCGCCGACATTGTCGGCAATGGTGGCGGGGTTGCGCGGATCATCCTCGGGGATTCCGGCCTCGACCTTGCCGACGAGGTCGGCGCCGACATCGGCGCCCTTGGTGAAGATGCCGCCGCCGAGGCGGGCGAAGATCGAGATCAGCGAGGCGCCGAAGCCGAGCGCGACGAGCGAGTCGATGACGGTGCGGCTCGATGGGGTGAAGCCGAGGAACGAGGTCAGGACGCCGTAATAGACCGCGACGCCGAGCAGCGCGAGGCCCGCCACCAGCATGCCGGTGACGGCGCCCGCCTTGAAGGCAACGTCGAGGCCGTCGCCCAGCGACTGCATCGCCGCCTGCGCCGTGCGGACATTGGCCCGGACGGAGACGTTCATGCCGATGAAGCCGGCGAGGCCCGAAAGCACCGCGCCGATCAGGAAGCCGATCGCGACCCATTGTCCGAGCAGATAGGCCAGCGCCGCGAAGAGCACGACGCCGACGAGCGCGATCGTCATGTATTGGCGCTTGAGATAGGCCTGCGCACCCTCGGCCACCGCAGCGGAAATCTCCTGCATGCGCTGGTTGCCGGCATCGCGTTTCATCACGTCGCCATAGGCCCAGACGCCATATGCGATCGACAGCGCACTTAAGACTATGATTGTAAGCAGAGCTGACATTGGTTTCCTGACCTTGAGCTTCTCGACCCGCGGAGAGGCTTTGCGCTCCCCTTAACGTTCTTGGACGCCTGACTCATGAAAATGCGGGCCCGAGAAAATCGCGCCCGCATGCGCCTCGTCAGTGTCAGCCGAATTTGTGCCAAGTTTCGAACAGAATCGCAAACACGGCGATAGGACTTTGGGTCAGGTTCAACCTTGGCGAAGCAATGATAGGGAACGGCCGCACTCAGATGGCCTTCCCCTCAAAGCGCGACGTCGCGATTGACGTTCTTGTAGAGCAGATAGCAGGCGTCGCCGAAGCCGGCCGGGTAGAATTGCTGCGGGCAGTAACCGCCCATCCAGATGAAATCCTGCGCCCAGATCTCGTGCCACTCCGTGCCGAGGAAATAGAGCCCTGCCCCTCCAGCATGTAGAGCCCGTGCTCCATCACATGGGTTTCGACATCGGGGAAGCATGTGCCCGGCTTGAACCACATCAGGTTCATCTCGAAGTCGAAGCGCATGTCGCCATAAGGCAGCAGGAACTGGAAGCCGCGCCCCTCGAGCCCGGTATGGTTGGTGACCGGCACGGCGTCGCGATGCGAGATGATCGGCTCCGGCGCCGGCAGGTCGATCGCTTCATAGCGCTTGCGCAAGGCCAGCACCCGCGCCGGCTCAGGCCCGTCATTGCGCAGGGAGAAGGCAACTCCGGCCGGGACATAGGCGAAGCCGCCTGGTGTCAGCGCTTGGGCGGGGCCGCTCTCGACCGCAAACCGTACCTGCCCGGACAAGACATAGTAGAAATGCTGGATGCCATCCTCGCGGAAGGGCTGGCGCGTGCCGCCGCCGGGCTCGATCTCCAGCACATATTGCGCGAAGCGCGCGCCCATGACGGGGGCGGTCAGAATGCGGCCGATGGTGCGCTCGAATTGCGGCAGGCGGCTGACCAGCACGCCCTCGGGCGGCATGAAGGCATAGTTCGAGCGGACCACGCCGCGATTATGACCGATCGCACCGGGAGGAATATGCCCGGCGGCGATGGGAAACTGGTGGGGACGCATCATTCTTCTCCAGATCGACAACCGTCGCGTCGCGGCAAGATTCAAGCCGGCAAGATTCAGCCCCGCAAGGCTCAGGCCGGCACGGCCCGCCGCGACAAGCCCTGCCAGGCGACCAGCACCAGCGCAACCGCGACGGGCGGGAAGACGAGCCAGTTGACGCTGTCCCAACCGCCGGCATTGAGCAGGCCGCCCGACGAGAAGGAGGCGATCGCGACCGAGCCGAAGACCAGGAAGTCGTTGGCAGCCTGGACCTTCACCCGTTCCTCCGGCCGGTAGCAGTCGGTGACCAGCGCAGTCGCGCCGATGAAGCCGAAATTCCAGCCGAGGCCGAGCAGGATCAGCGCGCCCCAGAAATGCGCGACGCTCAGGCCGGTCAGGCCGACGATCGCGGCCAGCGCCGTCAGCAGGAGCCCGATCGCCGTGATCTTTTCCTTGCCGAAACGGGCGATCAGCCTGCCGGTGAAGAAGCTCGGCCCGAACATCGAGAGCACATGCCACTGGATGCCGAGCGCGGCATCACCGACCGAGTGGCCGCAGGCGACCATGGCGAGCGGCGCCGCCGTCATGACGAAGCTCATCAGGCCGTAGGCGACCAGCGCGGCCGTGACCGAGGCGATGAAGCGCGGCTGGCGCATGATCTCACCGAGCGGTCGGCCTCCGGTCTTGGCGGCGGCAGCGACCGGCGGCGCGCGCAGCCGCATCACCACCAGCATGGCGAGCAGCGCCAGACAGCCTTGCGCCAGGAAGCTTGCTGCGAAAGGCGCTGATGGCGTCAGGTCGCGCGTCCAATAGACTGATTGCGGGCCGATGACGCCCGCCGCGATGCCGCCGACCATCACCCAGGAGATTGCGCGCGGCTTGAAGCTCTCGCTTGCCGTGTCGGCGGCGGCGAAGCGGTAGCTCTGGACGAAGGAGCCGTAGAGACCGCAGGTGAAGGTCCCGAGGCAGAACAGCCAGAACAGGCGCTCGGTCGCCCCCGCAGCTGCAAGGCTTCCGCCCGCCGCGCCGATCAGCGTGCCGATGAGATAGCCGCCGCGCCGGCCGAGCCGGCGCATCAGCATGGCGGCTGGAATGACGCCGGTGGCGATGCCGAGTTGCAGCAGGCTGACCGGCACGGTGGCGAAGGTCTTGTCGGCGACGAGGCTTGCCCCGACGATGCCGCCCAGCGAGATCACGATCGCCGGATTGGCGCCACCGAGCGCCTGCGCGCAGGCAAGCACGAGGGTGTTTCGCTTGGCGAGAGCATCGCCGTCGCCAAGGGGAACGTGCTGGTTCATCGATGCGCCGCCCTAACCGAGGCGACGCTTGCGACGATCGCCTTCAAAAATGAGCGAAGGAGCCCTGCGCGAAGCTCCGCGCCCTGCCCTTTTCGCGATAATTCACCGCGCCTTCGTCCGTCACCCGGCCGATCGCGACGAGCGCGACGCCCGCAGCCTCCGCCGCAACGATCAGGGAAAGATATTCTCTTTCAGATGCAGTGCAGAGAATTTCGTAATCGTCTCCGCCCGTCCACGCCAGTTCCGCCAGAGCGGGATCGGCCATGATCGCGGCGCGGGCCGCAACTGAGAGCGGGACCGTGTCGAGATCGATCTCGGCGCCTGCTTTCGAGACTTTGAGCAGCTTGGCGAGGTCGCCAACGAGCCCATCGGACACATCCATCGCCGCCGAAGCATGGAGCTGCAGCGCAGCGGCCAACGCCAGCCGCGGTTGCGGATGCAGATAGCGGTCGGCGAGGAAAAGGCGATGCTCCTCGCCGAGGCGGGCGACCCAAGCCGGCTTGCCCGGTCCATGCGCCTGAAGCCCGAGCGCCCCGTCACCGATCGTGCCGGAAACCAGGATGACGTCGCCAGGCCTGGCACCTGAGCGCGGCACCATCCGGCCGGCCGGAACGCTGCCGAAGGCGGTGATCGAGAGGATCAAGGGCCCAGGCGTCGAGACGGTGTCCCCGCCGATAAGGGGGCAAGCCCCCTCTCCCGCGATCTGTGCGAGCCCCTGCGCGAAGTCCGCCAGCCAGGCTTCGGTCCAGCCATGCGGCAAAGCCAGGCTCAGCACGAAGCCTTCGGGCTTGGCGCCCTTGGCTGCGAGATCGGAGAGATTCACGGCGAGTGCCTTGCGCGCGATCGAGGCCGCGGGATCATCGGCGAAGAAATGCACGCCGGCGACCAGCGCGTCGGTCGTCACCACCGTCTCATAGCCGCGTGCCGGCCTGAGCAATCCGGCATCATCGACGAGACCGAGCCCGCCCGCTCCCGCGATGGGGGCGAAATAGCGGGCGATCAACTCGAATTCGCCGGGGCGTTCGGGAGCGCCGGCCATGACGGGCTCAGGCCGTCGCCGCGTCGAATTCGTCGGCGCGGAAGTCGCGCGCCATCTTGTCGAGCACGGCGTTGATCATGCCGATCTCCTCGCCCTCATAGAAGGCGCGCGCGACGGCGACATATTCCGAGATCACGGCGCGCGCCGGCACATCCTTGCGGAAGGCGAGCTCATAGGCGCCGGCGCGCAGCACGGCGCGCACCACCGCCTCGACGCGCTTGAGCGGCCAGCCGGTAGCAAGCACCTCGTCGACCGAGCGATCGACCAGGCGCTGCTCGCGGACCACGCCGCCGAGCAGATCGCGGAAGAAGGCGAGCTCGGCCTTGGGCAATTCGATCTCCTCGACCTCCTTGCCGATCCAGAAGGCCTCGAACTCGGCCATGGCCTCGATCACGCCGCGCCCGCCGATCTCCATCTCGTAGAGCGCCTGCACGACGGAAAGCCGCGCGCCTCGTCGCATCTCGGCACGGCTCATTTGGATTGCTCCGCCAGGGAGCGCTTGTAGCGCAACACAGCGAGCGCCGCTTCAGCCGCGCCGCCGCCCTTGTCCATTTCGGAGCGATTGGCGCGCGCCCAGGCCTGCGCCTCGTTCTCGACGGTCAGGATGCCGTTGCCGAGCGGCAGAGCGAAGGCCACGGAGATGTCCATCAAGGCGCGCGAGCTTTCGCCCGCGACGATGTCATAATGGCCGGTCTCGCCGCGAATGACGGTGCCCAGCGCCACGACCGCCTCATAGGGATCGACGGCCTCATCAGCAGCGCGCAGGCCGATGATGATGGCGGACGGAATTTCGAGCGCGCCCGGCACGGTGACAACATCGACGCGGCAATCGGCCTTGTCGAGCACGGCAAGGGCGCCTTCGAGCAATTCGTCGGCGAGCTTGTCGTAGAAGCGCGCCTCGATCACGAGCACGCGCGCGCCGTCCAGCGAGACGGCAGGAGTTGCGGCCTTGTCGGCCGAGATTTGCCGGGGTCCGGCCATGGTTCTTTATCCTCTTGAAGGCGAAGAGCGCCTGGCACGAAAGCCCAAAGCACTCACAGCCCTCAACCTGAGGAGCCGTTTCGTCAGAAATGGCGTCTCAAAGGATGGTCCAGTGCGCTCTGGAGCATCCTTCGAGACGCCGCTGCGCGGCTCCTCAGGATGAGGGCTGTGTTGAGACCGGCTCTTAGCCCTGCGGGCGCGCCTCTGCAAGCCGCGCGGCATAGCGCGCCATCAGATCGACCTCGAGATGGATCGGATCGCCCGCCTTTCGCTGCCCCCAGGTGGTGACGCTGAAGGAGTGCGGAATCAGCAGCACGGTGAAGACATCATCCTCGACGCTGTTGACGGTGAGCGAGGTGCCGTCGAGGCAGATCGAGCCCTTGGTGGCGATGAAGGGGGCGAGTCCTTGCGGCGCGCGGATATGGAAACGCGCCGTCGCGCCCCATTGTTCGTTGGGGTTGGCTTCGATCGGGTCGATCTGCAGGATCGTGGCGACGCCATCGACATGGCCAGTGACGAGGTGGCCGCCGAGCTCGTCGCCGACCTTGAGCGAGCGTTCGAGATTGATCCGCGTGCCGGGCTTCCAGTCGCCGACCAGCGTCTTGGAGAGCGTCTCCGCCGCCGCCTCGACCTGGAAGATGCAGCCGGCTTCGCCGTCGCTGCGCGGCCGCAGGCCCGTGACCGTCAGGCAGACGCCAGCGCAGGCGATCGAAGCACCGATCTCGATGCCGGCGGCATCATAGGGGCTGGCGATGGCAAGCCGCTTCAGGCTGGGGCCCTTGGCCTCAGCTTCCACGACGGTGCCGATGGCGGTGACGATGCCGGTGAACATCAGGCTGTCCTCACAAAATTCTCGAAATGGTCGTGGCCGATCAGGCCGCTATCGGCAAGGCGGTAGAGATCGGGATCAGCCAGCATCGCCGCAAGGCCCGGACGCACGGCAACGATGCCGGGGTGGCCCAGCGATTTCGGTGATGTCGAGACAATGACCTCATCGGCGAAACCGGCAAGGGCGAGTTTTTCGCCGATGGTCGGCCCCCCCTCGGAAAAGACACGGTTGATACCGCGCGTTCCCAGCAATTGGAGCATCTCAGCCAGGTCGAGATGGCCGTCGGCACCGGCCGAGACGCGCATGACCTCGACGCCGGCCGCGACCAGCGCCCGCTCACGCTCAATGGGAGCGGCCTCCGTCGCCACGACCCAGACCGGCACTTCGCCCGCCGTCATAACGAGTTGGGACGACAGCGGCAGCCGAAGCTGCGAATCCAGCACAACCCTGATCGGCGAACGTCCGGCCATGCCGGGCAGGCGCACGGTCAGCAGCGGATCGTCGACGAGCACTGAGCCGATGCCGAGCATGATCGCATCGTAATGCGCCCGCTGGAGATGGACCCAGGCCGACGCCGCAGGACAGGATACGGCGATGCGCGTGCCCGCCGCCCCGCCAGCATAGCCATCCCTGGTACGGGCGACCTTGAACGTCACCATGGGGCGTCCTTGCGTCACCCGCAGCACGTAGCCGCGATGGGTCCGTTGAGCCTGCGCCTCCAGCACGCCCGTGGTGACGCTGATGCCCGCAGTCCGCAGCAATGCGAAGCCGAGCCCGCGAAACCGCGGATTGGGATCGGCCATGGCCGCCACGACACGCTTCACGCCGGCCAGGATCGAGCGCTCGACGCAAGGCGTCGCGGCACGGATGGTGCGATGCGAACAGGGCTCGAGCGTGACATAGAGCGTGCCGCCCGCCGCGGCGTTCGGCCCGGCGCGGTCGAAGGCATTCGCCTCGCCATGCGGCCGGCCACCGGGCTGGGTGTGGCCGCGGGCCACGATCACGGGACCATCCGCGGTATCCTGCGTGACGATGGCGCCGACGCAAGGATTGGTTGATGTCGTGCCTTGCCCGCGCGCGCCGAAATCCAGCGCCTGACGCATGAAGGCGCGGTCGATCGCAGCCTGCTCAGTCATCGTTGCGGGCAGGCGGCGGCGCGCTCGCGCCGTCCTCGTCATCGGCGCTGAGCTGACCCAGGATCTCCTCGAAATCGCGGGCTTCGCGGAAATTGCGGTAGACCGAGGCGAAGCGGACATAGGCGACGTCGTCGAGCGATTTCAGCCCTTCCATCACCAGCTCGCCGACGGTCGAGCTCGGGATCTCGCCCTCGCCGGAGCTTTCGAGCTGGCGCACGATGCCGTTGACCATGCGCTCGATCCGTTCCGGTGCGACCGGGCGCTTGCGTAGCGCGACCTCGATCGAGGTCTGCAATTTGTCGCGGTCGAAGGCAGTGCGCCGGCCCGAACGCTTGACCACGACGAGCTCGCGCAATTGCACGCGTTCGAAGGTGGTGAAGCGCCCGCCGCAATCGGGGCAGACGCGACGACGACGAATCGAGGCGTGATCGTCGGTTGGACGGGAGTCCTTCACCTGCGTGTCGAGAGAGCCGCAATAGGGACAGCGCATGGCGTGCTTTCAGATCGGTCGGGCGTCGGAGGCGGTCGCCTCTTCGCTCAGGGCTACGGCGAGATTGGCACTCGACCATGACGGCCAACCCGTACCGGCGAAATCGCGGTCATGCGACCAGATGTCAGCGTCGTAAGTCCAAGCCAGCGCAAGGACATGGGCATCGTTGACGCTGCCGTTGCGCGAGGCGACGGCGTGTCGAAGGCTCTGCTCGGCCGGTGCCAAACTATCGCCATAGCGAACCGTCTCGACCACCTCGATTGCTTCGAGAACCTCATCCGCGATCTCGATCAAGACGGAGGCATCCGGGTCGAGGCGTGACAGCACATGCCTGACTTCCAACGAAGCCTCCGAGGAGATGATCAGTGCACGCTTGGCACTGATATGCTCCAGCAACGGTCGCGACCGGAAGCCCAGCACCGCGCTCAAGATGATGTTCGCGTCAACGACGAGCGTTTCCGAAGGCCCACGAGGTCGCATCAATCGTCACGTTCGCCGAGAAAGCGCTCGAGCCGCAGCCTTGTCTCGGGAGAAAGCGCTGCATGATAATCGTCGCTGCGCTTCAACGCAGCGGCGATCCGTGTCGTATCCGGCTTTCTGACCGGCACTAGAAGCCCGACCGTAGCCGAGCCACTCTTGATCGAAACGGGATGCGGCAAGGCCTGAATAGCCCCTGCCGACATCTTCTGAAGCTCGCGCATCGTCACGCTCTGACGGCTCATATCGGCCTCCTTGCCGACATGTATGTAACCCCGTAGGGCAGTCGGATCAAGCCGCCCGACGAGACGCTATCTTCAGTAGATCGGGAAGCGCGCCGTGAGCTCGTGCGCCTTGGCCTTGACAGCCTCTTCGACCGCGCCGTTGCCGGCCTCGCCATTCGCCGCAAGTCCATCCAGAACCTCGGCGATCAGCTCGCCGACCTTCTTGAACTCGGCGACGCCGAAGCCGCGCGAGGTTGCGGCCGGCGTGCCCAGGCGAATGCCCGAGGTCACCATCGGCTTCTCCGGATCGAAGGGGATGCCGTTCTTGTTGCAGGTGATGTGGGCACGGCCGAGAGCGGCCTCGGCCGCCTTGCCGGTGACCTTCTTGGAGCGCAGATCGACCAGCATCAGATGGTTGTCCGTGCCGCCGGTGACGAGGTCGAAGCCCTTGCTCTTCAGCGTCTCCGCCATCGCCTTGGCGTTCTCGACCACGGCGCGGGCATAGATCTTGAACTCGGGCTGCAGCGCCTCCTGGAAGGAGACCGCCTTGGCGGCGATGACATGCATCAAGGGTCCGCCCTGGATGCCGGGGAAGACGGCCGAGTTGATCTTCTTGGCGATCGCCTCGTCATTGGTCAGCACCATGCCGCCGCGCGGGCCGCGCAGGGTCTTGTGCGTGGTGGTGGTGACGACATGGGCGTGCGGGAATGGCGAGGGATGCGCGCCACCCGCGACCAGCCCGGCGAAATGCGCGATATCGACCATGAAATAGGCGCCGACCTTGTCGGCGATCTCACGGAAGCGGGCAAAATCCCAGTGCCGGGCATAGGCCGAGCCGCCGGCGACGATCAGCTTCGGCTTGTTCTCGACGGCGAGGCGCTCCATCGCATCGTAATCGATGGTCTGGTCGACGACGCAGACGCCATAGGGCACGACCTTGAACCACTTGCCGGACTGGTTGACCGGGGCGCCATGAGTGAGGTGGCCGCCGGCGGCGAGGTCGAGGCCCATGAAGGTGTCGCCGGGCTGCATCAGCGCCATGAACACGGCCTGGTTGGCCTGGCTGCCGGAGTTGGGCTGGACATTGGCGAACCCGCAATCGAACAGCCGGCAGGCGCGCTCGATCGCGAGCTTCTCGGCGATGTCGACGAACTGGCAGCCGCCATAATAGCGCCGACCGACATAGCCCTCGGCATATTTGTTGGTCATCACCGAGCCCTGCGCCTCCAGCACGGCGCGCGAGACGATGTTCTCCGAGGCGATCAGCTCGATCTCGTCGCGCTGGCGACCGAGCTCGAGCTCGATGGCGCGGGCGATCTCGGGGTCGCTATCGGCAAGCGAGGCAGCGAAGAAGGAGTTCGAGAAATGCTTGTCGCTCGCGGCTTCGGTCATATCCGGCTCCTGCTGTAAAAGGTGGCCGCGCACGGCCCGGTCCCGTTGCCGCGTCCCGTATCATGGGGTGGAAATCTGTCCAAGCGATAGATGGTGCGGCTAACATGATGGCCAATCGCTGCGCCCCGGGGAGTCAGCGCCGCCGCGCCGGCTTCAGCCCTTTCCCCGGCTCCCCAAGGGAAGGGTGATAGACGAGCGTCCCCCGTGAGGCCGATTTCAGGAGCCCACGGAAGGTCGGGCATTCCAGATGCGTCGGCGCCGGGCAATCGGCGATATGGCGCAGCATGTCGCGCAGAGCGCCGAGATCGACGATCTGGCGCTGCAATTCGTCTGCTTTTGCATGAAACCGGGCTCGGGGCAGATCGGGCCGGCCATTCTGTCCGAACATGCCCGCGATCTCGACCAGCGAGAAGCCCGCCGCCTTGCCGAGGCCGATGAGCGACAGCCTCAGCAACACGTCGGCATCGAATTGCCGGCGCAATCCGCGCCGTCCGAGCGAACCGATCAAGCCGATCTCCTCGTAATAGCGCAGCGTCGAGGCCGGCACGCCGGAGCGTTGGGCCACCTCCCCGATATCCAGAATCGGCATGCTTGACCTCAAGTTGACTTGAACTTGTAGGCTCTCCCGAACGCAGGATTTCAGCAAGAGGAAAAAGCCATGCAAGATCTTCGTGCCGCGCAAGATTGTCGTGCCACGCCGTCGAACCCGATCTGGCGGGACCGGCGCACCGTTGCGCTGCTGATGGCGGCATCGCTCACCACGATGGCCAATGCCACGATCAGCCCGGCCCTGCCCGGGCTCGAGCGGCTATTCTCGGGCGATCCGAACGCCGCGATGCTGACGCGGCTGCTGGTGCCGGCGCCGGCGCTCAGCGTCGCCCTTTGCGCACCGCTTGCCGGGCTGGTGGCCGACCGGCTCGGGCGGCGCGCGATGCTGCTCTCCGGCACGATCCTGTTCGTGATCGCCGGATGCGCCGGCCTGGTCCTGCCCGATCTCCTAACGATCTTCACCAGCCGCCTCGTGCTCGGCATCGCCGTCGCTCTGATCATGACCGCGCAAACCGCCCTGGTCGGGGACTACTTCACTGGAAAGGACCGCAACGCCCTGACGGGCCTGCAGATTTCGGCGCGCAATTTCGGCGGCCTTATCTTCATCTCGCTTGCAGGCTGGGTCGCAACGCTGTCGCCACGCCTGCCTTTCGCCATCTATGGCCTCGCCGCCGCCTTCCTGCCGCTGATGTGGATCGCGATCATCGACCCGCCCCGATCGGCGCAATCCCCCAGTGCCAAGCCGGCGGACAGCGCCGCGGGACATCCGCCCTGGCGCGCGCGCCTCGCCCTGCTGGTTCTCCTGCAGGCGCTGACCAACATGATCTTCTTCGTCATGCCGACCCAATTGTCGTTCTTCCTGGAGGAGCGAGGCTATAACAGCGCCGCCATGACCGGCGCGGCGCTGGGCGTCCTGATGCTGTCGGGCGGCAGTTTTGCGCTGCTCTACCCGCGGATCCAGCGCATGATCGGCCATGTCGGCATTTTCGCCATCGGCTACGCCGCGATGGCGCTCGGCTTCCTGCTGCTCCCCTTCGCCACGACGGCCTCCACCTTCGCGGCAACCGCGGCGATCGGCACAGGCTACGCTCTGGTTTCGCCTGGCTTCATCGCGCTGGCGCTGGGTCTCGCGCCGCTCCGGCGCAGAGGGCTGGCAGGCGGGCTGCTGACCGCCTCCGTCTTCATCGGCCAGTTCTGCTCGCCGCTCCTGAGCACACCGCTGATCGCACGCTACGGCTTTGACGGGCTGTTCCACGGCGCCGCCTCGCTCCTCCTGGCAATGGCGATCACGGCCGGAGCGGCAGGAGGGCTGAGCTGGCTGCGCCTGCGGTCTGCTCTCACATCGCAGCGGATGTCGGTCTCGCCGCGATCATCATTGCCATGAGGAGCGCGGTCGAGGACCGGCCGGCCCCCGCCGAGCCTGTGCCGTCGCGGAAGCACGATCCGACTGCGCTACGGGGTGACATGCGCGCGCGCTCCCTTCAGAAAGGAGATGACTCGAGCCCAGAGCAGGATGCGAAGAAGCGGGGACCGGTTTTTCGCATTGATCCTGCTCTCACTCTTAGATGCGAGCCGCCCGACCGTGACCCCGGATACAGCCCACAGCTCTTCCGCGCCCGCCCGGCGCTCCCCGCTGAGCGCCTTTCTCGCCAGCGAAGCGGCAGGCGGTGTCCTCCTAATGGGGGTGGCGGCGCTTGCCCTCGTCGTCGCGAACTCCCCGGCCGCGCCGGCTTATTTCGGTGTGCTCTCCGCCTATGTCGGGGGCCTGAGCGTGCTGCACTGGGTCAATGACGCGCTGATGGCCGTGTTCTTCCTGCTCGTCGGGCTGGAGATCAAGCGCGAGTTCCTGGAGGGGCAGCTCTCCTCCTGGTCGCGCAGGGCCCTGCCCGGCATCGCAGCGCTGGGCGGCATGGTCGTCCCGGCGCTGATCTATCTCGCCTTGACCCGCGGCGATGCGGTCGCGATGCGCGGCTGGGCCATTCCCGCCGCGACCGACATCGCCTTTGCGCTCGGCGTCCTGGCCTTGCTCGGCCCGCGCGTGCCGGTCTCGCTCAAGGTCTTCCTGACGGCGCTGGCGATCCTCGACGATCTCGGCGCGGTCGCGATCATCGCGCTGTTCTACACCAGCGACCTGTCGCTGCCGATGCTGGGGCTGGCGGCTCTGTGCATCGCCGGGCTCATCGTCCTCAACCGCCTGAACGTGACGCGCCTGCCGGTCTATCTTGCCATCGGCACCCTGCTCTGGTTCTTCGTGCTGAAATCGGGCATCCACGCCACGTTGGCCGGCGTCGCCCTGGCGCTCACCATCCCGATCGGCGACGGCTCCGACAGCGACGAGCCCGAGCATTCGCCACTGCACATGCTCGAGCACGGCCTGCACCCTTGGGTGTCCTATCTGATCGTGCCGATCTTCGGTTTCGCCAATGCCGGTGTCTCTTTCACCGGAATGACGCCAGCGAGCGCGCTGGCCCCGGTGCCGCTGGGCATCGCTCTCGGCCTGTTCCTCGGCAAGCAGATCGGCGTCTTCGGCTTCGCCTGGGCCGCGGTGAAGACCGGGCTCGGGGCGCTGCCGGCCAAGGCGAATTTCGCGCAGCTCTACGGCGTAGCCCTGCTCTGCGGCATCGGCTTCACCATGAGCCTGTTCATCGGGGCGCTGGCCTTCCCCGGCAACCCCGGTCTCGGCGACGCCACCAAGATTGGCGTGCTGCTCGGATCGGTCATCTCGGCGCTGGCGGGGGCCGTCATTCTCAAGCTGGCGGGGCGGCGGAAGGCAGCCAGCCAAACGATCGTTTGAGATTCACTCAGCCCTCATCCTGAGGACCATTCCCTTGGGAATGGCGTCTCGAAGGATGCTCCAGGAGGCTCCCGAACCATCTGGAGCATCCTTCGAGACGGCCCTTTCGGGCCTCCTCAGGATGAGGGCTGGAGTTTCCAGAGGGCGCTAAGATCACGCACGGAACACGTCGTTATTCCGATGCTCCACACACAGCAGCGACCCCGGAATGACAGACAAAAAAAGCCCCGGACTGTTCGGTCCGGGGCTTTTCAGATCGGGAAGAAAGGCGATCTCTCAGGCGCTGTGACCTCAGATATGCTGCCTCAGATATCCTGGTCGCCGCGAAGCTGCGCCACCGGGGCCGGTCCGAGGCCGTCCTTGTTGTAGATGTCGTCGCGGAACTGCACGCCGCCATCGGGCGTCGCCCAGGCGGTGACATAGACCCAGTAGCACGGCACCGGATTGCTGATGCGGGCATTGATGCGCTCGCCCGATGCGATCGTGGCGTCGATCTTGGCGCGATCCCAGCCGGGGGTATCCTTGAGCAGCCAGGCGACATAGTCGCGCACGTTCTGGACGCGCATGCAGCCGGATGAGACGAAGCGGAAATCGTCGCCGAAGATGCCCTTCGCCGGCGTGTCATGCATATAGACGCCGTAGGGGCTTGGAATATTGATGCGGACGACACCGAGCGAATTGAAGTCGCCGCCGGGGTCCTGCCGGAAGGTGTAGCGCGTCGCCTCGTCGGAGTTCCAGTTGACCTGCGAGGGCTGGATCTCGCCATTGGGGCCGATGATGCGGATCTTGTTTTCGGCCAGATAGCCCGGCTCCTTGCGCATCTTCGGGATCAGATCCTTGCGGATGATCGAAGCCGGCACGGTCCAGGTCGGGTTGAAGTTGATCTCGGGGATCTTGGTCTGCAGCAGCGGCGACTGCCGGTCGATCTTGCCGACGCCGGCGGCATGGCGGGTCGCAACAACGCCGTTCTCGACCGTCTCGACCAGCGCGGCCGGGATATTGGCCACGACATAGCGGTTGCCGAGATTGCCCGACCAGGTGCGCAGCCTGACCACATTGGTCTCGAGCTGGCGGATGCGCCGGTCGATCGGCACGTTGAGCGCGGTCACCGTGGCGCGGTTGATGGCGCCGGTGGTGGACAGGCCGACCCGAGCC
This sequence comes from Allobosea sp. BE125, assembly GCF_031456075.1. Taxonomy (NCBI): domain Bacteria; kingdom Pseudomonadati; phylum Pseudomonadota; class Alphaproteobacteria; order Hyphomicrobiales; family Alloboseaceae; genus Allobosea; species Allobosea sp. BE125. Next base: position 202,470 of record NZ_JAVDTY010000003.1, read on the forward strand.
TGGAAGTTGCTTACGCCGGCCTCGACATAGGAGTCATAGACGTTGCTGGTGCCGGCATTGGCGTCGAGATCGCCGGTGATCACCAGGCGCTGCCGCAGCGCGACGACACCGGGACCGCTCGAGCCGACGCTCATCTTGTCGCCGAGCTGGAGCATCGGCCAGCCGCCGCGGGACGCGAGATCGCGATAGGCGACGATCGCAGCTTCAGTCGCCTGCAGCGATTCCGGCGAAAGCATCGGAGTATGCGAGCGCGCAACCGCGTTGCGCGCTCCGGAATCATAGCTCTGACGCCATTCCGCCTGCTGGGCGAAGGCTGGCAAGGCTGCGGTCGTCGCAGCGCCCGAAAGCAACGCGAGCACGGTCTCGCGGCGGGTCAGGCTCAAATTCGACATCGTATCCCTCATCCTCATCACGGCCCGGACCAACGCTGGACAGAAGCGCAAGCGCAGCACAGAAGCCGCCCGCCATTGGCGAGCGCCGGTTCTATGAACTACGCTCTCTTACCACAGTTAACGTCTTGTGATGAGCGAGGCATTTTTAGGGCATGGTCCCATTCAGCGCCATGCATGACCAGTATTCGGCGAAGAGGATCGAGCGCCGTGTCCCCCGCGCAACAGATCGGCCTGCGCTGGGGCGGCTCCGGCACGATGGAGGCCGGAGCGATCAGGCGCGGAAACGGCCCATGAAGGGCCGGTTGGCCGCGTTTTTCAGAGCTTGTAGCGGATCTGGTCGGTCCAGAAGCGCTCCAGCCGGAGCAGCGCGTTGTTCATGCGCTCGAAGTCGTCCGAGGCGATGCCGCCGATCTGCTCGACCGTCTGCACATGCTTGTCATAGACGCCCTTCACGAGATTGTGCACTTCCGTGCCCTTCTCTGTGAGGCTGATCCGGACCGAGCGCCGGTCGATCCGCGAGCGGGCATGGTGCAGATAGCCCAGCTCGACCAGCTTCTTGACGTTGTAGGAGACGTTCGAGCCGAGATAGTAGCCGCGCGTCCTGAGTTCGCTGGCGCTCAGCTCGGCATCGCCGATATTGTAGAGCAGCAGTGCCTGGACGCTGTTGACGTCATCACGGTTGCGGCGCTCGAACTCATCCTTGATGACGTCGAGCAGGCGGCGATGCAGCCGCTCCACTAGGGTGAGGGACTCAAGGTAGAGAGGCTTCACCTTGAGATCAACATCGCCGGCCACGGCAACAGCCGCAGTCTTTACGCTCGCTTTCATGGTATATCTCGCCTGTTGTCTATCGGCCGAGATTTTTCTCCCGGTCCGCTTCTGAAGAACACCATAGGCGGCGCGAATGAAAACGAGTTTAAATATCAGGATGAATCAGAGATTTAGCCGTTTCGGTGAATCCAAAGTGAAGCCAGAAACGCTTAAGCTAAAGCGTTTGTTACCATGACTCGACGGAGTCGATCGGTTGGCGAGGCATCGGGCCGAAAGGCGGGGACCGGTTTTCGGGGCAAGCCGATGCAGGATCAAAGCGAGGTCAGGAGTTCTCGTTCTCGGCGAGCCAGGTCGCCAGGAAATAGGCCAGGACCAGCGCGACATAGGTGCCGATCATCGGCGTCGTCATCGGCAAGAGCCGCGGGAAGAAGAAGCCGAGCAGGAGCTGGCTGATCGCCGCCAGCAGCCAGAGCACGCCGCCCCATGTGCTGGTCAGCCAGAGGCCGACGGCGGCAACGAGATCGATCACCGCGAAATAGACGATGATCGCCTGGAAGCTGAGCAGCCTCGCCTCGAACGGCATCTCCTCGATGCCCACGCCGAAGATCACGGCCCAGGCGAGCAACCCCTTGGCCATCCAGGCCACCGAGAGCAGGCGCAGGAGCCAGACGAGCACGAGGCGCCAGAGCGTCGGCCGGGCGCGCACGCCCGCCGCCGACGTCGCTTGCGCGCCTAGCATCGGCTCGCCATCGCCGCCCAGGCCCATCCTCAGGATTCCAGCACAAGTTCGTCCGCGCCGAGCGGCGCGAAATAGGCCTCGATCGCAGATGGCGAGACCGCCTCCAGCGAAGCCGGCTGCCAGACCGGCGCATGATCCTTGTCGACCACAACCGCGCGCACGCCTTCATAGAAGTCATGGCCGCGCACGATCCGCGAGACGATGCGGAACTCGGTCTGCATCGCCTGGGCGAAATCGAGCGTGGGCCCGCGCCGCATCTGCTCGAAGGCGAGCGCGATGCTGGTCGGCGATTTGGTGGCGAGCGTCTGCTGGACCTTGGCGGCGAAGGCGCTGCCGCCCTCAGTGGCCGCAGCCAGCTTCGCGCGGATCGCGGCGAGGTCCGGGGCGCCGAAGCAATCGGCGATGATCGCCCGGTCAGCCGCGAGCTTGGCCGGCCCTGGATCGGCGGCGAAGTCGGCGAGGATCTCATCGAGCGCGCCGGGCTTCGTCAGCGCATCCGCCAGTTCGGCCATCCCTGCGCTCGGCACGGCGTGGGTGGCGAGGCCGAATGCCAGCGCATCGGCCGCGCCGACACGGTCCCCCGTCAACGCCAGATAGATGCCGCTCGCGCCCGGCAGCCGCGGCAGCGCGAAGGTTGCCCCGACATCGGGGAAGAAGCCGATGCCGACCTCCGGCATGGCGAAGAGATAGCGTTCGCCGGCGATGCGGTGGCTGCCATGCAGCGAGATGCCGACACCGCCGCCCATGACGATGCCGTCGATCAGGGAGACATAGGGCTTCGGATAGCTCTTGATGCGGGCGTTGAGGATGTACTCCTCGCGCCAGAAGGTCAGCATCTCGGCATGGCGCCCTTCACGGCCGAGGTCGTGCAGATGCCTGATATCGCCGCCAGCGGAAAAGGCCTTCTCGCTGACGCTCGTCACAACGACGCGCGTCACCTGCGGATCGCGCTCCCAGGCATCGAGCGCACGGGCGAGCTTGCGCACCATGCCAAGGCTCAGCGCGTTCAGCGCCTTGGGGCGATTGAGGACGACGACGCCGGCCGCGCCGCGCACCTCGCAGATGATCTCGGCGTCCTGCGACATCAGGCAGTCATCCCTTGCGCGCACCCCTTGCGCGTTTCGCGGCGGTTCTGGGCTGCGCCGGGCGGGCTTGTCAACGCGCAGCCGCGCCCGGCGCATCCGGGTCTTGCGACCACCACCCTGTTTTGGAACCGTTCCGATGTGCTAAAGTCGGGTGAAATAGAACATCCCGCGCTCGGCGGGGCGGAGAGAGTTTCCATGGCATTTCGGGTTGTGCAGCCGTTTCCCGCCCCGCAGGCGCGGCAGGACGAGGCGTCCGCGCAAAGGGCCGACTCGCTTGGGCTGACGCGGCGCATGCGGCGCAATCGCAAGGCGGATTGGTCGCGCCGGCTGGTGCGCGAGAGCGTGCTGACCACCAACGACCTGATCTGGCCGCTGTTCCTGATCGATTCGTCGCAGGCGCGCAGCGCGATCGCCTGGATGCCGGGTGTCGACCGGCTCAACATCGAGGAGGCGGTGCGCCAGGCCGCTCACGCGGCAAGCCTCGGCATTCCCGCGATCGCGCCCTTCCCCTTCGTCGAGAAGAGCCTGCGCGACGCGACCGCGACCGAGGCGCTGAACACGCGCAATCTGATGTGCCGCGCCGTGCGTGCGATCAAGGCCGAGGTGCCTGAGATCGGCATCATCTGCGACGCGGCGCTCGACCCCTACACTTCCCATGGCCATGACGGCGTGATGGATGGCGAGAGGATCCTGAACGACGCCAGCGTCCACATCCTGACGCAGCAGGCGCTGGCCCTGGCCGATGCCGGCGCCGATGTGATCGCGCCCTCCGACATGATGGACGGACGCGTCGCCGCGATCCGCGCCGCACTCGACGCCTCCGGCCATGAGGAGGTGCAGATTATGGCCTATGCGGCCAAATACGCCTCGGCCTATTACGGGCCGTTCCGCGACGCGATCGGCACCAACGCCACGCTGATCGGCGACAAGCGCACCTATCAGATGGACCCGGCCAATTCCGACGAGGCGATCGCCGAGGTCGCGCTTGATCTCGAAGAAGGCGCCGATATGGTGATGATCAAGCCGGGTCTGCCCTATCTCGACATCATCGCGCGGGTGAAGGACCATTTCCGCGTGCCGACCTTCGCCTACCAGGTGTCGGGCGAGTACGCGATGATCATGGCCGCCTCCCTGAATGGCTGGCTCGACGGCGACAAGGCGATGCTGGAGAGCCTGACGGCCTTCAAGCGCGCGGGCGCCGACGGGGTGCTGACCTATTTCGCGCCGCGGGTGGCGGAGATCCTGAAGGCCGGCGTCTGAGCGGGCGCAGGCCCTCCCCGTCATTGCGAGGAGCGCAGCGACGAAGCAATCCAGGGAGGCGTCGAGCGAGCCCTCCTGGATTGCTTCGCTACGCTCGCAATGACGGGAAGGGCCTGCGCTCATCGGCGAATCTGCCCTACAGCGTCAGACCGAATATCGTATTCCGTCTGATGCTGTAGGGTTTTGCTTCTGCATCGGCTTGGCCCGAAAACCGGTTCCCACTTTTCGAGCCTATGCTCTAGCGTGGCGCGACATGCGCCCTTTCCTCCTGCCGATTCTGCTCGCTCCGATTCTGCTCGCCCTGGCCCTCGCAGGCTGCAGCGAGAGCTTCGACACCGACCAGCAGCGCCTCTGCCGTGAGGCGATCCCGCCGCTGAACCCGCCCGGCACGGAGATCGCGATCGACGGTACTGCCGCGGGCCCGCGCCCCAACGCGCTACGCATCCTCTACCGGGCTCAGACCGGGAGCGGTGCCGCACGGCGCCGCAGCATCGACTGCCTCTTCGCCGGCGAGGGCGCCGGCCTCCAGCGCGGCGCCTTGATCGGCATCGCCTCCGACGGCCGGCCGATGAGCGACGCCAGCTTCTACTTGCTGCGGCGCTTCTATCTCGAGGACCGAGCCGAGCCGCCGATCGACCCCGGAGCGCCGCGCACGGAGGATCTGCCGCAGATCCCACCCGCTTTGGCCTATGGCCTGCAGCAGGGCCTGAGCGCCCTGCCCTCGGCGGCGATCTACACGCTGCTCGCTTCTGCCTATGCGCTGATCTACGGGCTGACCGGGCGCATCATCCTGAGCTTCGGCGAATTCGCGGCGCTGGGCGCCTTGGCGAGCGTAGTCGGCGTCGCACTGATCCTCTCACTGTCATTGTCGACGCCGGCCTCCGGGCTCGCCATCGCCTTTGCGGTCGCGATCGCCGTCTGCGCCTTTCATGGCTTCGCCATGGGGCGCTTCATCCTGCGCCCGCTCGCGCGCGCCACGGGCCAGCAGATGCTGATCGCCACGATCGGCCTTGCCATCGCGCTGTCTGAGTATCTGCGGCTCGCGCAAGGGCCGGAACTGCGCTGGCTGCCGCCGGTCTTCAACGAACCCTGGTCGCTGGCCAGAGCGGGCAGCTTCGTCGTCACGATGACGCCGCTGGGCCTCGTCCTGGGCGTGATCGGCCTGGCGACCGCGCTTGGCCTCGTCCTGCTGATCAGGCTCTCGGCCTATGGCCGGGCCTGGCGGGCGGTCTCGGACGACCCCCGCACCGCCGCGCTGTTTGGCGTCGATGCGCAAGCCATCCACGACAAGGCGTTGATCCTGGCCTGCGCCGCCTGCGGCATCGCCGGCGTGACCGTAACCGCTGTCTATGGCGGCATGGGTTTTGCCGGCGGCTTCACCCTGGGGCTGAAGGCGTTGGTCGCCGCCATCCTTGGCGGCATCGGCTCCGTCGCAGGCGCGGCGGTCGGCGGAATTTGCATCGCGATCTTCGAGGTGGTCTGGTCTTCGACCATGCCACTCGAACAACGCGACATCGCCGTCTACGCCCTGCTCGCCGTCGTGCTGATCCTGCGTCCCGGCGGCTTTTTCGGCGACGGCGCGCTGGCGCCACGACATGTCTGAACGGAGCACGCGCATGACCCTGCAGGCAAAGCCGAACGAGCCCTTCGCGATCACGCCCGAGGATATCGAGGCGGCGGCAAGGCGCATCGAAGGGCATGTCCTGCGCACGCCGCTGGTGCCGGCGCCGCGCCTTTCCGAGCTCACCGGCGCAACCATCCTGGTCAAGCACGAGAACATGCAGGCGACGGCCTCCTTCAAGGAGCGCGGCGCGGTCAACAAGCTGCTCAGCCTCGATGAGGACGAGACGGCGCGCGGCGTCATTGCCATGTCGGCCGGCAACCACGCCCAGGCGGTCGCCTATCATGCCCGCCGCTTCGGCATCCCGGCGACGATCGTGATGCCCGAGACGACGCCCCTGGTGAAGGTCGAGAACACACGCTCGCATGGCGCGCGCGTCGTGCTCTTCGGCGAGACGCTCTACGAATCCGCGCAAAAGGCGCGCGAGCTGGCGAATGCCGAGGGCCTGGTCTTCGTCCACCCCTATGACGACCCTGCGGTGATGGCAGGCCAGGGCACAATCGCCCAGGAGATGCTCGACGACGACCCCGATCTCGACGTGCTGATCATCCCGCTCGGCGGCGGCGGGCTGATGGCGGGCAATGCAGTGGCCGCCAAGGCGCTGAAGCCCGAGATCGAGCTGATCGGCGTGGAAGCGGCGCTCTACCCCTCCTTCTTCAACGCCGTGAACGCCGAGGATCTGGCGATCGGCGGCGCGACATTGGCCGAGGGCATTGCGGTCAAGACGGTGGGCGTGCAGACGCTGCCGATCGTCTCCAGCCTGGTTTCCGACATCGTCCTGGTCGGCGAGGATCTGATCGAGCGCGCCGTCAACGCCTATGCCTGCCTCCAGCACACGCTGGCTGAAGGTGCAGGCGCGGCGGGCCTCGCCGCCATGCTGAAGGAACCGCAGCGCTATGCCGGCCGCAAGGTCGGGCTCGTGCTCTGCGGCGGCAATATCGACACCCGCCTGCTGGCGGCGATCATGGTGCGCGAATTGGAGCGCGAGGACCGCATCGTCGCCTTCCGCCTCACCACCAGCGACCGGCCGGGCCTGCTCGGCAAGGTCGCAAGCCTGCTCGGCGATCAGGGCGCCAATATCCTGGAGGTCAGCCATGGCCGGCTCTTCCTCGACGTGCCCGCCAAGGGCGTGAGCCTCGACGTCACGGTGGAGACGCGCGGAGCCGCGCATTCGCAGGCGATCGAAGCGATGCTGCGCGCCAACGGCTTCGCGCCGCATCGGGTTTTGCCGCGCGGGCTTGCGGAACCGGGACGCTGATCAAACATTGTGGGGAACGGCGCGGCTTTTTTCGGTTTCCCCCCGCGCCCGGAGCAGGACGACCCTTTCGATGAGCGACCCGCGCTACGGCCAATCCCCGATCACGCCGATCGACCCGCGCCCGTTACAGGACGTCAGCGGCGTGCTGAGCTCGCGGCTCTTCGCCTGGATCGGCGATATCATCATCCTGTTCTTCCTGGGCTGGCTGATCATCGTGCTGCTCGGCATCCTGGGCATCGTCACCTTCGGCGCGACCTGGCTGCTGATCCCGATCGCGACCGTCGCGACCGCGCTCGGCTATGCCGCGCTGACGATTGGCGGCCCACGCCAGGCGACCTGGGGCATGCGCATGGCGGGCCTCAAGGTCGAGACCGCCAATGGCGGGCGGCCCGATGGGGTCGCGGCCGCGGTGCATGCGCTGCTGTTTTATGTCGCGGCCGGAACGGTCGCGCTGTGGCTGCTCGATATCGGCTGCGGCTTCGTGCGCGCCGACCGACGCTTCGGGCATGATCTGCTGACCGGGCTGGTCGTGGTGCGCGGCTGAGAGCGCACAGCGTTTTCGAACGAGGTGGGCACCATGCCGTTTTGGCATGATCCAACAATTGGCATGGAACCGAGCGTCATCCTGGACGAGCCGCGTCAGCGGCGCAGCTCCGGGATGACGGCGCGTTTTCGAGCGAAGTGGGCAAACGTCAGAAACGGTAGCGCAGGAGCCGACCCAGTCTCGCCAGGGGCGCAATCGCGGTGAAGACGCTTGCCGCTAGCCGTGCCGGCCATGACATCCTGGCGAGCTGCCGCGGATCGTAGCCGTCCGGATCATAGGCCATCAATTCGGTCATCAGCTTCAGGCGCGGAACCTGCGCCTCGAGTTCGCGCGGGTCGTCGAGCGCCCAATGCAGCGTCGCTCCGGTCGCCCGGACCGAAGGCTGGTTCCCGATGAACCAGAGGCCAAGCCAGCTATAGCCGTCGAAGGCCAGTTCGCCGCTCGCGACATGCTCCGTCAGCCTGCGGAGCAGACGCGGCACCTCATCCTCGGCGATATAGGGCAGAAGCCCTTCGGCGAGGATAAGCGCCGGGCGGTCCGTCGGCACCTCGCCGAGCCAGGCCGGGTCCGTCACCGAGGCGCCGATCAGACTGTAGCCTGCGCGCTTCGGATAGAGGCGCCGGCGCAATGCGACGACCTCGGGATAATCGACATCGAACCAGGCGATGCCCGGCGGCGGATCGATCCGGAAGATCCGGCTGTCCAGCCCGCAACCGAGATGCAGCACGGTCGTATCGGGATGGTGCGCGATGAAATCGCGGGTCCAGCCGTCGAGGATATGAGCGCGCATCGCCACGCCGATCATCAGGTCGCGGTCGATCCTGAGCTTCGCGAAGTCGTAGTCGATCTTGCTGACGGCCTCGGCGGCAAAGCGGTCCTGCAGCAGGGAATCCGGCAGAAGGCTCTCTCCGGCCTTGCTGTAGAGCGTGATGAGGAGGGTTTCCTTTTCCTCGGTCAGCGAGACTTTCTCGATTGTCATCGCGATCCCCTCGCGGTCAGGGCGGCCTGAATCGGGCCCGTCGCGAAAATGGCCCCCTGCGGGGCACAACGCAACCGCGGCGCGAGCAGAGCAGCCTCCTACCGGCATGCCGCACATCCGCGCTGTGGATGGCCCAGGCTGGGCGGCAAAATCGCTTCGCGGGCACTCCCCGGCATGCTCTCGTATCGTCGTTCGGCATGGGGCTCATATCGGAATGGCGCAGTTCGTCGCGGTGATCGATCGCTTCATCCAGGCAAGCGTCGACGCGGCCCGCTGGCTGGCGCTGCCGCTGGTCGCGATCCTGTTCCTGCAATGGCCGCTGCGCGATCTGGTGAAGGCCGGGTCGCGCGAGGCCAATGATCTCGGGCAGTGCCTGTTTGCGCTCTATGTCGCGGTCGCCGTGACCGCAGCGACGCGCGCGGGCCGGCATCTCGCCGCCGATACGCTGGCGCATCACTTTGCGCCGGGAACGCGCGCATGCCTTGGCCGTGTGCTGGGGCTGGTCGCCCTGGCGCCCTGGGCCGTCTTTCTCCTGGTAACCGGCTTTTCCGCTCTCCTGAGCACGCTGGCGCAGCTCGAAGCTTTTCCCGACACCAGCAATCCCGGCTATTTCCTGGTCAAAGCCTGCGCCTCGCTCCTGGCCCTGCTGGTCCTGCTTCAGGCCATCGCAGACATCCTGCGCCGCGACGCCCCGGCCTGCGGGGCGCAGGAGCCGTGCAAGGCACAAGAGCCGTGACGCCCATCCTCGGCCTGCTCATGCTGCTCGGCGTCGCGCTCGGCGCCGTCGCAACCGGCCTGCCCGTCTGGGGCATCCTGATCGGCGTCGCCAATCTGGGTGCGGCCCTGGCCATGCTGACCGGCGCAATCGAGCCCGGCATCTTCTTTGCCCTGCCCAACCGTGTCGTCGGCCTGCTCGAATCCGACCTGCTCCAGGCATTGCCGCTCTTCGCCGCGATGGGTGCGTTGCTCAACCGACTGCCCCTGGCCGACACGCTGTTTCGCGCGGGCCTGGGCGTATCGGGCGGCCGCCCCACCGGCGCCCCGGCGGCGGCGCTCATGCTCGGCGCCGTGCTGGGGCCGATGAACGGTTCGGTCAGCGCGAATGCGATCGCGCTCACCCGTTCGGTCGAACCGGCGCTGACGCGCCGCCATGTCCGGCCAGCGGACCGGATCGCGCTGATCGCGGTCGCAAGCACGCTGGGTGTGCTGGTGCCCCCCTCGCTGGTGCTCATCCTGCTCGGCGATGCGATGATGACCGCGCACACCATCGCGCTGAACAGCACGGGCCGCATCGCGCGGATCGTCAACACGCAGGACGTGTTTCGCGGCGCCATGCTGCCGGCCGCGCTCTTCCTCGGCGCCTGCCTCGTCATCGCAACGGTTCGCGGCCTGCGGACGCGCGGCACCAGCACGCTGCGCGAGCGCCTGAGCCCGCGCGACTGGATCACCGCCGGAGCGACGCTCTGCTTCATCGCGACGCTGCTCGCTGGTGTCGCCAGCGGCGCCTTCTACGCGGTCGAGGCCGCGGCCATGGGCGCTGTCGGGCTCTGCCTTGCCGGCTGGCTCGGCGGCGGGCTGGACGGCCCGCGCCTGCGCGGCGCGCTCGACGACACCATCGCAATGACGGGCGCGTTGCTGGCCCTGCTGATCGCCGCCACGACCTTCACCCTCGTCTTCCGCATTCTCGGCAGCGACAAGCTGATCGCGTCCTGGATGAGCGCTGCCCCGGGTGGGCCGCTCGGAATCGTACTGCTCGGGCTCGGCCTCATCGCACTCGCCGCCTTCGTGCTCGACGCCTTCGAGATCATCTTCGTGCTGATTCCGATCATCATGCCGCCGATGCTGATGCGGGCCGATGACGCCGTCTGGGTCGCGGTGCTGACCCTGCTCGTGCTGCAGACGAGCTTTCTGCTGCCGCCGCTCGGCTATGCGCTGATGATGACGCGCAGCGCCGCCAGCGCCGCCGCGCCGCTCGGCGCAATAGCGAAAAGCCTCGCCCCCTTCCTGATCGCGCAGATGCTGATCGTCGCGGCCGTCATCGCCTGGCCCGCGCTGACGCATCCGGGCCGATCCAGCCAGGCTATCGCCGCGCAGCCGACCGCTTCGGAGGCCGATATCCAGCAGCGCTTCCAACAGATGATGCCGCCGCCGCTCGAGATGCCGGATCTGGGCCCACCCAAACTTTGAGCCGAGGCGTCCCGCGACTTGGCCAAAAAGGCTTAGCCCGACCATTGCCGTTCACGCGACGTTGCCATTTCCACCGAGCAGGAACATGATCTAGCATTCGCGGTCATCAGCAGCAGGTTCGAAGGTTCGAGACGTGACGCGCCCGTTGCGGGATGCCCCGCAATTTTACCTGACATCACCGACCACGTGCCCCTATTTGCCGGGGCGCGAGGAGCGCAAGGTGTTCACGCATCTCGTGGGCGCGCGTGCGCGCGACCTCAACGATGTGCTGAGCCAGGGCGGCTTCCGGCGCTCGCAAAGCATCGCCTATCGCCCGGCCTGCGAGACCTGCCGGGCCTGCGTCTCGGTGCGGGTCTGCGTCGACGACTTCCGTCCGTCGCGCAGCTTCCGCAAGGTGGCCTCGCGCAACAGTGACCTGGTCGGCCAGGTGCTGCCGCCGCAGCCGCGCTCCGAGCACTATTCCCTGTTCCGCTCCTATCTCGACGAACGCCACCCCGAGGGCGGCATGGCGACGATGTCGGCGCTCGATTTCGCGATGATGGTCGAGGACAGCCATGTCGAGACCTCGCTGATCGAATACCGTCGGCGCGGTCCCGATAGCGGCTTCACCGGCCGCGGCCAGGGCGATCTCTTCGCGATGGCGCTGACCGACACGCTGAGCGACGGGCTCTCGATGGTCTATTCGGTGTTCGACCCCAATCTGGAGGCGCGTTCGCTCGGCACCTTCATGGTGCTCGACCATATCGAGCGGGCTCGAAAGCTCGGCCTGCCCTATGTCTATCTCGGCTATTGGGTCGAGGGCTCGCCCAAGATGGCCTACAAGGCGCGCTTTCTGCCTCAGGAACGCCTGTCTCCCTTGGGCTGGGAACGCGTCGACCCATCCTAATTAAACCGATTGAAACGCATTCACGCCGCGCAAAAAACGCGCTTGCGGCAGCCTTGCCCTGCCCGCACTCTGACGCCAACCGGTCCGGGCGACGCCTTCGTCGCATGCAGAGACCAGCGTGGAGGAATTATGAGCGAAGACCTGACCCAGCGGCTCGAGCGCTGCTACACCGGCATCATCCATGACGTGATGCGCGCCATGGGGCTGACCGATTTCACTCTGCCGCCGGAACTGCGCCCGCTCCTGCCGGGAACCAAGCTGGCTGGGCCCGCCTTCACCGTCGAAGGCAAGACCGGCGCGTTCGATGCGCATGAGACCCTGCTCGGCTGGACCGGCCTGCTTTCGGCCGCCAGGCCCGGCCATGTCTGGGTCTGCCAGCCCAACACCGAGGAAGTCGCGCTGATGGGCGAGCTCTCGGCCGAGACGCTGAAGAACAAGGGCGTGCGCGGCTGCGTCATCGACGGCCTCTCGCGTGACACCGAATTCATGATCGAGATGGGCTTCCAGGCCTATTTCAAGGCCTATACGCCGCGCGACATCGTCGGATTCTGGCTGCCCAAGACGATCGACGAGCCGATCAAGATCGGCGCCGTCTGGATCCGGCCGGGCGACTACATCCTCGGCGACCGCGACGGCGTGGTGCGGATTCCCATCGAGGTGATCGAGGAGGTACTGGACAAGTCCGAAGCCGCGATCTCGACCGAGAACAAGGTCCGCACCGCGATCCTGGCCGGCACCGATCCGCAAGCGGCCTATCTGCAGTTCGGCAAATTCTGATGAGCACGCAAGTTCCAGCGAGCACGCATGATCCACGCCTGATCCTGCTCGATCCACGCGACAACGTCTTCGTCGCGCGGATGCGGCTGCCTGCTGGCGAGGCGGTCGAGACCGGCGCCGGCAAGGCAGCCCTCGACCGCGACATCCCCCTCGCCCACAAGATCGCGCGGCGGGCGATCGCGCCTGGCGAGAAAATCCTGAAATATGGCGCGCCGATCGGCGTCGCGACGGTCGCGATCGCGGCGGGTTGCCATGTCCATGTCCAGAACATCAAGAGCGACTACACGCCGACCTACCATCTGGAAGACGAGCGCAAGGACGACGAACACAAGACGGGGATGAACGCATGACCGAGCTTGCCGGCTATTTGCGCTCAGACGGGCGCAAGGGCATCCGCAACACCGTCGCGGTCGCCTATCTCGTCGAATGCGCCCACCATGTCGCCCGTGAGATCGCCCTGCCCTGGCGCGAGAACGACGTCCACGTCATCGGCTTTCCCGGCTGCTATCCCAATGCCTATGCTGAAAAGATGATGGAGCGGCTCTGCACCCACCCCAATGTCGGCGCGGTGCTGATGGTCTCGCTCGGCTGCGAGAGCTTCAACAAATATGCGCTGGAGCGCGTGGTCGCGGCTTCGGGCCGACCGGTGAAGACGATCATCATCCAGGGCACCGGCGGCACCCGCGCCTCGATCAAGGAGGGGCGCGCCTGGGTCGAGACGCAGCGCGCCGTCCTCGACCGGCAGGACACCGTGCCGATGGCGGTCTCCGAGCTCATTATCGGCACGGTCTGCGGCGGCTCCGACGGCACCTCCGGCATCACCGGAAACCCGGCGGCGGGACGTGCCTTCGATCAGCTCATCACCGAGGGCGCTGCCTGCATTTTTGAAGAGACCGGCGAATTGATCGGCTGCGAGCACATCATGGCGGCGCGCGCGATCACGCCCGAGCTCGGCCGGATCCTGGAGCAGTCCGTCGCCAAGGCGGCGCGCTATTACGCCACGCTGGGCTATGGCTCCTTCGCCGCCGGCAATGCCGAGGGTGGGCTCTCGACCATCGAGGAGAAATCGATGGGCGCCTACGCCAAATCAGGGGCATCAGCCATTTCCGGCCTGCTCAAGCCCGGCGACATCCCACCGCGCGGGGGCTTGTATCTGCTCGATGTCGTGCCCGATGGCGAGGTGCGTTTCGGCTTCCCCAACATCAACGACAATGCCGAGATCGCGGAGCTGATCGCCTGCGGCGCGCATTGCGTGCTGTTCGTGACGGGGCGCGGCTCGGTCGTGGGCTCGGCGATTTCGCCCGTCGTGAAAATCTGCGCCAATCCCGAGACCTATCGGCGCATGCAAGACGACATGGATGTCGATGCCGGCCGCATTCTCGAGGGGCGCGCCGGGCTCGATCAGGTCGGCACGGAAATCCGCGACCTCGTGGTCTCATTGGGCCAGGGCGCGCGGACCAAATCCGAGGAACTCGGGCATCAGGAATTCATCCTGACCTATAAGAGTTTCGAGCCATTGGGCCCGTCTTGCCTGCCGGCCGGCTGACAGCGCATATCCCTCGCCGCCGGAGCAATGTCCCATCCAGCTGGATCGGACATTGCTCCGGCCTTTTATTTTAACGCGTTTTCTTCACGCGAACCGGCGACCACTTCGCTCGAAAACGCTCTGGCGCCGCGGCGACAGGTTTTGTTCACGCCAATATGGGGCAATTGTTGCGCGGCGGGCGCCTTGAGCCACAATGAGGCAAGCTTCGCGCAAGCTTGGCATGCTCTGGTAACGGCTTGGGGGCGTCATGCTGGACTCCTTGTACAAACTTGCTAGCGAGACCTCGGCGGAATCACGCCGTCGCCTGCTTCACTTGGTCACGAAGCTGTTTTTCTACGATCCTGACCCGACGGTGACGTCGAAGTACCATTATGGCGAGATCGCACTCTCCTCGCTGGGGCACATCGACAGGCGCGCACGCCAGACCTATGCGGACGAGGTCGCGGCGGAACCGAACCTGCCGCGCAGCGTCGCCAATGCCCTGGCCGGCGACCCCGAAAGCGATGTCGCGCGCCTCGTCCTGCGGCTTTCACCAGTCCTGACCGATCGCGACCTCGCAGCCATCGCCCTGAACCAGTCGCAGGACCACCTTACGGCGATAGCAGAACGCGCGCGCCTGTCCGAAAAGGTGACCGATATCCTGGTAAAGCGCGGCGACAACGGCGTGCTGAAGACGGTCGGCGGCAATGAAGGCGCGCAATTCTCCGACAACGGCTTCGACCAGCTGCTGGAGCGCGGCCGCGAGGAGCCGGAGATCAACCGGACGGTCGCGGTCCGCTCGGACCTTACGCAGGAGCGCGCCGAGCGCGTGATGCGCATTCTCGCGGAGCTCGGCAGTGAAGACGGCGGCAATGCCGATGCGAAGGACGAGGCTGGCGCCATCGCCCAGCAGGCTCGCCAGCAGCGGCTCGAAGTGACCGGCCTCCTGACGGATCTGGCGGCGAAGACGCGCCTGCTGGACGACGTGCTGCTCATGCTCGCAGAGGAAGACCGCGCCTATCATCTCGCCCAGGTCATCGCTCGGGAGGCGGAGATCGCGGTCGAGCATGCGCTTAGAACCCTGTTGCGCCGGGACACCAACGGCATTGCCCTGGCCTGCCGCGCACTGGATGTCGGCTATCCCGCCTTTGCGGCGATCCTGGCACTGCGCGCGAGGCGATTGATGTTCGCCAATAAGCGCATCGAGGATGACCTGCGTCACTACGCCCAAATCGACTCGGCCGCGGCCGAGCGCGGCATGCGCTTCACCCGCATGAAGGCCAAGCTCTCGGGCGACGGGACGAGCAAGACGATCGAAATTCAAACCGATGCCCCGCGTCGACCGTAAGGTTCGTTCAAGCGCCTGTCTCGCTGAACAGGCGATTGCCCGGATTGGCGATTGACCAAAGGGATGACGCGCCTTAGCCGGTGGCTATGGGCGCGATGATCGACAGGATCAGGCTGGGACGCAGCGCGGTTGCGCTGGTCCTGGCCTATGCGCTCATCGTGCAAGGCGTGCTCTATGCGATCGGGGCGGGTCTTGCCGCCTCGCCCGCCACCACGCTGACGCATGTTCTCTGCACGCCCGGCTCGACGGTCACGCAAGAAATTCCGGGCAACCCGGCTCCGACACCCGATTGCTGCGTCATGGGTTGCGCCTCGATCGCGGGCGCACTGCCTGCGCCCGATGCCATCGCCCTGCCCGCACGCATCAACCGCTTCGCTGCGGCGGAAACGGCAGAGCGCCGCCCGAGCACGCCATTGCGCGCAGCGCTCCTCTACCCCCTGGGCGCACGCGCCCCACCCATCCTGAGCTGAACCCGCCCGTTCTTCTCCAGCTCAGGATCCATTCCATGACCACCGTTTCCACGGCGGAGGCCGCGCCCACGCGCGCCGCCGACCGCGCCGCATCCTTTTATCGCGCCGTCTGGCGCTGGCATTTCTATGCCGGGCTGATGACGCTCCCCTTCCTCATCCTGCTCGCGGTGACCGGGGGGCTCTACCTGTTCCACCAGGATCTCGACAGGCTGATCCATCGCGATCTGAAGCAGGTCGAGCGGCGCGTGGACGCGCCGCGCAAACCGAGTGAGATCGTCGCCAGCGCGCTCGCAGCGGCCCCAGGGCGAGCGGTGAAATATGTCCCTCCTGAAACCGACCGCGCCTCAGCCGAAGTGACGATCCGCGATGCCACGGGTACGCGACAGGTCGCCTATGTCGACCCATACGACGCCCGCGTGCTCGGCATGCTCAGTGACCGGGGGACGGTGATGTGGGTGGTGCGGCAGCTGCACAGCCTGGCCTATTTCGGGCCGGTCGCGAATGGCGTGATCGAGATCGTCGGCGGCTGGTCGATCCTGCTGGTCGCGACCGGCATCTATCTGTGGTGGCCGCGCAAAGGTGGCGGCGGCGTGGTCACGGTGCGGGGACAGCCGCGCCAGCGCGTATTCTGGCGCGATCTCCACGCCGTCACCGGCATCTTCGCCGGGGTCTTCATCGTTTTCCTCGCAATCTCGGGCATGCCCTGGTCGGTGTTCTGGGGCGCCAAAGTCAATGAATGGGCCAATGGCAACAATTTCGGCTACCCGGCCGGCGTGCGCGTCGCGGTGCCGATGTCGGAGGATCACCTGCATCAGCATGGCCCGACCGCCTGGTCGCTCGAACAGGCGAAGATGCCGGAATCGAACGCAAATCCCGGGCAGGCGATCGGGCTCGACGCTGCCATTGCGCGCTTCGATGCGCTTCACCTCGCACCCGGATATGCCGTGAACCTGCCCGCCGGCCCCAAGGGCGTCTATACCGGCTCGGTCTACCCCAACGACCTGTCGCGCCAGCGCGTGGTCCATCTCGACCAGTATAGCGGCGAGCCGTTGATCGATATGGGCTATGCCGATTACGGCCCCCTCGGCAAGGCATTGGAATGGGGCATCAATGTCCATATGGGCCAGGAATTCGGGCTGGCGAACCAGCTCCTCATGCTCGCGGCTTGCGTCGCGATCATCCTGCTCGCGGTTTCGGCCGGCGTGATGTGGTGGAAGCGCCGTCCTGCGGGGCGCCTCGGCGTGCCGCCACTGCCAGCTCGGCCGGGAACGCTCTACGGCGTCTTCGCCATCCTGGCGGTCGGCGGCGCGATCTTCCCGCTCGTGGGCGCATCGCTGATCGCGATGCTGCTCCTCGACCGCCTGCTGTCGAGAAGAATAGCAACCTAAAGTTGTGTTATCGCTCTTCTCGCGCTATTCTCGCGAGAAGAGCTCGGCGGCACACGGAAAACTTATCGATCTCACGGCAATACTCGCGAAACGCGCGGTCAGCTTAAGAGTAAAGCAAGTGCTGGTGCGGCATTTTGCGAAATCGTCAATCGTCCCGAGGATCCGATGCTGCGTTTCCTGACCCAGATGCCGGCCGACATGTCGTCGGATTCGCGTCGGCAGCTGCTGAACGCCGTCACGGACCTGTTCCTGCTCGACGACGAGCCGACCGAGGTCGCCAAGGAGCATTACGGCCAGATCGCGCTGCACACGCTGCCCCGCCTCGAAAGCGACGGCCGCAAGCACTATGCCGAGCAGGTTGCGGAGATGGAGAGCCTGCCGCGCGAGGTCGCGACCTCGCTGGCGGGCGACCCCGACAGCGAGGTCGCCCGCCTCGTGCTGAAGCTCTCGCCGGTGCTGACCGACGCCGATCTCGCTGCCATCGCCGTCAGCCAGTCGCAGCGCCACCTCGCCGCCATCGCCGAGCGCAGCCGGCTGTCGGAGAGCGTGACCGAGATTCTGGTCGAACGCGGCGATCGGGTGGTGCTCGAGACCGTCAGCAGCAATGAGGGCGCCGACCTCTCCGACAAGGGCTTCGAACGCCTGATCGAACGGAGCGCCGGCGACGCGGGAATTGGCCTCGCCCTCTCGACGCGCTCCAATCTGAGCCCGAACCGGGCCAGCCGCGTGATGCGCATCGTCGAGGAGCTCAGCGATGAGAACGGGCTCTGGTCCAAGCCCAATGACGAGGCCGTGACGCTCGCGCGGCAAGCACGCCAGCATCGGCTGGAAGTGAAATTGCTGCTGGTCGATCTCGCCGCCGACAAACGCACGCTCGACGATGTCGTCATCATGCTCGCCGAAGAGGACCGCGCCTATCATCTGGCGCAGGTCTTTGCGCAGGTTGGCGACATCAGCATCGAGCAAGCCCTGCGAATCCTGATGCAGCGCGACGTCAGCGGCATCGCAGTGCTGTGCCGCGCCCTGAATCTCGGCGCACCCGCTTTCGAGGCGATCCTGACTCTGCGCGCGCTGCGCCTGATCTTCGCCAGGAAGGCCGCCGAGGACGATCTGAAGAGCTATATGAAGCTCGATTCGGCGACGGCAGAGCGCACGCTGCGCTTCCTCAAGCTCAGGCTGAAACTGGCCTGAACCGCGGCCGGCAGGTGACCCGCCACAAAACCGCGACAATCGCCGCCCTTTCTGCTAGATGTTGCACGGTTGGTCGCGAGGATGCCTTCGACGTGAGATGTTCGCTTCTCTCCGGCGCGTTATGCGCGCTCGCCTTGAGCGCGGCGAGCGCCCAGGCGCAGGTCTTCCTGCCCTTCAGCACGTTCGACTCCCTGCCCTCCTTCGCCTGGTCGGAGCCGACGCTCGCGCCCGGCGGCGTGAAGTGGGAGGGCAATTACGCTCGCATCTCCAGCGGTTTCCAGGTGACGAGCTCGAAGCGGCTGGGCACCTCGGCCGGCCCGACCTTCGGGCTCGAGGCAGGGACGATGCGTCGCGAAGGCAACTTCGTCTACGGCATCGTCGGCGCGCTGCAATACATGCCCGCGATCGGCGGCTATGGCACGCCGAGCTTCGGCAATGTCGCCTATACCCGCGACTTCGCCGGCGCCTTCCAGATCAAGGCTGGCGTGCTCGCGACCCCCGACGTCCTGCTCTACACCAAGGTCGGCATGTCGGCGGCCAATGAGACGCTGCGCTTCGGAGGCTCGCCCTGGTCGGCCCCGTTCTCGCGCTCGGATATCGCGGTCAGGCCCGAGGCCTATGTCGGTGCCGAATGGGCGGTGACGAATAATCTGACGCTGGGACTCGAAGTCGGCGTCGTCGGGCAGGCGATTCGCTGAGGGCGTTGCCGATCTGATTCAAGCCGCTTGTAATTTGAATCAGCGTTCGGCTTCAACATTTTGATAAATTAGGGCTTTCCTGAAGGTTCGCGCAGGCGCGACGCTCTCTTCCCTTCTCCCCTGGCGGGAGAAGGTGGCAGCGCGAAGCGCTGACGGATGAGGGGGCGCCGTGCCTTATCCGGTTTGGCTTATACGCGCCAGAGATTGAGCTCACGACGCCCCCTCATCCGGCGCTACGCGCCACCTTCTCCCGCCAGGGGAGAAGGATTTACCCCCCGAACTTGTTGTTCTTGGCGAAGCCCTTTGGCGGCAGGCGGCCGGATTCACCGCGGTGGCCGAGCCATTCCATCAGCTCGCCCTGCGCCACCGTCCAGGTCCGGCCCGAAGTGTCGCGCCAGGTCAAGCCGTCCGCCAGCTTGAAGACCTTGGCGTCGGAGACACCGCCATCCTTGTAGCGCTGCAGGCGCACGCCCTTGCCGCGTGCCATCTCGGCCACTTCCGAAAGCGGGAAGCAGTTGAGCTTGCGGTTCTCGCCGATGATCGCGACATGGTCGCCCTCCGCCGGCACGGCGAGCAGGGCAAGCACCGGCGCCTCGACATTCAGCACCTGCCGACCCTTGCGGGTGTTGGCCACGACATCGTCGGTCGAGGCGACGAAGCCGCGCCCATCCGTCGTCACCATCAGGAGCTTCAGCCCCGGCCGATATGGGAAGGCCGAGACGATCTCGGCGGTCTCCTCGAGCTCGATCATCAGGCGGATCGGATCGCCAAAGCCGCGCCCGCCTGGAAGCTTGGAGGCCTCCAGCGTGAAGACCTTGCCGTTCGAGGCCAGCACCAGCAGCTTGGCCGTCGTCTCCGTGAAGAAGGCCGTCTTCAGCCCGTCATCGCCCTTGAAGGTCAGCGTCGACTGATCCTGGACATGGCCCTTCAGCGCCCGGATCCAGCCCTTCTTCGAGATCACCACCGTCACCGGCTCGCGTTCGACCATGGCCTGGGTCAGGTCGACATCGGTCGTGTCGGGCATATCGGCGAAGGAGGTGCGGCGCTTTCCGATTGCGGTCTCGGGGCCGAAGAGCTTCTTCACCTCGCGGATGTCGTGCTGGATGAGCTTCCACTGGATCGGCTCCGATCCCAGCAGCTCCTCGATCTGGCTCTTCTCCTTGGTCAATTCGTCGAGCTCGGTCTTGAGCTGCATCTCCTCCAGCTTGCGCAACGAACGCAGCCGGGTGTCGAGAATCGCGTTGGCCTGGAGCTCGGACAGCTCGAAGAAACGCATCAACTCGACCTTGGGCTCATCCTCCTCGCGGATGATCTTGATGACGCGATCGAGGTCGAGATAGACGATCAAGAGGCCGCGCAGGATCTCCAGCCGCTTGTCGATCTGGCCGAGCCGGAAGCGCGAGCGGCGCAGCAGCACTTCGCGGCGATGGTCGAGCCAGGCACGCAGAGCCTCGTTGAGGCCGAGCACGCGCGGCACCAGACCGCCGGTCAGCACGTTCATGTTCATCGAGATGCGCGCCTCGAGCTCCGAGAGCCGGAAGAGCGATTCCATCATCAGATTGGGATCGACATTGCGGGCACGCGGTTCGATGACGACGCGGATGTCCTCGGCCGACTCGTCGCGCAGGTCGGCGACCAGAGGCAGCTTCTTGTCGTTGAGCAGCTCGGCGATCTTCTCGATCAACCGGCCCTTCTGGACCATATAGGGAATCTCGGTGACGACGACCTGCCAGGCGCCACGCTCCAGATCCTCCTTGACCCAGCGCGCCCGGGTGCGGAAGGCCCCGCGCCCGGTGCGGTAGGTCTCGGCCATCGAGGCCCGGGTCTCGACGATGATGCCGCCAGTGGGAAAATCCGGCCCCTGCACGAAGGTCATCAGCTGTTCGGAAGAGGTTTCCGGGTGCTGGATCAGATAGAGCGCGGCGTCGCAGAGTTCGGCGGCGTTGTGCGGCGGGATCGAGGTCGCCATGCCGACCGCGATGCCTTGCGAGCCATTGGCGAGCAGGTTCGGGAAGGCGGCCGGGAGTACGATGGGCTCCTCGTCCTCGCCGTTGTAAGTCTCGCGGAAGTCGACCGCGTCCTCCTCGATACCGTCGAGCAGAAGGCGCGCGACCTCGGTCATGCGCGCTTCGGTGTAGCGATAGGCGGCGGCGTTATCGCCGTCGATATTGCCGAAATTGCCCTGCCCATCGACGAGCGGATAACGCTGGGCGAAATCCTGGGCGAGACGCACCAGTGCGTCATAGACCGACTGGTCGCCATGCGGATGGAACTTACCGATGACGTCGCCGACGATACGGGCGCATTTCTTGTGGACCTGGCCGGGGTCGAGCCTGAGCAGCCGCATGGCGTGCAGGATGCGACGATGCACCGGCTTCAGGCCGTCGCGGGCATCGGGCAGGGCGCGATGCATGATGGTGGAGAGCGCATAGGCGAGATAGCGCTCTTCCAGCGCGGTCTTCAGATCGATGCGCTCGGATTCATCCTCCGGCGGCGGCTCGACAGGCTTGCCCATGGGAATACCTTACCAACTCTCAGTGCAGTCCATTCCACAGCCCTCATCCTGAGGAGCCGCGCAAGCGGCGTCTCGCAGGATGTTCCAGAAGGCGCGGGCTGGAGCACCCTTCGAGACGCACTCCTGCGGAGCGCTCCTCAGGATGAGGGCTGAGGGAGACGGCGCGAATCACTTCGCACAACGATGCAGGTTGCGTACAGGCTTCGCCAAGCGCACAGGCCCACAAACGCGGAAAAATCAGTGGATTTTCGTCGCGAGCTCGACCAGTCGCGCCCGCTCGGCCGGCTCGGCCAGCCCGCGCGGCTCGTAGAGATGGCGGCGCAGGAAGAAGCCGGTCAGCGCGAAGCCCGCCGCGATGTCGGTCGCAGTCGGCGCGCGAGCGCCCTGCCCTTCCCAGAGAAAGGCCGGAAGCGCGAGCAGGCGGTCGCGATAGGGCTCGGCCGCCCGGCTGCTGACCGCCTTGCCGGATTTCGGCGAGACATGGCTGAGGTCCTCCATCGCCCCCGTCACGGCGCAGCGCGTGAGATCGAGACCGAAGCCGAGCTCCGATAGCATGGCGAGCTCGAAGCGCACCACCAGCGCCGGCGCCAGGCGCGGTTCGTCGAGATGCTGGATCAGGACGGCGAGCCCTTCATGCAGCGCGGGGTGAGGATCGCGCTCCGGCAGCAGGCGCAGCAGCGCCGCGATCGTCGCCAGCCCATAGAGCGCGACCGGCGCCTCGATCAAGCGCGCCGCATGCGATTTCAGCAATTCGACCTTGTACTCGCCGAGATGTTCATCGAGCCGCGCCCGCCAGGTCAACGAGACGGCGTTGCCGGGCTGGAGCGAAGCCTGGACCTTCGACGAGCGGCCGCCGCGCACGAGGCCGAGATGGCGACCATGCGCGAGCGTCATCACCTCCAGGATCACGGAGTTTTCGCCATGCTGACGCTGCCCGATGATCGTGCCTTCGTCGGTCCATTCCATCGGCGCAGTTAGAGCAGGATGCGCAAGAGTTTCCAGCATTTCCGTACGCGGCCCTGGCCATGACAGGAGCCGGCGCCTTGCGCCTCGGGTTCGACGCCATCGTCGCGACGCATGCCCGGCCAATTGCCCAGCATCGGCGCCTCAGGCATTGCGGATACTCTAACTCTTTAGATGAGAGACCGATTCAGATTTCAGCTGGGATCACTTGGTGATCCCAGCTGAAATCATCCGGCTCTTGCCCCGTCACAAGCCTGAGGACCGGCCATGGATCTCGATCTCGCTTCACGAACCGCTCTCGTCACCGGGGCAAGCTCGGGCATCGGCGCCGGCATCGCCCGCGTGCTCGCGGGGGAAGGCGCCCATGTCACTGTCACGGCACGGCGCGGCGAGCTTCTGGAGAAGCTCGTGCAAGAGATCACGGCTGCCGGCGGGCGGCCTCCGGTGATCGTGCTCGGCGACATCACGGATGCTGGCGATGTCGCCCGCATCGCCAGCGAGGCGACGGCGGCGCTGGGCCGGATCGACATCCTGGTCAACAGCGCCGGGGGCTCCAGGCCGATCGCGACAGATGCTGCCGACGCCGCCTGGGACGAGGCCTTCGCCCTCAACTTCACCGCTGCACGGCGATTGAGCGAAGCCGTGCTGCCAGCGATGCGGGCCCGGCGCTGGGGCCGGATCGTCAACATCAGCGGCTCGATGGAGCCGCGCGGCCTGAACGCGGCGAGCGCAGCCAAGGCCGCGCTGCATCTCTGGGCGAAGGGACTGTCCTGCGATGTCGCCGCCGAGGGCGTCACCATCAACACGATCCCGCCCGGCCGGATCAACAGCGAGCAGATTCTCACCAGGCTGCACCCCACGGAGGAAGGCCGCCAGGCCTTCATCGCCCGCAACATCCCGGCCGGCTATTTCGGCGAGCCCGAGGATATCGGGCATCTCGTGGCCTTCCTGGCCTCGCCACAGGCGCGCTACATCACCGGCGCCGTCATCCCCGTCGATGGCGGCATGCACTTCTTCGCGCATTGAGCGAGCATCCCGCTCTGCACCGGCAAGGCTAAGAACGAGGCTCCGTCATCCGGGGCGACCGCAGGTCGTCATTGCGAGGATCAAAGCGACGAAGCAATCCAGGGGCGGCAGAATCGACGTCCCCTGGCTCGACGTCCCCCTGGATTGCTTCGCGGAGCCTGTACTCGGGCTTGCCGAAGGCAAGACCCGGGTGCTCGCAACGACGGTCCGGCCTGTGTGGAAAACGCTCTACCCCACCACGCGCTCGACCCGGCTGATCACCCGCTTCTCGCGCAATTCGCTGATGATGGCGCTGAGATGCTTCAGGTCCCAGACCGTCAGATCGATCGTCACATCGGTGAAGTCCGGATTCGGGCGCACCATCGCGACCGCGTCGATATTGCCGTCATGCTCGGCGATCGTCGTGGTGATCTGGGCGAGCGAGCCGGGCTCGTTGATCGAGTTCAGCTTGATGCGGGCCGGAAAGCGCTGCGGTGCCTTGTCGTCGAGATCCCAGCGCACATCGAGCCAACGTTCGGGCTCGTTGTCGAAGGCGGCGAGCGCGGTCGACTGGATCGGGTAGATCGTCACCCCCTCGCCCGGTGTCAGGATGCCGACGATGCGGTCTCCCGGCACGGCGCCGCCATCGGGCGCGAAACGCACCGGCAGATCGCCGCCGAGCCCGCGGATCGGGATGGCGGTGCTGTCGGCGTCGGGCGCCTCGCCCGGCAGCTTGAATTTGAGGTTGTCGCCCTTGCGCAGCTCGAACCAGCCCTTGCCGTTGCCTGTGGTCGCGCCGGCCGACTTCGTCTCGGGCGCGCCGCGCTTTTCGAGCTCGAGATCGGGATAGACCGCCTTGACCACATCGCCGGAATACATCTCGCCGCGCCCGACAGCCGCCAGCACGTCATCGACCGCGGTGCGGGCAAGCCGCTTCAGCGAGGCTTTCAGCTTGTCGTCGGAGAACGGCCGCTCGGCGCGGGTGAAGGCACGCTCCAGGATCTGGCGGCCAAGCCCGGCATATTGCCGGCGCACGGCCGCGCGCGTGGCGCGGCGGATGGCGGCGCGGGCCTTACCGGTGACGACGAGCGATTCCCAGGCAGCCGGCGGCGCCTGCCCCTCGGCGCGGGTGATCTCGACCTCGTCGCCATTCTGCAATTCGGTCAGGAGCGGGGCGATGCGGCCATTGATCTTGGCGCCGACCGCGCTGTTGCCCACGTCAGTGTGGACGGCATAGGCGAAATCGATCGGCGTCGCGCCGCGCGGCAAAGCGATCAGGCGGCCCTTGGGCGTGAAGCAGAAGACCTGGTCGTGGAAGAGCTCGAGCTTGGTGTGCTCCAGAAACTCCTCGGGGCTGTCGCCCTCGGCCAGCAGATCGACCGTGCGCCGGAGCCATTGATAGGCCCGGCTCTCATCGGCGAACTGGGTCAATTCGGTGGTGCGGCCGTCCTTGTAATGCGCATGCGCGGCGATGCCGAATTCAGCGATGCGATCCATCGTGTCGGTGCGGATCTGCAGTTCGACACGGCTATGGCCCGGCCCGACCACGGTGGTGTGGATCGAGCGGTAGTCGTTCTGCTTGGGCGTCGAGATGTAGTCCTTGTAGCGGCCCGGCACCATCGGCCAGGTCATGTGCACGATGCCGAGCACGCGGTAGCAATCCTCCGGCGAATCCACGATCACGCGAAAGCCGAAGATGTCGGAGAGCTGCTCGAAGGAGACGGATTTGCGCTCCATCTTCTTCCAAATCGAATAGGGCCGCTTGCGCCGCCCCGAGACCTGCGCCTGGATGCCGCGCGCGGCGAGCTTCTCCTTCAGATCCTTCTCGATGATGCCGATGACCTTGCCCTCGCGCTCGGTCACCTCCTCGAGCCGCTTGGTGACGGTGGCGTGCGCCTCGGGCTTGATGTGGCGGAAAGCCAGCTCCTCCAGTTCCTCACGCAGCTCCTGCATGCCCATGCGCCCGGCGAGCGGCGCGTAGATCTCGGCGGTTTCCTCGGCGATGCGCAGGCGCTTCTCGGGCGCGACGAAATGCAAGGTGCGCATGTTGTGGAGCCGGTCGGCGAGCTTGACCAGCAGCACGCGGACATCGTCGACGATGGCGAGCAGGAGCTTGCGGAAATTCTCGCCCTGCGCCGCCTTCTTGGAGACGAGGTCGAGTTTCTTGATCTTGGTCAGCCCGTCCACCAGCCGGCGGATATCGGGGCCGAACATGCTCTCGATCTCTTCGAGCGTGGCGGCGGTGTCCTCGACCGTGTCGTGCAGGACGGCCGCGACGATCGTCGCATCGTCGAGCTTGAGATCGGTCAGGAGGGCTGCGACTTCGAGCGGGTGGGCGAAGAACGGGTCACCCGAGGCACGCTTCTGCGTGCCATGCGCCCGCATGGCGTAGACATAGGCCCGGTTGAGCAGGTCTTCGTCGGTATTGGGGTTGTAGCTCCTGACCCGGTCAACGAGCTCGTATTGCCGCATCATGCCCATGCGGGCCCTCTGTCTTGCCTGCTTCTCATTCGATCAATCAATATCGGCGCGGGCGGTGAAGGCGGCAAGGCGGATTCCTGTGTGGCGGGCATGAAAAAGCCCGGCAAGGCCGGGCTTTAGCAAACGCAATGAAGATTTTGCGTGACGATCAGTCCTCGTCGTCGGCGCTCTCGGTCGGCGGCACGAGCCCGTCGAGGCCGCGCAGCAGGTCGTCCTCGCTCATGCGGTCGAACTGGATCTCGGAATCGGGCGTCGAGGCGTTCGGCACCGAAGTCGTCAGCAGCGGCACGGTCTCGGCCTCCGGCTCGTCGACCTCGACATGCTTCTGCAGCGAGTGGATCAGGTCTTCCTTCAGATCCTCGGGCTTCAGCTTCTCGTCAGCAATCTCGCGCAGCGCGACGACGGGGTTCTTGTCGTTGTCGCGGGGAACCAGGATCGACGATCCGGACTGGATCATCCGCGCGCGGTGGCTGGCGAGCAGCACCAGCTCGAAGCGGTTGTCGACCTTGTCGATGCAGTCTTCAACGGTTACGCGAGCCATGGCGCGGCTCCTTCTGATCTTAGCGATGCAGGGGAAGATGATGTGGCCCGGCCATACAGCCAATGCGCACCGATTGCAAGATTTTGCTGGTGCCCACTCGTCCGGCTTTCGCCTCAGCTGCCGCGCATCCGCCTGACCATCTCGTCTAGGCTGGGCTCGCGGGCATCCGCGCCGAGCGCATGCCCGCCCGCCATCGTCGGCAATTCATGCCTGTCGAGCTGGGAGAAGCGCAGCCGCATCGTCGTGGCGACGCCTTCGCCGAAGGCGATCGCCTCGCGGTTGCCGATCGAGGACAGGAAGTTGATCGTGCTCGCCGAAGCGTCTGAGATCGCCGAGCGGATGATCTGCTGGTCGCGCTCGTTCGACAGGCGCATCGCGAAGATCGTCGAGCATTGCGATAGGATCGTCGGATCGAGTTCGCCGGGCCGCTGCGTCACGACGCCGAGATAGCAGCCATATTTGCGGCCTTCCTTGGCGATGCGGGCGATGGCCTGCCGTGTCGGCGTGAAGCCGAGTGTCGGGTCGGACGGTACGTAACGATGCGCCTCCTCGCACAGGACGAGGACTTCATAGGCGCCGTGGCTTGCCACCGCGAGGTCGAAGGCCAGGCGCGACAGCACCGAGGCGACAGCATTGACGACCTCCGAAGGCAGGCCGGCAAGCTGGAAGGCCGTGATCGGCCGCCCGTAATGCGGCACCCGGAAGATCTGGCTGACGATCGGCGCCATGGTCTCGATCATGTTGGCGCGGGCGAACATGAATCGGTAGCGCGGATCCCTGTGGAGAGCCTCGAGGCGCACCCGCAGCGAGCGCAGCGATGCCCGCGGCCAGCGCAGTTCATGCAGGCCGATCAGTTCGTCGATGACCGCGAAGGCATCCTTCATCCGGTAGGGGGTCGGCGCGTCGAGCGCGTTGCTCGTCGCCTCCCCCGGGTCGCGCGCGCCGCCCATATCGAGCGGGCGCTTGAGCAGAGAGGTGCCGAGATCGCGCGCGATATCCAGCGCCGAGGGTGCACGGTAGCGTTCGCGCGCCGTGGCGATGACCTCGCGCAGGATGTCGCCTTCCTCATCGAGCTGCGGGCGGCCGCGGAAGACGACATCGCCGAGCTCTTCCAGCCTGAACATCCAGAACGGCAGATCGAGCCCCTCGCTGTCGATCGTCAGCGCCTTGTCGGGAAAGGCATGGGCGTATTCGTTGTGCGGGTCGAGGATCAGCACGCGCAGGCGCGGACGGGCGGCCACCGCCTTGCGCAGCAGCAGGGAGACCGCGCTCGATTTGCCGACGCCGGTCGTGCCGAGGACGGCGAAATGGCGCGACAGCATGTCCTCGATGCAAACAGTCGCGGGGATGCTCGGATCCTGCGTCAGATGGCCGATCGACACGCCCGAGCGCGCACCGAGATCATGGACCAGGGCGAGATCGCCCGCGCGGATGCGATGGGCGATGGCGCCGATCGGCGGATAGCTGCTGATGCCGCTCTGAAAGCGCGGTGCCTCGCCATCGATGTCCGAGACTTCGCCCAGGAGCTCGACCTGGACGTGAATGGCGTTGTCGGAGGTCTCGTCCCAGACCGTCTTGACCGCCGACATCTCGTAGACAAGCCCGACGGTGCGGGTATGCCCCAGGCTGATCGAGATCATCTTGCCGATCGTCCAGGAATCGGGCCCGACCGCGCTCTCTCCGGAAACCATGCTCGCGATCGTCGCGCGCGAGCCGTCGCAGGAGACGACGCGGCCCAACGCGCGATCGGGCGGCTGGTTGGCGTCGCGCCGGTCGGCCGCGGCATCGGTTCCGAATTGTACGGTCTTTACTGCAAGCTGCACGCTCACGGCTGCCTTTTCGCTGGTCTGATCAAACTCGGACCGTAATCCCGGCCCTTTACGATTGCCTTTAACGGGCGATAGTGCGCGAGCTGCGCTTGCGGATGCGGTTACCAAATCGCCAACAAGAGCAGCGGCATCGGACTCATCAGCGAAACTGGCCGCGCCGATCACATTCCTTGCCTTGAGCCCCGGGCCCCTCGCGTCTATGCACGCGCGGTAGGTAGCGAGGGACGGCGATGACGACGAACCGACTGCGGCTGGGCGTGAACATCGATCACGTCGCGACGGTGCGCAATGCCCGCGGCGGCGCCCTGCCCGATCCAGTGCGCGCCGCGCATCTCGCCATCGCCGCCGGAGCCGACGGGATCACTGCGCATCTGCGCGAGGATCGCCGCCATATCCGCGACGCCGACATCGAACGGCTGATGGCCGAGCTGACCAAACCGTTGAATTTCGAGATGGCGGCGACCGACG
Source organism: Allobosea sp. BE125 (assembly GCF_031456075.1). Classification (NCBI taxonomy): domain Bacteria; kingdom Pseudomonadati; phylum Pseudomonadota; class Alphaproteobacteria; order Hyphomicrobiales; family Alloboseaceae; genus Allobosea; species Allobosea sp. BE125. The sequence continues at coordinate 231,391 of NZ_JAVDTY010000003.1, forward strand.
AGATGGTCGCGCTGGCCGAACGCCTCAAGCCGCATGCGGCCTGCCTCGTGCCGGAGAAGCGCGAGGAGCGCACCACCGAGGGCGGACTCGACGTTGTCGGCCAGCGCACCGCGCTGACCCCGCAGATCGCTCGCCTCAAGGCGGCGGGCTGCCGCGTCTCGCTCTTCATCGAGGCCGATGAGGCGCCGATCGCGATGGCCGCCGAGCTCGGCGCGCCGGTCGTCGAGCTGCATACCGGCAGCTGGTGCCATGCCGTCCAGGATGGCGAGGCGGCCAAGGCAGAAGCCGAGTTCCAGCGCCTCGCCAAGGGGGCGGCTCTTGCCGCGACGCTCGGGCTCGAAGTCCATGCCGGGCATGGGCTCGACTACGAGACTGCCCGCATTCTTGCCGGCGTGCCGGGCTTCGTCGAATTCAACATCGGCCATTTCCTCATCGGCGAAGCGATCTTCATCGGCTTCGAACAGGCGATCGCGCGGATGCTGCAGGCGATGGACCAGGGACGCGCCAGGGTCTGAGCAAGACGACGCCCCGACAGAGAGCGCCCAGAACATCGTTCGGGGCTTGAGAAAGCGAAAACGATGACCGATCGGGACCGGCACAGCCTCACGATCATTCCGCCGACCCATCCCTTGCGCGGCCGCGTCGCCCCGCCTGGTTCGAAGTCGATCACCAATCGCGCCTTGCTGCTGGCTTCCCTGGCGAAGGGAACCAGCCATCTCACGGGCGCGCTCAAGAGCGACGATACGCGCTACATGGCCGAAGCCTTGCGCGCCATGGGAGTGACGATCGCGGAGCCCGACGAGACGAGCTTCACCGTGACCGGAGACGGCCGGTTGCGCGAGCCTGCCGCGCCGCTCTTCCTTGGCAATGCCGGCACGGCGACACGTTTTCTGGCAGCGGCCGCGGCCCTGGTCCACGGGCGGGTCGTAATCGACGGCGACGAGCATATGCGCAAGCGGCCGATCAAGCCGCTCCTGACCGCGCTGCGCTCGCTGGGCATCGACGCGACCTCCGAGACCGGCTGTCCGCCCGTCACGATTCGCGGCACCGGCGGTTTCGAGGCTGGTCGCGTCGAGATCGATGGCGGCCTTTCCAGCCAGTATGTGTCCGCGCTCCTGATGATGGCCGCCTGCGGCTCGGGTCCCGTCGATATCGTGCTTGCCGGCGACGACATCGGCGCACGCGGCTATATCGAGCTGACGCTTGCGGCGATGGAAGCATTCGGCGCGCAGATCGACCGCCCCAGCGCCTCCAGCTGGCGGGTCGCGCCGACCGGCTACCGCGCGGCGGATTTTGCGATCGAGCCCGATGCCTCGGCGGCAACCTATCTCTGGGCAGCCGAAGCGCTGACCAATGGTGCGATCGACCTCGGAATGACAGCGGCAGCCTTCACGCAGCCCGATGCCCGGGCTTACGACGTCATTGCGAGCTTCCCTCGCCTTCCCGCGATCATCGACGGATCGCAGATGCAGGATGCCGTGCCGACGCTGGCGGTGCTCGCCGCTTTCAACGAGACGCCGGTACGCTTCACCGGCATCGGCAATCTTCGCGTCAAGGAATGCGATCGGGTGGCTGCGCTCGCTGCCGGCCTGTCCCGGATCTCGCCCGGCCTCGGCCGCGAGGATGGTGACGACCTGCTCGTGGCGTCCGATCCGACACTGGCCGGGCGGACCTTGCCGGCATCGATCGACACTTATGCCGATCACCGCATCGCGATGAGCTTTGCCCTGGCCGGATTGAAGCTGCACGGCATCACCATTCTGGATGCGGGCTGCGTCGCCAAGACCTATCCCGGCTATTGGCAGGCTCTCGCTTCGCTCGGCGTGGCCTTTGACGGCCAGGCCACTGACGACAGCCAAGCCCACTGATCTGCGCCTACCCTGAAAACCGCTTTCCACTTGCCGGCGTCTTGCTCTAAATCCGGGAGATGATCCTCGGCATCGGCTCCGACCTCTGCGACATCACTCGCATCGAGAAATCGCTTTCGCGGTTCGGCGAACGCTTCACCCATCGCGTCTTCACCGAGGGCGAGCGCCTGAAATCGGATCGGCGGGCGACGCGGGCGGCCTCCTATGCGCGCCGCTTCGCCGCGAAGGAAGCCTGTTCCAAGGCTCTGGGAACCGGGATGCGGGCCGGCGTGTTCTGGCGCGACATGGAGGTCGTCAACCTGCCCGGCGGGCGGCCGACACTGCGCCTGACCGGTGGCGCGGCCGAGCGCCTCCTGGAAATGACCCCGCCGGGCCATGAGGCGGTCATCCATGTCTCCCTGACCGACGACCCGCCAATGGCCCAGGCCTTCGTAGTGATCGAGGCCCGTCCGAAGGCCGCGAACTCCGCCTGAAAGGACGCCGATGCAGCCGTCTTCGCCAATGGACGCGACGGAAGCGGACGCCAGGCGCAATTTCCACGATCAGGCCGGATACTGCCGAGAACTCGGCTCGCCCTTCACAGCCGCGCTCTGCGATCTGCTGGGCAGCCGCCTCGACCATTCCAGCCGTTTTGGCCGGCGCGTGCTGGGCTGGCCGGGCAATGCGCGGGCCGATGCGCTGGCATTGCGGGCAGCCGGCGCCTTCAACGCACTGGCACGGAGCGGGCAGGTCCCGGCCTTGCAGGAGGTCTATCCGCCCAAGCAGGGCGATCGCGAAGTGCTCTGGCACGCCTTGGCGCGGACGATCGCCAGCCATGACGCCTTCCTGCACGATTATCTCGACAGCGCTCCGCAGACCAACGAAGTCCGGCGCAGCTCTGCCCTGCTCGGCGGCGGGCTGATCATCGTGCGCGAATTCGGCCTTCCGCTGAGCCTGCTCGAGATCGGCGCGAGCGCGGGGCTCAATCTCGGCTTCGAGCACTATCGCTACGAGCTGGGAACAGCCGCTTACGGCCAAGCGGGCTCCGGTGTCGTGATCCGCAGCGAATGGCGCGGCTCCGTGCCCGAGCTTGCGACGCCGCTCGCGGTTGCGGCCCGGCGCGCCTGCGACCTCAACCCGCTCGACGCGGCCTCGGACCGCGACCGGCAGCGGGTGCTGTCATATATCTGGCCGGACCAGAGCGCGCGGGTGGAGACGACCGAAGCGGCCTTCAATTTCGCCGCCAGGATGCCATGGCGGGTCGAACAGGCGGATGCGGCGGCCTGGGTCGAGGCGCGTCTCGCGGAGCCCGCTGCGGCGGGCCTGACGCGCGTGCTGATGCACAGCATCATGTGGCAATACATGCCGGAGACGACAAAAGAGCGCATCACGGTTGCAATGCAGAAGGCTGGCGAAGCCGCCAGCCTGGAACGCCCCCTCGCCTGGCTCCGTATGGAGGCCGATGGCGGGAAGGAGGGCGCCGCCGTGACGCTGACCACCTGGCCTGATGGCACGGAGCGCGAGATCGCCCGGGCCGACTTCCACGGCCGCTGGGTGGCGTGGTCCTGAAGCAGAGCATTGCGCGAAAAAGTGGGTACCGGTTTTCGGAACAAGCCGATGCAGAATCAAAACCCTACAGCATCAGACCGATCAGATACTCGGTGTGATGCTGTAGGGACGTCAGGACCAGCCGTTCCTCACGCCTCGTCGTTCAGCCAGCGATACAGGATGCCGCCAAAGGCGCCGCCGAGGATCGGCGCGACCCAGAACAGCCAAAGCTGGGACAAGGCCCATCCGCCAACGAACAAGGCCGGCCCCGTGCTGCGCGCCGGGTTCACCGAGGTGTTGGTCACCGGGATGCTGACCAGATGGATCAGCGTCAGCGCCAGGCCGATCGCCAGCGGCGCGAAGCCGGCGGGAGCCTGCTTGCTGGTCGCGCCGAAGATCACGAAGAGGAAGACCGCCGTCAGCACGAATTCGGCCACCAGAGCCGCGACCAGGCTGTATTTGCCAGGCGAGTGGTCGGCATAGCCGTTGGAGGCGAAGCCCTTCGAGACATCGAAGCCCGGCGCGCCGCTGGCAATCACGTAGAGCAGCGCCGCCGCCGCGATGCCGCCGACCACCTGAGCGATGACGTAGGGCGGGATCTGGCTTGCGGGGAAGCGCCCTCCGGCCGCGAGCCCGACCGTGACAGCGGGGTTGAAATGGCCGCCGGAGATATGGCCCACGGCATAGGCCATGGTGACGACCGTGAGGCCGAAGGCCAGCGAGACGCCGAGCAGCCCGATTCCGACCTGTGGAAATCCGGCGGCGATGACGGCGCTGCCGCAGCCTGCGAATGTCAGCCAAAAAGTGCCGATCGCCTCAGCGACATACTTCTTCGTATTCATGGCATTTCCCCCAAGAATCAATGCCAAGCATGCTGCATCCTAGGGTTGGTGCGGTCAATCGACGCAGTTACGCCCCAGCCCCGCGTCAAAAGCGGAGTTTGAACTTCCCGAACCGTGCTGCGTTGCAGCAGGGATGGACCAGCGATTTGCCGCTTCGCAGGGGGGCGAATGGACCAAGCCGCGAGAATGAACCAAGCCGCGATTTGGCTCAGCAATAGCTGGCTCGGCATGCCGCTTTCGCTTCTGCCGCCCTGGCTGATCAGCCTCGGGGCCTTCACCCTTGCGGTGGCGCTTGCCCTGCTGGCGCATAGGACTGCCTTCGCCATCCTGACGCGGCTCGTCAGCGGGATGGACCTGTTCTGGCGCTCCCTGGTCTCGCGCACGCACGGGCCGACACGTTTCGCCGTGATCACGGTCGCGCTCGGCTTTGCCGCGAGCGTCTCCCCGCTGAGCGAGGGTCAGGCGGTCCTGATCCGCCAGATCCTGCTGGTCTGCTTCGTGGCGCTGGTGGGCTGGATCGCCAAGACCGCGCTGCATGTCTGGACGACGGTCTATCTGCGCCGCTTCAAGCTCGATGCCGACGACAATCTCCTGGCGCGCAAGCATGTGACGCAGACCCGCATCCTCCAGCGTGTCGGCGACATCACGATCGTCATCGTGGCGCTGTCGGCCGCTTTGATGACCTTCGACGGCGTCAGGCAATACGGGGTCAGCCTGCTCGCCTCGGCGGGCGCGGCCGGCATCGTCGTCGGCCTGGCGCTCCAACCCGTTTTGAAGAACATCTTCGCCGGCATTCAGCTAGCCGTGACGCAGCCGATCCGCATCGACGATGCGCTGCTGGTCGAGGGCGAATGGGGCAATGTCGAGGAGATCACCTCGACCTATGTCGTCATGCGGCTCTGGGACTGGCGCCGGATGATCCTGCCGCTGAGCTATTTCATCGAGAAGCCGTTCCAGAACTGGACGCGCGACAATGCCGCGCTGATCGGCACCGTGATGCTCTATCTCGACTACGAGACGCCCATCGACGTGCTGCGCGCCAAGGTCGAGGAGATCGCCAACGGCTCGAAGCTGTGGGACCGGCGCGTGGTCAATGTACAGGTGACTGACTTCCGGCAATCGACGATGGAGGTCCGCATCCTGGTCAGCGCCGGCACCTCGCCACGCGCCTTCGATCTGCGCTGCGAGGTGCGCGAGAAGCTGATCGCCTTCCTGCAGCGCGAGCATCCCCGCTCGCTGCCACGCCTGCGCGCCGAAGCCAGCTCGATCGAACAGCCTGGTCCCGCAAACGCAGGACTTGCGCGGCACGCCGCCGAATAGCCGTTATTGGCTCTCAGATGCGCGCTGGTGGACATGGCTGGCCTTAGCGGCTCGCCGTTGTCCGCAGCGCGACATTCCGCTAGACCGCGCAGTGCAAGCCGAACCAGGAGCGCCCGCGTGGCCAACGACGCCGACATCAAGAGCAAAGCGGCCCGAGACAAGGGCGCCAAGGAGGAAGGCGGCGTTCTCGAGACGATCAAGGTCGTCGTCCAGGCGCTGCTGATCGCGCTCGTCATCCGCACGCTGCTGTTCCAGCCCTTCAACATTCCGTCCGGCTCGTTGATCCCGACCCTGCTGATCGGCGACTACCTGTTCGTCTCGAAATATACCTATGGCTACTCCAAGCATTCGGTCCCGTTCAGCCCGCCACTGTTCGACGGGCGCGTCTGGGCGGCCGAGCCCAAGCGCGGCGACATCGCCGTGTTCAAGCTGCCGAGCGACAACTCCACCGACTACATCAAGCGCGTCATCGGCCTGCCGGGCGACCGCATCCAGATGATCAACGGCATCCTGCACATCAACAATGTGCCGGTGAAGCGCGAGCGCATCGCCGATTACGTCTCCACCGATAATTGGGGCCGCAGCACGCCGGTCATCCAGTATCGCGAAACCTTGCCCAACGGGGTCAGCCACGAGATCATCGAGCGCGAGGGCGACACCGGCACCTTCGACAACACCCCCGTCTTCCTGGTGCCGCCGGGGCATTTCTTCATGATGGGCGACAACCGCGACAATTCGCTCGACTCGCGCGACCGCAGCGTCGGCTTCGTGCCCTTCGAGAACTTCGTCGGCCGCGCCGAGATCATCTTCTTCTCGATCGAGGACGGCGCCTCGGCCTGGCGCGTCTGGGAATGGCCCTGGACGGTTCGCTGGAACCGCCTGTTCAGCGCGATCAAGTGAGCAAGCCGGGAGAAGGCGGGCGCAAGACGCCGGACCTGGCGAAGCTGGAGACAGCGCTCGGCTATGTCTTCGCCGATCGTGCTCTGCTGACCACGGCGCTGACCCATATGAGCGCCGACGGGCCGCGCCTGGGCAGCTATCAGCGCCTGGAGTTCCTCGGCGACCGCGTCCTGGGCCTGAGCGTAGCCGACATGCTGTTTCGGCGTTACCCTCTCGCCGAGGAAGGCGACATGTCGCGCCGGCTGGCCGATCTCGTGCGCAAGGAGACCTGCGCCGAGGTGGCACTCGCCTGGGATCTTGGCCAGTTCATGCGGCTCGGCGAGGGCGAGATCCTCGGCGGAGCGCGCAAGAACAAGGCGATCCTGGCCGATGCCTGCGAGGCGATCATCGGGGCGGTGTTCATCGATGGCGGCTACGAGGCGGCGCGCGGTCTCGTCGAGCGCGCCTTTGGCGAGCGCCTGCTGAAGCCGGTCCGCCCCTTGCGCGACGCCAAGACGGCGCTGCAGGAATGGGCGCAGGGCCAGGGTTACCCGACGCCGACCTATAGCGAACGCGGCCGCACGGGACCGGATCACGCCCCCGTCTTCCGTGTCGCCGTACGTATCACCGGCCTGGACGACGCCGAAGCGCAGGGCCCGTCCAAACGGCTGGCCGAGCAAGCGGCGGCAGAGGCCTTCCTGAGGCGCGAAGGCCTCTGGAGCGAAACCATGGAGAGCGACAATGGCTGAGGCGGGACCATCCCCCCAGGAGAAATCTCTCCAGGAAACTCGGCCCACGCGCTGCGGGTTCGTGGCGCTGATCGGCGCGCCGAATGCCGGCAAGTCGACGCTGCTCAACCAGCTCGTCGGTGCAAAGGTCTCGATCGTCTCGCGCAAGGTGCAGACGACGCGCACGCAGGTGCGCGGCATCGCATTGTCGGGCGTGGCGCAGGTGATCTTCGTCGACACGCCCGGCATCTTCGCGCCCAAGCGCCGGCTCGACCGCGCCATGGTGACGAGCGCCTGGGGCGGCGCGACCGATGCCGACCTGATCGGCGTGCTGGTCGATGTCGAGCGCTTCGACAATGAGGAGAACACCCGCCTGCTGGAGAAGCTCGCCGAGCTGAAACAGCCGAAATTCCTGATCCTCAACAAGATCGACCTGGTGGCGAAGGAAAAGCTGCTCCAGATCACCACCCAGGTGAACGAACAGGGCCGGTTCGAGGCCACCTTCATGATCGCGGCGCTGACCGGCTATGGCGTCAAGGACGTCCTGGCCTGGCTGGAAACGCGGCTGCCGCTCGGCCCCTGGCTCTATCCGGAAGACCAGATTTCGGATGCGCCTTTGCGCTTCCTCGCTGCCGAGATCACGCGCGAGAAGATTTTCGAGCGGCTGCATGACGAACTGCCCTATCGCTCCACGGTCGAGACCGAGAGCTGGCAGCAGAGACCCGACGGCTCCGTGCGCATCGAGCAGACGATCTATGTCGAGCGCGAGGGCCAGCGGAAGATCGTGCTCGGCGAAGGCGGCCAGACCATCAAGGCGATCGGCCAGAAGGCTCGCGTCGAGATTTCCGAGGCCGCCGAGGCCAAGGTGCATCTCTTCCTGTTCGTGAAGGTGCGCGAGAACTGGAGCGACGATCCGGAGCGCTATCGCGAGATGGGGCTGGAGTTCCCGAAGGGCTGAGGCTCTCCTCGAAGAGTGAGAGCGGGATCAATGCGAAAAACGGGGACCCACTTTTTCGTATCCTGCTCTTGCCTCACCGCTCGCGGAAGGCCGCCGCCAGCTCCCTGACGAAGGCGTGCGCCTTCGGCGTCGCGACATTGCTGCGCAGGATCACCTCGGAACCGCCGAGTTCGGGCAGCCCCCACTCCGGCCCGACATTGACCGCGCCCTGCGGCGCGATCCGCGCGGCCAGGGGCGATACGCCGAGCCCGCCCATGACGGCGGCGAACACAGCCGCCATCCCGCCGCCGATGAAGGCCTCGCGCCAGGCGATGCCGGCGCGGTCGAGCACCTGCGTTCCATGCCGCCGCAAGCCGCATTCCGCCATCAGCGAGACGACCGGCAAGGGCTCGCCCGGCTGGCGCATCAATGTGGGCGCGGCGAACCAGCCGAAGGTGTCGCGCCGCAATACCTCCCCCGTCCGGCCCGGACCGAAGCGGCGCAGCACCACGACATCGAGCTCGCCGCTCTCGAAAGCATCCTCCATCACGGCCGAGGCCGCGATGCGCAGGCTGATCAGCCAGCGCGGATCATGGCCGGCAAGCCGGGCGAGCAGGACCGGCACATCGGGGCCGACCGCCTGCTCGCTGATGCCGATCGCGATGCGCTCGCGCGCATCCGAGAAGGCCTCGCGCGCCCGCTCATGCGCCGCCATCAGATCGCGAGCGGCCGGCAGGAAGCGCTCGCCCTCGGCGGTGAGCCGCACCAGGCGCGGATGCCGCTGCAGCAAAAGGCGGCCCAGCGTCTCCTCCAGGCGCTTCACCCGGACGCTGACGAGGGATTGCGTGGTGCCAAGCGCCTGCGCCGCGCGGGTAAAACTGCGGAATTCGGCGGCGCCGAGAAAGGCGGCGACGGCGTCGATATCGAGGGCGAGGCTCATATCATCATAAATCCGTATCTTTGATATCCACAATGATACGGTTTTAAGATTGGATCGACAAGCCTAGTGTCCTGTCACGGCGCAACCGCGTCGCCTGCACAGGAACCACCGCCATGCCCCTGATCCGTATTTCCATGAGACGCGGCCGCCCGGCCTCCGAGCCCTCCGCCATTGTCGACGGCGTCTACCGTGCCTTGCGCGAGACCTTCGAGGTCCCCGAGAACGACCTCTTCGCCCTGATCCATCAGCATGAGGGCGACGAATTCGTCTATAATGCGAATTATTTCGGCTTTGCGCGCTCGGATGCGCTGGTGATCATCCAGATCACGGTCAACAACTCGCGCGGCGTCACACAGAAGAAGGCGCTGTTCGCCAAAATCGCCGAAAACCTGCGCCGCGAGCCGGGACTGCGCCCCGACGACATCTTCATCAACCTCATTGAGACGGCGCGCGAGAACTGGTCGTTCGGAGCCGGCATCGCGCAATATGTGTGAGGATAGCGCGGGCGCGCCTTGCAACCGCGCCCGATCCGACGCAAAGACGCGCGGGGTTTTTTGAGCGAGGCGCGAGCGATGACCGACGACGACGTTCTGGCCGAATTCCGTGATGCTGGTGCGCTGCTCGACGGGCATTTCATCCTGTCCTCGGGCCGGCGCAGCGCGGTCTACCTGCAGAAGATGTTCATCTTCCAGGACCCGGTGCGGACAGAGCGGCTGTGCAAGGCGCTCGCCGCCAAGATCGAAGCCGCTTTCGGGACGGTCGACTATGTCGTCTCGCCGGCGGTGGGTGGCATCGTGCCGGGCTACGAGACAGCGCGCCATTTGAAGGCCAAGGCGATCTTCGTCGAGCGCGAGGACGGCCAGTTCAAGCTGCGGCGCAGCTTCTCCATCCCCAAGGGCGCGCGCGTCGTCATGGTCGAGGACATCGTCACGACCGGGCTCTCCTCGCGCGAATGCCTGGCCTCGATCGCCAATGAACCCGGCACGATCCTGGGCGCGGCCTGTCTCGTCGATCGTTCGGCCGGCCGTGCCGATCTCGGCGTCAAGCTCGTCAGCCTGATCGAGTTCGATGTTCCCGATTACGCGCCCGACGCGCTGCCGCCGGAGCTTGCCGCCATTCCCGCGGTGAAGCCGGGAAGCCGCGGCCTGAGCGCCTGAGCCTGCGCCTCGCCACACTGCGGCGAGACGCCACATGACAGGTTATAAATTGCCGGCAAATTAGCCCCGATTCGACATTGTTAGACCGCGATTTATTTCGATTCTGAGCATTCAAAGACATTTCAGGCAGGAGTGATTGCCATGGCAGCCGACCCGCGTATCGCGCTTTTCATCGACGGCGCCAATCTCTACGCAACCTCGAAGCAGCTCGGCTTCGACATGGATTATCGCCGCCTGCTCAAGGAGTTCCAGGGGCGCGGCAACCTGATCCGCGCCTTCTATTTCACCACGCTCGTGGAGAGTGAGGAGTATTCCTCGATCCGCCCGCTGGTCGACTGGCTCGACTACAATGGCTACCGCGTCATCACCAAGGCGGCCAAGGAGTTCACCGACGCCGCCGGCCGTCGCCGGGTCAAGGGCAATATGGATATCGAGCTGGCGATCGAGATGCTCGAGCTCGCGCCGCATCTCGACCAGATCTACCTGTTCTCCGGCGATGGCGATTTCCGGCCCTTGGTCGAGGCGGTGCAGCGCAAGGGCGTGAAGGTCTCCGTGGTTTCCACGATCGCGACCAACCCGCCGATGGTCTCCGACGAACTGCGTCGGCAATGCGACGATTTCCTCGATCTCGCTCAATTGATGCAGAAGATCGGGCGCGACCCGTCAGAGCGTTCCGCGCGCGGGCAAGCCGCGCCCGGAACCCCGGGGAATCCCGGCCTGGAGCGGCGCTACGGCATCCGTCAGGGCGACGAGGCCGTCGAGGGGTGAAGGCTTCGTCCTTCTCCCCTTGGGGAAGAAGGGCTCATCACCCGCCCGCCTTCATGATCCGGGCCTTGTCGCGATTCCAGTCGCGGTTCTTCTCGGCCTCGCGCTTGTCGTGCAGCTTCTTGCCGCGCCCCAGGCCGAGCTCGACCTTCGCCCGGCCCTTTTCGTTGAAATAGACCTTGAGCGGAATGACCGTGTAGCCGTCGCGCTGGATCGCGCCCATCAGCTTGTTGATCTGGCGGCGGTGCAGCAGGAGCTTGCGCGGCCGCTTGACGTTGTGGTTGAAGCGGTTCGCCTCCAGATATTCCGGGATATGGGCGTTGAACAGGAAGAGCTCCGTGCCCATCGGCCCGGCATAGCTCTCGCCGATCGTCGCCCTGCCGCCGCGCAGCGATTTGATCTCGGTGCCCTGCAGGGCGATGCCGGCCTCGAGCGTCTCGATGATCTCGTAATTATAGCGCGCCTTGCGGTTGTCGGCGGCGAGCTTGTAGCGATCGGGATCGGGCTTGTTCATAGGAAACTCCGGCAATCGGCAGTAGACAGTCGGCAGCAGCGTTCGCGAAGGCCCACGACTGCCGACTGCCCGCTGCCGATTACCCTACTTAAGCATTCAGGAGCCCGGCGAACACCATGGCGTCGCGAATGACCTTGCCGGTCGGGGCCGTCACCGGCAGCAGCGGCAGGCGCACCTCTTCCTCGATGCGGCCGAGCAGCTTCAGCCCGTGCTTGGCGCCGGCAAGACCCGGCTCCTTGAAGACAGCGTCATGCAGAGGCACGAGCCGGTCCTGGATCTTCAGCGCGCCGGCATAATCGCCCTTGAGCGCCGCCACCATCAGATCGGCACAGAGCTTGGGCGCGACATTGGCGACGACAGAGATGCAGCCATGGCCGCCGGCCGCCATATAGGCCAGCGCCGTCATGTCCTCGCCCGAGAGCTGGATGAAGTCGGCCCCCATGGCGTGGCGCTGCTGCGAGACGCGGGCGAGATTGGCGGTCGCATCCTTGACGCCGGCGATGTGCTTCAGCTCGTAGAGCCGCGCCATGGTCTCGACCGACATGTCGACCACCGAGCGCGGCGGGATGTTGTAGATGATGATCGGAATGCCGATCGCATCGTTCACCGCCTTGAAGTGCTGATACATGCCCTCCTGGGTCGGCTTGTTGTAATAGGGCGTCACCACCAGCACGGCGTCGGCGCCGGCCTTCTCGGCATGGACGGCGAGATCGATCGCCTCATGCGTGTTGTTGGAGCCCGCGCCCGCGATTACCGGCACGCGGCGCTTGGCTTGCGCGACGACGATCTCGACGACGCGCTTGTGCTCGTCATGGGAGAGCGTCGGGCTCTCGCCGGTGGTGCCAACGGGCACGAGGCCCGAGCTGCCGCTCTCGATTTGCCATTCGACCAGCGCGCGCAGCGCCTCCTCGTCGATCTTGCCGGCTTTGAACGGCGTCACCAGCGCGGGCAGCGAACCGGTGAAGGCAGTGTGCTTGGTCATGAGCGCGGCGTCCTGACGCGGAAGTCCAATCGAAGGGCCGACAGACATAAACCCTCAGCCGCCGCAGGCAAAGCCGGCAACCCATCAAAAAGCGTAGTCCTCATGGTTAAGGCTTCATAAACCGCCATCGCCCACCATCGCAGGTCAAGCGCCCCCTTCAAGGAGCCTGCGATGGCCTCGCCTCTCGCCTGCCAGCGCTCTGTTTGGAAGCGCCTGGCCTGGTTGATCTTTCCGGCCCTGTTCCCAGCAACAGTGGCGCTGGCCGGCGACGATGGCGAGCAGCGCGCGCAACAGCCGCGCCTGCTAGCTGTCGATGTCGAGACCACCGCCGCGCTGCCGCCCTACCCCGATGCGCAATTGCGGCTCGAAGCCAGCGCGGGCCTGGATGCCGTGAAGGCGGCTGTCGCCGCCTATCGGCGTGGCGCGCTGCCCGAGGGCGACGCGATCGCAGCTGCGATCGACGACCGCACGGCCAAGGCCTTGCTCGAATGGGTCGCGATCCGCTCCGGCGCCAACGCGATCCCGTTCTCGCGGCTCAACGCCTTTCTCCAAGCCTACCCCAATTATCCCGCCACGACGCTGTTCCGCCGCCGCGCTGAGGAGGCACTGATCGCGGAGAAGAAGGACGCGGCCACGATTCGCGCCTTCTTCTATGCGCAGCGGCCGGTCGGCCCGGCCGGGCGCGTGGCGCTGGCGCTGGCGCTCAAGGCGCAAGGACAGAGCGACGACGCGGCCGCGCTGATCCGCCAGACCTGGCGGCAGGACCATCTCGGCCCGCCGCTGGAGACCGTGGTGCTCGCCGAATTCGGCGACATCCTCACCCGCGACGACCACAGGCTGCGCACCGAGCGCTATCTCTTCCGCGAGAACGCCATGGCGGCGATGCGCAATGCCGCCCGCATATCGGCGGATTATGTCGTCCTTGCCCGGGTCAGGCTCGCCAGCGCCCGGGAAAAACGCCCGCTCCCGGCCTCCCTGATCGCCTCCGTGCCAGCCTCGCTGAAGGGCGACATTTCGTTTGCCTTCCTGCAGGCGCAGCAGGCGAGACGGGCGGACAAGCCGGACGAGGCCGCCAAGGCACTCACCAAGGTTCCGCGCGACCCCAGCCTGCTCGGCGATGGCGACGAATGGTGGACCGAGCGCCGCTTGATCGCGCGCAAGCTGCTCGACGCCGGCGACGCCGCGAAGGCTTACGAAATCGTGGCCGGACATGGCGCGGAAAGCACGGTCGCGCGCATCGACGCCGAGTGGCATGCCGGCTTCATCGCCCTGCGCTTTCGCAACGATGCCGCAACCGCGCTGAAGCATTTCGTCGAGGCCGGCAAGCTGGCGGAGACGCCGATTTCGGTGTCGCGTGCCGCCTATTGGGAGGGCCGCGCCGCCGAGGCGCTGGGTAAGGAGGATGTAGCGCGCGCCGCCTATGAGCGTGCCGCCGAGCACCCCATCGCCTATTACGGCCAGCTCGCCCGCGCCCGTCTCGGCCTGTCCGATCTGCCGCTGCGCCGCTCGGCTTCGGCTGCGCTCGGCCCCCTGCCGGGGCATCAGGGCGTGCAATTGCTCTATCGGATCGGCGCACGCGACCTTGCCATGATCATGCTCGGCGATCTCGCGCAACGGCTCTACACCACGCCGGCGCTGGAGGCCGTGGCGGCGCTCGCCAAGCGCGAGGGCGATGCGAAATCGCTGCTCGCGATCGGCAAGCAGGCGCTGCAGCGCGGCTTCCCGCTCGACAGCGCCGCGTTTCCGACCTTCGGCGTACCGGATTTTCCGGTGCTGGGCGATCCGATGGAGCGCGCCATCGTCCACGCCATCGCCCGCCAGGAGAGCGCCTTCGACCCCGCGGCGGAATCGCATGCCGGCGCGCGCGGATTGATGCAGATGATGCCCGCGACCGCACGCGAAACGGCAAGGCGAGCCAACCTGCCCTTCGACTGGCCGCGCTTGGGGCGCGATGCGCTCTATTCGGCCCAGATGGGCGCGGCCCATCTCAACGACCTGCTCAAGGATTGGCGCGGCTCCTACATCCTGACCTTCGCGGCCTATAATGCCGGCTCCGGCAATGTGAAGAAATGGATCGCCGCCTATGGCGATCCGCGCGATCCGCAGGTCGACGCCGTCGACTGGGTCGAGCGCATCCCCTTTTATGAGACGCGCAACTATGTGCAGCGGGTGATGGAGAACCTGCAGGTCTACCGCCAGCGACTCGACCAGCGCACCGCCTATCTGATCGACTATGATCTGAAACGCGGCGGCAGGCGCAACGACTAGAGCAATTTCCGATCCAGTTGGATCGTTCAATTGCTCTAGTATTTTGTTCTAACGCGGTTTCTTCATGCGAACCGGTGTCCATTTCGCTCGAAAACGCTCTAGCAGTGCCCTTCCTATACCCGCTTGCGCGCGATGCAGGCACCCCAGAACAGGCTGGAGAAGAACCAGTTCGGCGCATCGAACCCCGCGTCGCCGAGCAGACCAGCGACTTCGGCCTCCGAGCGCGGCGGGTCGGCGCCTTGGAGAATCTTGCCGAGCTTAGCCCGGACCTCTTCGGGGGCTGCGCCGAACATGCGCCAGCGCTCGCCCCAGGCTGCCAGCAGAAGCGGCTCGCTCGCATAGGCATGGCGATTGCCGGCGAGGATCAGGGGCGCACCCGGCTTCAGCCGCGCGGCGACAGCATTGAGGATATCACGCTTGGCGGCATCGCCCGGCAGATGGTGCAGCACGCCGATCAGCGTGGCGGCGTCGAAGCGCGGCTCCAGCGGCAGATCCGCGACATAGCCGAGACGCGTCTCGGTCCGCTCCAGCAATTGGTGCTCGCGCAGCCTCGCAAGCGCCAGATCCAGCATGGGCTGCGACGGATCGACGGCGGTGAAGCACCATTGCGGCTCCAGCGCGCCGGTGCAGACGATCTCCTGCGCCCCGCCGCCCGCGCCCACGATCAGCACCTGCGCCGGCCTGCTCGGTCCCAGCGTCGCCGCGAGCATGCAGGCGGAGAGTTCATGGCAGGCATCGTAGCCGGCCAGGGCTATGCGGCTCTGGACCTGATATTCGGCAGCCCGGCCGGGATCGAATTTTTCCGTTGATTCAGGCGGTGGCGTCGTCATCGTTTCGTCCGGCGTTTGGATACGGCATTCGCCATCGCGCGCTTGCCGAACCGGCGCAAGGCCGCGCGGCGCATGTCTCCCGAGCGTTTGAGCGCGAGGGAATCCGTGATTAGCTGAGGCGACGACCGGGCCTGCCTATCTGATCGACCATGACTTGAAGCGCGGCCGAAGGCGGGACTAGATCCTTCGCTGCTTTCGTTTCCACCATCAGCGCGGGTCATCCCGGGCGACCGCAAGGAGACCCGGGATCCATGCCTGAACCTCTCCGAACCAGCGTTCCGGCATGGATCCCGGATCTCCGCTTCGCTGCGTCCGGGATGACGCGCGGGTTTTGACCGACAGCAAGCTATCGTGGACTCCGCATGACTCCCCAAGCCGATTTCTCATCGCTGTTCATCAGCGCCCGCGACGGGCTCAAGCTGCATGCGCGCGATTATGGCCCCCTCGCCTCGCGAGCTTTGCCGGTAGTCTGCCTGCCCGGCTTTGCCCGCACCGCCGCCGACTTCCATGAGCTTGCGCTCGCCCTGTCGCAGGATGCGGACAAACCCCGGCGCGTGCTGGCGCTCGATTATCGCGGGCGTGGCCTGTCGGCTTATGACAAGGACTGGAAGAACTATGACATCCGCGTCGAGCTCGACGATCTGATGCAGGTGCTGACGGCCGCCGGCATCGAGAACGCCGTCTTCGTCGGCACCTCGCGCGGCGGGCTCCTGACCATGGCGCTGGCGGCGGCGCGACCAGCTCTGATCAAGGGGGCCGTGCTCAACGATGTCGGCCCGGTGATCGATGCGCGCGGCCTGCTCAGGATCCGGGGTTATGTCGGAAAGCTGCCGCTGCCGCGCAGCTTCAGCGAGGGAGCGGAAATCCTCAAGCGCCTCTCGGACCAGCAGTTTCCACTCTTCGGCGAGGCGGAGTGGGAGATGATGGCGCGCCGCACCTGGACCGAGCGCGATGGCCGGCTCGTGCCCGATTACGACCCCAATCTGATGAAGGTCCTGGAGGAGCTCGACCTCGAAGCGCCACTGCCGGTGCTGTGGACCTATTTCGCCGGGCTGAACGGCGTGCCGCTGCTGGCGATCCGCGGCGAAAACTCGGATCTTCTGGCCGAGAAGACCCTGAAGGAGATGGGCGAACGCCATCCCGACTGCGAAATCTTCGTCGCGCCGGGACAGGGTCATGCCCCGCTGCTCGGCGCCAAGGACATGGTTCGGCGGATCGGGAAACTGATCAACCGGGCCGAGCGGCTGGCAGCCTGAGCGCGCTCAGCTTCCTGGCGACGTCCGCCCGGCCTTCACCGCCCGCGAATGCGCGGTCTCGCCGCCATGGCTCAAGATATCCGCGTCCTCGCGCCAATTCTCCGCGAGCCCCTTGCCCGGGACGCCGGCGAAGGCCGAGATATAGCGCATCTCCGGATCGCGCAGCGCCGCGATCTGGTCGAAATGCCAGATGCCGAGACGGTTGAGATCAGCCGCGATGGCGGGGCCGATCCCCTTGATCAGCGTCAGATCATCGGCCTTGCCGTCGCGTGCTTGCGTCAGAAGGTTCTTCGGCCGCTCACCTTCGAACCCGTCATCGGAGAGCGACGCGACATTACCCTGACCATGTGAGCCGTCGTCGCGGGAGGAGGAGACCTCGCCCGCCTTGACGCGCTTGGCGAACGCGGTCTCGGCGCCCTGCGCCAACGCCTTGGCCTGCGCGACCCAATCCTCCCGCTCGATCCGGCCGGGAAAGGCGAGATAGCTGCCGACCCATTCGATGTTTTGCGCGCTCCAGGCGGCGATCTGGTCGAAATGCCAGATGCCGAGGCCATGCAGCCGGCCCTCATTCTGCCGGCCGATACCCTTGATCAGCTTGAGGTCGTCGGGGCTCCCGGCGCGCGCGGCGGCGAGTCCGACGGGGCGCTCTCCGGGAATGGCGTCCTCGCCCTCGACCTTCGGCACGCCCTTATTGGCCTCGCGGATCGATTTGACGCCCTTCAGGACCGTCTTATCGTCATTCGTCTTGCCGTCATCGACAACCGGTTTCGCGGGCAGCACAAGCGTGGCGTCGTCCGGCGTCGGCACAGGCGCGACATTCGCGCCGCCGAGTTTGGGCATGTCGAGCTTGGGCATCTCGCCCAAATCGCGCGGGGCTGTCTCCACCATCGCCCGCGGCTCCCGCGCCGCGCGCAGGACGCTGGCGAGGGCGCAACCCGCGACATAGATCGCGACGAAGAGCAGCGCGCTCTCGAGCCACAGCGCCGGCACGCCGTTCAGCGTCTGCGACCAGGTCAAGGCCGCGACTACGAGCCAGAGGCCCAGGAGATAGCTCAGTTTGCGGTTCCAGAGCTTGCCACCATCATGACTGATCCAGCCCATGACGAGGCCGAGCGCGAAGGCCGCGAGCAGGAACCAGGCGAATTGCGTGGCGAGATACAGCATAACCCCTGACAGCCTCTATTTCGCGACCGTGAACTGAACGCGCCGGTTCATCACCCGCGCATCGGGGGCGCCGTGAGGCACCAGCGGTCTGTCCGTGCCGAAGCCGGCGACAGTCAGTTGAGCCGGGTCGATGCCGCGCCGGACGAGCTCGTCGCGCACGCGCAAGGCCCGACGCTCGGACAGGTCGAGATTGTTGAAGCCACGCCACTCGCCGTCGCGATTGGCGTGCCCCTCGATGACGACGCGCGAGGCCGGGCACTGTTTCAGGATGGCGAAGGCCTCATTGACGACCCGTTCGGTCGTGGGGTCGAGCGGGACCACGGCGGTGCCTTGCCCGAACAGCACCGTGTTGCGCTTGGTCAAGGCGTCCAGATCGTTCTGGCAGGTGTTGGGCGGGTCGATGACACAGCCGGTCTGGCGCAAGCCGACGGAGGCGGAAACCTTGAGCGGCTCCTCCGCGGTGGCCGCGCTGGTCTCGACCTCCCTCTTGATCAGGTCGCGGCAGGTCAACCCCTGGATCACGGCGCCATCTTCGCTGAGGCTGGCCGAGCCGAGATCGAGCCTGAGCAGGTTGACCAGCGCGACATGTGCCGCAGCAGTGAAGCCTGCGGGCGCCCCCGACAGGAGTGTGGTCGAGTCGCTGACCTTGCCGCGCAGTGACGACGCCTCGACCAGCGCCAGCAAATCCTCGCGGGAGCGCGCGTCAGGCAGATATCCCGTCATCGAGACGCCGGATTTGTCGACGGTGAGCCGCAGGCCGTAGGGCCGGACCGCGAAGGCGCCGGCAGCGGTCCCGCTCTTGAGGCTGAGGCCGGCAAGCATCGGTTGGCGGGCCAGCGCCGCCTCCAGGGCGCGCAAGCCCGCCTCATCGGCGACGTCGCCGGACAAAGCGAGCTCCGAACGGTCGAGCGAGATCGTGCCGCGCGTCATGCTGCCCAGAAGCTCGAAGGCGAAGCGCGTCGCGGAGGCGTAGTCCGGCGTCGCCACGAGGTTGGGCTCCACTGTCGTGCGATCATCGAGCGGGCCCGCATTCGCCAGGCCGGAAGCGGCGCGCAAAGCCGCTCGCGCGGCCTCATCGCGCACCAGACCGGTGACGACCAGGCCTTGCTCGGTCTTCTCAGCCTGCCAGCGCAACATGACGGGAGCCGGAGCCGGCACGGGAGGCGCTGCCGGCGCAGGCGGAGCCGATCCTTGTGCCACCCCTTGGACTGCGCCGTCGGTCGAGGCTGGCGGTGCGCTTGCCGGTGGCGAGCTTGTCGCCCCGGGCGTCAGTGTGGGCGCGGCCGGAACGGAAAGCGCCGGGACCGGAAGTGGCGCAGGCGGCGGTGCGGGTGGGCACGCGATCATCGCCTTGGCGACGGAATCAGGCCCATCAAGCTGGGCGACGAGCAATCGCAAAGCCTGGCAGGCCTCGAAATCGTCCGGCCCCGCGCCGGTCAATTCATAAGCGTCTCCAACGAGTTCGGCCGTTCCGTTGCGCAGGCGGGCGAGATCGCCGATCGCGCGCGTCGCTTTGGCGAGAAACGCGGCGGGTGCGCCGAGCGCCGGCTTGGTCAGATCGTTGAGTGACGCCGGTTCGGGAAAGCTGCGGCGCAGCAGCGCCTGGAGCTGCCGCCGGACATCCTCGGACGGATAAGAACCGGTGACCGCCACGGAACCGTCGGCCGCGCGTTCCGCGCTCCAGCGATAGGGCGCGACCACCGGCGGCTCGAGCGCGCAATCGACGGGTTGGAAACCGCCTTTCGCCAGATTGGGCATGGCGCTCTTCAGGGCCAGGAAGGCGTCAGGCGTATCGGCGCTGCCCTCGATGCAGAAGCGGCCGTCATCCAGCGCGACCTTGCCGGAAGACAGCTTCGGCAACTCCGCGAGCAGGGTTTTGGTCATCTCGGCAAAGCCCATTGGGGCGCCGAAGGCGAGGCTCTGGCGATCCTCAATCCGCAGGCCGGGCAAAGCAGCGCCGGCCGTTGCGACATTGGCCGTGGCCGTGGCTTCATCGGGCACGGAGCCGCTGAGCGTGACCACGCCGCCCTGGCGCATCGCAGACCAGCTATAGGGTCGCTGCGCCACGGCCTGCGACAAGCCGCCGAGCGCGCGTCGCACGCCGAATTCCGAACGAAGTTGCGCCATCGCCTTGGCCGCGCCATCGGCAGAGAGCGCCTCACCGCCGATCGAGACGTCGCGGCCGACGACCTGCGCCACGATCGGCCGCGCACCGGGCGCCTGCCCCGCCGCCGAACTTGCAGCCTGCATGGCGCGGTTGCCGACATCGTGTTGAATGGCATCGTCGAGAGCGAGGTTGCCCATGCCCCAGAGCAAGGCGAGCGGCGCCAAACCCCAAAGCCAACGCAGCGGTTGCCCCATCCTCGAATTCCCCGCAGCCAGCCTGGACCCGCACGCTTCGGTTGCGCACGATCACCCGGCCCTCAAGTCAGGCCGGATCATGGGGTTCTGTCAAGCTTCTTGCCTTAACCCACGCTGAACAAACAAAAAAAAGCCCCGGGTTTCCCCGGGGCTTCTCGACTGAGATCGGAAGACCGATCAGAAGTCGCGCTGGATGCGCAGACGACCCTGGAAGGTGTCGTCGGCCTTGATCGTGCGGCCCGTGATCGCCTGGTCGGCGGTGAAGGCAGCGACGCGCTTGCTGGTCTCGACGCGGGCGTAGAGAACTTCCACACCGATGTCGAGGCCGGCGACCGGCGACCAGATCAGGTTGGTGCCGACGCGGATTTCGCGCGGGTCGAGGGTCGAAACAGCCGCGCTGTAGTCCAGCTTGGAGTACGAACCATAGACACCCTGACGGATCGTGGGGGTCCAGTAGTGGAGCAGGCCGGCCGTCAGGGCGTAGCCCTTGGTCAGGTGAGCCTTGCCGAGCGAGTCGAGAGCAACGTCCGAGTTGTTGACGTTGAGACGGCCAGCGCGGCTGGAAGCACCCCAGGTCGACTGCGTCGAAGCGCCGCCGTAGCCGAGGTAGGAGAGACCACCCTCAGAGTAAGCAGCCTGCAACCAGAGATAGTCGCCAGCGGCGAGCATCGGCAGGTTGATCTTGACGCCGCCCTGAACGGCGAAGCCGTACTGGTCGTCGTTCGACAGGTTGGAGCCGGTGCCGATGCCGGTGGTGCCGATCGGGCCAGTCGTGTTGCGCTGAAGAAGAGCGCCCGACAGCTGAGCGGAGCCCCAGCCCTGGGTGATGTTGATGTTACCAACAACGTCCGGGATGGTCTGGCCGCCGAGGGTCGCAGTGGAAACGCCAGCGACGTTGGTGGTGATGGCGCCAACCTGCTCACGCTCCGAGCGGTCTTCCAGCGACAGGGTCGCCGAGATGCCCGAACCGAAGGTCGCGGTGTAGGCGATCAGGTTGCCGGCAAGGTCCGAGCCACGGATGACGCCATAGTTCAGGTCGTCAGCGTAGAAGTCGAAGAACGACTGAGCGCGACCAGCGGTGATCGGGCCGAACTGGATGAAGGCCTTGTCGAGCTGGGCGTTCTTCTGATCGTTGCCGGAGCCCGAGGGACCAGCGGTGCCGCCACGAGCAGCACCGGCCCAAACGCCGTTGCCGTTGAAGGACTGGCCGTAGACGCCGTTCGAGTTGGTCATCTCGAAGCGGACGAAGGTGCGCAGCGTGCCGTAAGCGGTCGCGGTGCGGGCGTCGATGTTCAGACGACCACGAGCGCGGAAGCCGTAGCCGTCCTGGCCGCGGTTGAAGCGCTCGGCGACGCCGTATTCAGCGCGAACACGACCACCGACGCGCAGGCAGGTTTCCGTGCCCGGGATGTAGAAGAAGCCCGCGCCGTAGGTGGAGCAGACACGAACGTATTCGACCGGAGCGGCCTTCCGCGAGGGAAGATCGGCGGCCTGAGCCCCGGCAACCGCGGCGATACCGGCGGCAGAACCGAGGAGGAGGCTCTTAACGAGCTTCATTGGTAACCTCCAAAATGAGTTTCGAGACCCTCGGGCTTCGGTTCGCTTTCTCGGCAGCGGGTCCCAGGAGACCAAACCGCCAGCTTACCTATTCCCGGCCTTTCGCCCGCGTCCCTGAACCATTCAGAGGCGAAGACGAAAAACAGCGACCGGGAATGTCCCGACGCAGGTTCACCATACGAATGCCGGATTGCCGATCAACCTCGATCACGCCGCCGAGAGGTCCAGGGGGGTGCTTTGGAACCCGGTGTTGCAGGAGCGCCACGCTTTGAGGGCCGAAATTTACCAGCTCTTAACCGTGGTCGCCCGGATCGGCCTTTCAGCGGGTCCGCACGGGTAGAATCGCATTCCCGGCAGCCACAGGGTCATTCGGGAGGGTTGGTGGTGATTCCCCGTCGTGAGGCGCGGCGCCCTCTTCCCTTCTCCTGGATGGGAGAAGGTGCCCCGAGCCCTATCGTCATACTCGGGCGCAGAGCCGAGCATCTCGTGCCGGAAGAGCTTCCCTTTTGCCAACGCCTCGGGCGGACTGAGATTCTCGGGTCTGCGCTGCGCTCCGCCCGAGAATGACGCACCATCTTCGTCATTCCCGGGCTTGCCGCGAGAATCGCATGACGGCACTCAGGGGCGTTCAATATTCCCATTCCGCCCCAACGCCGACCGAGGCAGAGCCGTCCGCCCCGGTCTCGGCCTGGACCTTCAGGCGGCGGGTGACGTCGATCCCGATCGAGACGCCGCTATCCTCGGGCTTGGCCCCTGCCTTCACGCCGATCGAGACATTGTTGCCGATATAACGGGAGGCGCCGACCGTCGGCCCGCCCGCCCCGACCTGAATGTCGAGATTGTCGACGCCGAGCGACTTGCGCAGCCGCTCGAAGGAATCGTCGCCGCCGCCCCCGGCGAACTGGGCGGCCGTCTGCGCGAGCTGCAGCGCCTGGAAGGCCGAGAGCGAGCCCGAGGCGCGGGCGAACAGGATGCGCGACAACACCTCGTCCTGCGGCAGCTCGGGCTGCGAGGTGAAGGCGAAGGCCGGCTGGTCGGCCGGGCCCGTGATCAGGATCTTGGCCGTGACGTCCGATGCGCGCGTCTCGGCGACGAAATCGAGCTCTGGAATCGTGCCGCCAGTGAAGCTCAAGCGGCCACGGCTGAAATCGAGGCGCTGGCTCAGCACGCTGAGGCGGCCGCGCCTGAGATCGAAGCCGCCATCGAGCGCGGGAGCGGCCAGCGAGCCACTGAGGCGAATCTCTCCGCCGAGTTCGGCGTCGATGCCGCGCCCCCGGATGAAGACGCGATTCGGCGCGGCGACCACCAGCGCCAGCGCAGCGTCAAAAGCGGGTGCCGGCCGGCCCCTGCCTTTCCCGACCGGTTTGGCCTTGCGTGCAGCGGCGAGACGCGCGGCCGCCGTGCCCGTCGCCTTGATGTGCCTGATGCCGTCCACCGGCCGCAGCGAGGCCGGCAACCGATCCGGCACCGCGACATCGAGCGAGACGACATCGACCCGACCACCGATGCGCGGGCGCTGCGCCAGCGGCCCGGCGATATCGAGTCCGAGATCGGCGACGACTGTGACGATGCCGTTGGCGACGAGCTGGGCGCGCTGCCCCTGGATGCGTAGCTGGCCCGGGAAGCCCGCCGCCGGATCGAGCCTGACCTGCCCACTGGCCGAGAGCGTGCCGCCATTGGCGGTGCCGGCGACGGCGCGCTCGATCGTCAGCTTCTCGCCGGTCGCCGCGATACGCGCCTCGATCCCGGTCAGGCGCATGCCCTGCAAGGCATCGGTGAAGCTGCCCTTGGCAAAGGTCGCCGTGCCGCTGAGGCGCGGGGCGGCGGCCGTCCCCACTGCCCGCATGTCGAGAGCCATCGCCCCGGTCAGCCTCTGCCCTTGAGCCGCTATCATCGGATTGGCGAGCGCAGCGTCGAGCGTGCCCTGCGCCGAGAGATCGAGCGCGCCAGCGGCGCCAAGAGGCGCGGAGCCGCGCAGGCTCAGATTCGCGAGCTTCCCGGCGTTCAGCGTCGCATTGACGCTGGTGCGATTGCCATCGAACTGGCCATTGCCGTCGATCGCGATCGGCGGCAGGCCGGCGCTGCGGGTTTCCGGCGTCGCCAGTCCCGCGATGCGCAACTGCCAGGGGCCGGTCAGCGCATCCGGCCGGCCTTTCACCTGCGCCTGCGCATTGAGCGTTCCCGCGAGATCCAGATTGGGAGCAGCGATGCGGGCAGCCGAGAGCGGCACGTCACGGGCGGTCAGGCGCAGATCGAGCGTCTCGCCGGCGCGCCCATCCAGCGTCAGGCGGCCGCGATCGATCGCCAGCGCCAGATCGGCGATCTCGACGCCCCCGGTCGGAAAGCTCAGCCTGGCCGGCTGGCTGAGCGCGATGCGCCGCCCGTCGCGGCGCGCCTCGAAGGAGGCCAGTTCCAATCGCAGCGGCTCGGCCGGAAGGAGCCGGCCCGCCCCGTTCAAGGCAAAGCCGCGTGCAGCCGCGCTCAGGGTGAAGGCGCTGGCCTCAGGCGCACCCTTCGAATCAAAGCGGATCGAGCTCACCGGCTCGCCCGCCAGGACCGCCCTGTCGATCGCAAGCGCGGCATCGAGCTGCGGTTTGCCGAAGACGTCGCGAGCGGCAACTGTGGCATCCAACTTGTCGATCGCGAGCGAAGGGCCGACGAGCTTCGCAGCCCGCGCGGTCAGATCGAGATTCTGCCGCCCCTCGACCACCGCCAGCGCGATATCGGCGTCGAGCTGGCCACCGAGCTTGGTCAGGGCCAGCGCCGAGAGATCGTCGAGATTGCGCGCGGCGAGCGTCAACCGGCCAGCGGCGCGGCTGGCGGGATCGAGCGTGATCGCGCCATTCAGCCTGACCGAGCCGATGCCGAGATCGAGGCTCGAGAGGTTCCAGCCATCATCTGGGCCGCGCGCGAGCCGGACGCGACCCGTGGCGGGCTTGGCATCGACCTCGCCATCGAGCGCAAGCGTCGTGTCGAGCGCGCCTTGCAGATCGCGGATCGTGGCATCGATCACCAGGCGCGGAATCGGCCGGGCGAGCGCCGTCGCATTGGTGACGGCGATGCGGGCCGTGGCGTCGAGCTTGTCGAGCGGGCCGGTCAGCTGCGCGGTCGCCTCGGCGCGCCCGGACAGGCGCGGATCGGCGCGCTTCAGATCGGGCAGCGCCAGGGCGATGCGCAGATCCGAGCGCTCATGCCCGACCCCGCCATCGGCGGTCAGGGTCGCGTGCTGCCCGGTGACGCGCAGGCCGGTAACCGTAACATCGGCGGCGAGCGCCCTGATCTGGCCGGCGAGCGCCAGATTGCCGGCCAGCAGGCGGTCGAGCACGGCGTCGCCAGTGGCGAGCTCTGCGGCACGCCCGTTCAGCGCCACGCCATAGGTGTTTGTGCGCGGGGTCGCGTCGAGATCGGCCGTGACATCGGCGCGGCCCGCCAATGCCCGCCCGGCAAACCCGCTCAGGCGCGACAGATCGGGCAGGAGCAGCTTCGCCTGGCCGAGCATGCGGGCCTGGCCGAGCTTGCCCTTGTAGTCGACTTCGACACCCGACATGGCCAGCCGCAATGTCTCGAAATCGGCGGTGGCGTCGTCATTGCTGGCGCCGCGCAAGCTGAAGCTGACGCGCTCGCCGACGATGCGCGCCAGCTTCGGGTCGGCCAGCGCGACGCCCGTCGCCTCGCCATCGGAGACCAGCACGACCTTGGTCCCCGCCTCGCCGATCGTGCCGGTCGGCGTCGCGGTGAAGCGGGCGGCAAGCTTGCCGAGCGTGCCCATTGGAAGCTTCGCGTCCTGCGCATCCAATGTCGCGACAATGCGCGGGCCCGCCACCGGACCTTTGACCGTCGCCTCGAAAGCGAGCTTGCCGATCTCCGTGCCCGAGGACACCGTGCGGCTGCCGGCATTGGGGCGCGCGGCGGCGGTGAGGCGCAGATCGACCGTCCGGTCGGGCGCATAGCGCCCGAGCACATCGAGCCGGGCAAGCGCCGAGACCAGCGCCAGATTGCGGATATCGACGCCGCCATCGTCGCTGAAGCCGACCGCGCCATCGAGCCGTGTCGAGCCGGCGAAGACCGGCGCGGCCGCGGCCGGCATCAGCCCTTCGATGCGCGCATCAAGCGCCAAAGCGAGGTCACGCCCCGCGCCGACGCGGGAGAGATTGGCCGAGCCTTGCGCGCCGATGGTCTCGCCGGCGGTGAAAGCAAGCGTCGAGCGGAAGGAGTCCAGCGGACCGTCGCCATTGATGTCGAGCTTGACCGGCGCCTCGCTCGGCAGGTTGGCCAGGCGCGAGATCAAGCCGCCCGGCGCCTCGTCCAGCTTGGCCGCGATCTGCAGCCGCGTCGTCTGCGGGATGAAGCCGAGGCGCACGGTGAACTCACCCTGCCTGTCGAGCCGGCGTGCCTCGAGCCTGAGATCGAGCCCCTCCGCCGGCGGCCCCAGCGTCGCCGAGCCGGTTGCGCCCAGGCGCGCCGCCGTACCGAGAACCGGCTCGCCAAGCGAAAGTTCGCCGAGCTGGAATGCGGTGACGATGACCTTGAGCGGCAGCTCCGGCAGAATCGGCTGGTCGTTGGCGGCTGCCGCTCCCGGCTGCGGCACGGGCTTGCGCAGGATCTCGAGCTTGCCGATCTCGAGCCGGTTCACCTCCAGCCTGCGCAGCAGCAGCGCCGTGCGGGTCCAGATCAACCGGGCGCGGTCGAGCCGGAGCCAGGGGCCGTCACGATCGGACAGCACGATGTCGCGGATCGTGACGTCGGAGGAGAGCGCGCCGTCGACCGCGCCGATCGAGACCTGGCTGGTGTCGCTCGACAGCGCCCGCGAGATCAGATCGGCGACGACGCCGCGATCGCTCTGGGCGTTCTGGGCGAAGCCGGCGAAATGGGCTGAGACGAGCAGGACCACGCCAAGGACGAGGGCCGAGAGCGCCAGGCGCGGAAAGGTCAAGAGGCGCGCCATCAGAAGGCCTGCCCGATGCTGATATAGACCGCGACCGGCTTGTCGCCCTTGCGCGGGTTGAGGGGGGCTGCGACGTCGAGCCTGATCGGGCCGATCGGCGTGTAATAGCGCAGGCCGAGGCCGGCCGAATATTGCAGCTCCTGCTTGAAGTTCGGCAGGCTGGATTCGAAGGCCATGCCGGCATCGAAGAACGGCACCAGGCCGATCGTATCGGTGACCTTGATGCGGGCCTCCACCGAGGCCTCGAACAGGCTGCGCCCGCCGGTCAATTGCCCGAGCGGCCCGAGCGGCGAGAGCGAGCGATAGGCATAGCCGCGGACCGAGCCGCCGCCACCGGCATAGAAGCGCCGCGTCGCCGGGATGTCCGCGAGCTTCTCGCCGGCGATCGAGCCCAGCCCGACGCGGCCGGCGAGTACATAGCGGGCGTCCTCGTCGAGCGCGTAATAGCCGGAGACCGCGGCCTTAGACTGCACGACATTGACGGTGGAGCCGAGGAAGCTCGGATAGGGCGTGACCGAGGCCGTGGCCCGGATGCCGCGCGTCGCGTCGAGCAGGCTGTCGGTCGAATCATACTTCACCGAGAGCGGAATGCCGACCAGGGTGTAGTCGACCTGCCCCAGCACATCGCTGGTCTGGCCGCGCTCGACCTCCAGCCCGGCCTGGACCGAGAAGGTGTCGCTGAAGCGCCGGCGGATCGCGGTCGTCACATTGGCGTAGCGCGCGGTGTAGCCGCCATAGCGGTTGGTGCCGACGCGTTCGCGCGCGCCCGTGCCGTCGACCAGCCAGTCATAGCGCGTGCCCCAGAGAGCCGGCTTCATGAAGCTGACCGCGAAGCGCCCGCCGAGATCGGAGCGCTCGAAATCGTCGAAGCTGCCGATCTTGGTGCCATTGATGCGCGGTGCCAGGAAGATATCGCCTTCGAGGCGTAGCTTCTCGGCCCCGCCGAACAGGTTGCGATGCTCCCAATAGGTCTTCACCGCCGGGCCATCGATGGTGGAGTAGCGGGCGGAGAAGCCGATCAGGCGCTTGGGCCGTTCGGTGACATCGACGAAAACCGGCAGATTGCCGGCAGCATCGAGCTTGTCCGCCTCGCGGATGCGCACCGAACCGATGGCGGGAATGGTCGCGACCGATTTGCGCGTATCCGCCAGCGCCTTGGGCGAATAAGGGTCGCCCGGTTCGAGATAGATGAAGGAGCGCACCACGGCGGGCGGGATATCCCCGGTCTCGCCGATCGTGACCGCACCGAAGCCGGCGAGCGGGCCGGGCTCGACGACATAGGTCACATCCATGATCCGCGCGGCATGGTCGACCACGGGCCGCATTTCGACCACCTTGGCGAGCGGGCGCGACTGGTTGCGCAGATGGTCGACGAGCGCGGCTTGCGCCGCGCGCAGCGAGGCCGAGGTCGCGGCATCGCCGGGCTTGAGCTTGGAGACCCTGGCCGGGTCGGCGATGACCGGCGGGCCCTCCCCGCGCTCGACGACGGCGACATTGCGCAGGCCGAAGACCGGGCCGGGCTGAACGCGGACCGAGATCGGAACCGGCTCGCGATTGCGATGCGCCTCGGCGGCGCGTACCAGGGCTGCACCGGGTTCGCCATCGGGCTTCAACACGACGCCGTCGACGGCGAGCGCGACCTCGGCGTTGAAATAGCCCTGCGACCAGAGCGCATCGACCAGCGGATTGAGATCGGCGGCCATGCGCCGCGCCAGGGTCTCGCCATCAGGCGGCGCGTCCTGGCGCAGGCGATAGAGCAGCGAGGCGTCCTGCAGGGTACGGGTCAGCGCCTTGGCGTCTGCGGCGTCGCCGAGATCGAAGCTGAGCTGATAGGGCAGCGCGCTGGTGCTGACCGCGGGAGGCTGTTCCTTGGAGCCGAACAGGCCAAAGACGTCCAGCGAGGAGAAATCGAAGGCCTCGGCCGGCGTCGGCTGTCCACCAAGCATCGCGGCGAAAGCGCAAACGCCTCCACCCGCGACATTGCGGGACACTTTCCGCCACAACCGCATCCACCCTCCCAACGACGCCACCAGCACGCAACGAATAAGGTCGAACTGTGTTCTGAACATGATGGAAACATTGCCGATGATCTGGTGCTCATCGGCAATGTCTTGAGCTTAAAGCCTAACGCAGCGTCAGAGATACTGTCGCCAGCGGACTCAACTTCGTCACGATCTCGCCCTTTCCGGGCGAGAGCACGCCGCCGCAGAGGCTGCCGGTGGTGACGATCTGGCCGGCGCGCAGGCCGCCCATGAAATCCTGCTTGCGGTTGGCCCAGGCGAGGAAGGGCGCCATCGGATCGCCATTCGCATGCACTGCAGGCTTGTCATAGATCGTGACGCCGTTGAGCGAGATGAAGCAGCCGAGCGCGGTCGGATCGTCGAGCGTCTTGATGTCGAGTTCGGGGCCGAGCAGGTAGCCGCCATGACCGAGCGCATCGGCCAGCCAGAGCGCGAAGGGAACGCCCGTCCAGTTGGCGAGGCGGCTCTCGACGATCTCGATGCCGAGATAGGCCTTGTCGCAATGGCCGAGCAGTTCGGCGCGCGAATAGGGCTGGCTCGGCCGGAATGGCACGTCGCTGGCGAGCCGCAGGGCGATCTCGATCTCGACGCGCAATTCGGCGCCGATCGCGCCCTCATAGACATCGCCGGGCTTGAGATAGGGGCCGGGCATGATGCCCGCGACCGGCAACCCGTCCTCGGCGATCGCGACCTTCCAGCCGGCTTCCGGCTGCTTCAGCACCTTGGCGATCTCGGCCTGCACGCCCAGCCCCTCGCCGAAGGAAGCCGGCACGGGCTGGCTCGCCATCTCGATCAGGCTCTTGCCGCGGCGGGCGGCGACCAGCGCATCGCGCAAGGTTTCGGTCGTGGTCGGCATTGCGTCTCTTCCCTGTCGGCTTGTCTGTCGGCTTGGTGACGATCATCTGCCGCCCATGCAGCATGGACGGCCTCGCGCTTGCCAAACAGCTACAGTAGCAGGAGCCCTCCGGACAACCCGCATCGCGATGCGACCTGCTGCCATGAGCTGACGGCCCTTTGCGGTCGAGCTTACGCCGCATCACCGATTTCGCCCGGCAATCACAGGAGGACAGCACCATGACGGCTTCGCAGAACGACCGGCGCATCGACTATGTCGAATTCAACGTCGCCGATCTCGCGCGGACGCGCGCCTTCTACGAAACGGCCTTCGGCTGGAGGATGACCGATTACGGGCCGGAGTACTGCGCCTTCGCTGACGGCCGGCTCGAAGGCGGCTTCACCACGCAAGGAACGCCTAATCCGGGCGGGCCGCTGGTCATCCTCTATGCCGACGACCTTGCCGCGACGCAGGCGGGCATCGAGGCGGCGGGCGGGCGCATCGTCAAGCCGGTGTTCGATTTCCCCGGCGGAAGGCGTTTCCACTTCGCCGATCCCGATGGCTACGAGCTGGCGGTGTGGTCGAAGGTCTGAGGCGGCAGCCATTCCCCTGCGTTACGCAATGCAGACCTGTCGAAATTTCAAAGGCATAGACCCAGCGTCGTGATAGAATCGCTTCCGTGAACAAGGGAGGCGGTCGATGCGCATTATCGTGCAGTTGCTTTCAGCCTATGTCGCCTGGCTCAGCCAGGAGCTTCTGGTGACGCCGGATCTCATCACGAAAGACCGGCGAGGCAACCTGCCCCCGCCCTCCGGCGGTATCGGGGCGTTTTGAATTAGCCTCGGCGACGGCCACGAAAATTCAGTTTGCCGAACGCAGCAACACCCGCGCCGTCATTCCGGGCAAGCGGAGCGCAGACCCGGGATCCGTCGTAGAGTGCAGTTCCCTACGATGGACCCCGGATCAGCGCCGCTCCGCGGCTTGCCAGGGATGACGGCGCGGATGCGCGCGCCAGTTCGATCAGGCCGTTGCCACTCCGACGAAGATCGCTCCCCATTCAGACGGTGCGCGGTGCACTCCTGCCACGCAAGCGGCGGACGAGAGAGCCGATCAGCGGCATGAACAACAGCGCGAGACCGATCGTCATCAGCGTCGCGACCAGCGGGTTCGCCCAGAAGATCCTGAGCGAGCCCTGGCTGAAGATCATCGACTGGCGGAAGGCGTCCTCGGCCTTGTCGCCGATGACCATGGCGAGCACGAGCGGCGCGATCGGATAGTCGAGCTTCTTGAAGACATAGCCGACGAGGCCGAAAACCAGCGCCAGCCAGATGTCGAACTCCTTGCTCGCGGCGGTGTAGGCGCCGATGAAACAGATCACCACGATCACCGGCCCGATGATCGAGAACGGGATGCGCAGGATCGAGGCGAAGAGCGGCACAGTCGCCAGCACCACGACGACCGCGACGACATTGCCGAGATACATCGAGGCGATCAGGCCCCAGACGAAATCCGGCCGGTCGGTGAACAGCGTCGGGCCCGGGTTGAGCCCCCAGATCATCAAGCCGCCCATCATCACGGCGGCCGTCGCAGAGCCTGGAATGCCGAGCGCCAGCATCGGCAGCATCGCCGCCGAGCCTGCGGCATGGTCGGCCGTCTCGGGCGCGATCACACCTTCTGGATCACCCTTGCCGAAGGTCTCGGGATGGCGCGAGGAGCGCTTGGCCATGGCGTAGCTCATGAAGGAGGCCGCCGTCGGTCCTCCCGGCGTAATGCCCATCCAGATACCGATCAGGCTCGAACGCAGCAGTGCCACCCAGTAGCGTGGCAGCTTGACGGCCGTGCGCAGCACATCACCGATGCGCACCTTGGCGGCAACGCCGTCGAATTTCAGCCCCTCCTCCATCGTCAGCAGCAATTCGCCGATGCCGAACAGGCCGATCACCGCGATCAGGAAGCTGACGCCGGCGAGCAGGACGTCGAAATCATAGGTCAGCCGGACATTGCCGGAGACCGAATCCATGCCGACGGCCGCAAGCGTGAAGCCGATGCCCATCGAGACGATGGTCTTCAGCGGCGAGGCGCCGCCAAGCCCGATGAAGCTGGCGAAGGTCATGAAATAGACCGCGAAATACTCCGGAGAGGAAAAGCGCAGCGCGAATTTCGCGACCCAGCCCGAGAGCAGCGTGATCAGGATGACGCCGGCAAGCGCCCCGAAGCCGGCCGAGAGGAAGGCGAAGGCAAGCGCCTCGGTCGCCTTGCCCTGCTTGGCCATGGGGTGGCCGTCGAAGGTCGTCGCGACCGAGGACGGTTCGCCTGGAATGTTGAACAGGATCGAGGTGGTCGAGCCGCCAAACAGCGCGCCCCAATAAAGCGAGGTCAAAAGGATGATGGCCGAGACCGGGTCCATCGAGAAAGTCAGCGGCAGGAGCAGCGATACGCCATTGGGCGCGCCAAGCCCCGGCAGGACGCCGACGAGCACGCCCAGCAGCACGCCCGCGAACATCAGCAGGATGTGGTGCGTCGTGAGCGCGACCGAAAAGCCGTGCATCAGGTTGGCGATGTTATCCATGGCTTACGGCCCCGTTTTCCGTTGCGAGCCGATCACAGGCCGATGAGAGGCTCGAGCGGGCCCTTGAGCAGGCCGATCTGGAAGAATTTCTCGAGCGCGAGATAAAAGAATGCCGCGGTTCCCAGCGCCGTCACCAGCGTCGCCGGCCAGCCATAGCGGCCCTGGAAGCGCATGGTGAAGACGAGATAGAGGAGCGTCGCCGCATACATGCCGATGGTGACGCTGAGGATGACGAAGCCCGCCATCGGCAGCAGGAACGAAGCGACGCGCCGGGCCTGCTCATGATCGAGGACGCTCTGGCGCAGGGCCGGGTCGCCGGCGACTTGCTTGCCGACCGTCAGCCCGAGCGTGCCGAGGCTCGCCAGCGCGACGAGCCCACCGACATAGAAGGGAAACGCACCCGGTTGCGGGCCCGAGGAATCCCAGCCGATGCCGAATTCGAGCGCGCCTTTGACGATGACGAGGCCGAAAGCCATAGTCGCCAGCGCGGTGACAGTCTCGGCCCAGAAGCGGGTGATCATTGGCGGGCTCCTTGATTGGAAGGCTTACCGCCATTCCCTTGTCCCATCCGCGCCGTCATCCCGGCCGGAGCGCCGGGATCCATCATAGAGCGCTGCACTTTACGATGGATTCCGGATCTGCGCCGCGGAGCCTGTGCTTGGGCCGGCCGAAGGCCGGACCCGAGGGCGGCTTGCCCAGGATGACGGCGAGGTTGTCTCGACTACTTCACCACCCAGCCTTCGCTCTCGAAGACCTTGCGGCTGGCGGTGTCGTCCTTGGCGACGAAATCGGCGAGTTCCTTGCCCTTCATGAAGCGGCTGGTCTGCGCCGTGCGGGCGACGAATTCCTGCCATTCCGGCGTCTTGCTGACCTTCTCCAGGAGATCGGCGTAGAAGGCGACCGCGTCAGCGGGAACCTCGGCCGGCAGCCAGACGGTGCGCGGCATCTGGAAGGTCTCCAGCGGCAGGCCGGCCTCCTTGCAGGTCGGGACGTCGCCCCAGCCCTTGCCCTCGAAGACCGGATCGCTCTTGGCGAGCCGCACCGGCGAGAAGACGCAAAGCGGCTTCACCTGGCCGGCCTTCCACTGGCCGATATTCTCATTGGGATTGTTGACGTTGGAATCGATATGGCCGCCGGCGAGCTGCACCGCCGCGGCGCTGCCGCCCTGGAACGGCACATAGATCCATTTCACGCCCGCCGCTTCCTGGATCATTGAGGTCAACGTCTGGTCGGTGTCCTTGGACTGGCTGCCGCCCATCTTGAAGCCCAGGGGCTTGGCCTTGACCGCATCGAGATAGCTCTTGGCGTCGGCATAGGGCGCGCTGCCATTGACCCAGAGCAGGAACTCGTCGAGCGCGAGCGCTGCAACCGGCGTCAGGTCGGTGAATTTGTAGCCGAGCTTGGCGACATAAGGCAGCAGATAGGCGTTGTTGGTACCGAAGATGACGCGGTTGGGATCGCCCTTGGCGCCCTTGCCGTAGACATAGCCTTCAGCGCCGGAGCCGCCGCCCTTGTTCACCACCACGATCGGCTGATCGATCAGCTTGTGCTTGGTGATGATCGACTGGATGACGCGGGCGAAATTATCGGTGCCGCCGCCGGCCCCCGAGGTCACGACGAATTCGATGGGCTTGGTCGGCTGCCAAGCCTGCGCTGCGCTTGCTCCACCGAGCGCGAAAGCACCCGCGAGCGCGGCCGTGATGCTGAACGATTTCATATACTTCTCCCTGATGTTTGGTTCTTTCGGGGCGGCTCTTGAGGCGGCCGCCCTCGATGGAATGCTGTTGTCTTGAGCCGCCGCCTCGTCAGGCCGTGGTTCTGTCAGGCCGCAGCCTTGGCCCTCGCCTTTCCGTCCTGCGCCATCTTGATGGCGAGCGAGAGCGCGGCGCGGGTGGCGCCGAGATTGGCGATGCCCTTGCCGGCGATCTCATAGGCCGTGCCATGGGCGGGCGTGCAGATCGGGAAGGGAAAGCCGCCGATCAAGGTGACGCCGCGGTCGAAGCCGATCAGCTTCATCGCGATCTGGCCCTGGTCGTGATACATCGTCAAAACAGCGTCGAAATCGCCATTCCTGGCACGCAGGAACACGGTGTCGGAGGGGAACGGCCCCTCGACGGTGAAGCCTTGCGCCTTGGCGGCCTTGACCGCCGGCTCGATCGTCTCGATCTCGTCGCGGCCGAAATTGCCGCCATCGCCGGCATGGGGATTGATGCCCGCGACCGCGATGCGCGGCGGGTTGAAACCGGCGGCGCGCAGATTGGCGTCGGCCAGCGTCAAGGCGCGCAGGATGCGCTCCTGAGTGATGTTCTGCGCGACCTCGGACAGCGGAATATGCGAGGTGACGCGGGCGTTCCAGAGCTTGTCCAGGATGTTGAACTCGCTCGCCGCGCCCTCGAAAGCGATCGCATCGCGCACGAAGCGGATCTCGTCATCATAGCCGGGATAGGCAAAGCGCATCGCCGCCTTGTTGAAGGGCGTGAAGAAGACCGCATCAGCCTGCCCCGAGGCCGCGAATTGCAGCGCGCGGCGGAAATTCCCGGTCGCGGCCTTGCCGCCGGCGAGCGTCGCCTTGCCGCGCTCCAGATCGGCCGGATCGTGATTGGCGAGATCGATGAAGACCGGGGCGTCCGAGCCTGTGGGAATGGCGTCGCCGTCGCGGATCAGCTGGACGGCAGGATCGACCTTGCCGTCCTGCGCGCCGAGATCGAGCAGGCGCTTGTCGCCGAACACGACATAGCGGGCGGCGTGACGCAGATCGGGCTCGACCAGGATACGGGCGGTGAGTTCGGGGCTGATGCCGGAGGGGTCGCCCATCGCGACCGCGATCACCGGCAGCGCGCCATTCGCACGGCTTTCCATGAGATAGTCTCCAGCTTCGTCTTGTTGGGCTCTGGCTAGCACGGCCCCTCTTTCGCAGCAAGTATGCTGTATGCAGCATATTCTCCTTGCTGTAGACAGAGATCGAAAGGCGCGAACCGGCCCAGCCGGATGACAGTGCCAGATACGGGAAGCGAGACGACAATGAATTTCCACGCGCATTACGCCGGCATCACGCAGCCGATCGAGACCTGCCTGATCGGCAGCGGCGGCTTCGGCCGCAGCTATCTCGCCCAGGCGCGCCGCATCGCGCTGGTCAATGCGCGCATCGCCGTCGACATGACGGCGGAAGCGGCCGGGCGCGCCTTTGCCGCGGCCGGGATCGCGGCAAGCGAGATCGCGCTTTGTGACAATGCGGCTGAAGCGCGCGCAGCCTGGGCAACTGGCCGCCATGTCGCGGCGGGGCGGCTGGAGAGCGTCATCGACCTGCCCTTCGCGATGCTGGTCGAGGCGACGGGCGGCCCCGAGGCCGCGACCCGCCACAGCCTGATGGCGATCGAGACCGGCAAACATGTCGCGCTCGTCTCCAAGGAGGCTGACAGCGTCGTCGGGCCTGGCCTTGCCCGCCTCGGCCGCGACAAGGGCGTGGTCGTCACCCCCGTCGACGGCGACCAGCCCAGCCTGTTGATCGCGCTGGTGAGCTGGGCAGAGGTTCTGGGGCTGGAGCTGATCGCAGCGGGCAAATCGAGCGAATACGACTTCGTCTTCGACGCCGCGACCGGGTCCGTCAGCTGCAACGGCGTGACCAGGCTGCTGCCGGAATTGCGCGAGCACTGGCTGCCGGGCGAGCGCTCCGTCGTCGCGACCGCCGCGGAACGCGCCCGCATCCTCGGCCAGGCCTTTCCGCTGCGGGCAGTGCCTGATCTCTGCGAGATGACGCTCGTTGCCAATGCGACCGACCTCGTCGCAGACACCGCCGCTTTCCATGCCCCGCCGGCGCGCATCCCGGAGATCGCCGACCTGTTTTCGCAGGCGACGCAGGGCGGCCTGCTTTCGGGTACGCGGCGAATCGACGTGTTCCACCATCTGCGCCTGGCCGAGGAAGCGAGCTTCGCCGGTGGCGTCTTCGTCGTCGTCGCCTGCGAGAACGCCGAAACCTGGGAGATGCTCGCCGGCAAGGGTCATGTCGTCAGCCGCATGGCTAAGACCGCGATGCTGTATCTGCCGCGCCACCTGCTGGGGGTGGAGGTCGCCACCTCCATTCTCGACGCAGCCGGCCTCGGCCGCTCCGGCTATGGCGACGACTACCGCCCGCGCCAGGATCTCGTCGCGGTCGCGCAGCGCGATCTCGCGGCCGGCACGGTGCTGACCATGGGCGGGCATCATCACAGCATCGAGGGCGTGGGCGCGGAGGTCCGTCCTGCCGCCGCCCTCGCGCAGGACCGCCCTGCCCCGTTCTATCTGGCCGCCGACCGCAAGCTCCTGCGCCCGGTCAAGGCCGGCCAGGCGATCGCGCTGGGCGATGTCGACATCGCCGCGGATTCAAGCCTGCTCGCGATGCGCCGGCGGCAGGATGCCCTGTTTGCGGACAAGGCAGGGTTTGCGGACAAGGCAGGCGATGCCGGTTTGACAGCGCAGGGAGGCCATGCCGTAAACGGCGCGAGCACAGGAGCAATGGCAGCACGATGAGCGAAGCGGTGGCCGAGTATCCGAGGATCACGCGCCGCACCTTGCATGAGGAGGTGCTGGAGCGCCTTCGCGACATGATCATCGAAGGCAGGCTCGAACCCGGCCAGCGCATCAATGAGGGCCAGGTCGGCGCGCAGCTCGGGGTTTCGCGCACGCCTTTGCGCGAGGCGATCAAGACGCTCGCCAGCGAGGGGCTCGTCGAGATCCTGCCTGCCAAGGGCGCGATCGTGCGCAAATTCACCGCCAAGGATCTCGCGCAGATCCTGCAGGTGCTGAAGACGCTGGAACAGCTCGGCGGCCGCATGGCCTGCGAGCTGGCCAGCGACGCGACGATTCAAGCGATCAACGGGCTGCATGAGCGGATGCTGGCGCTCTACAAATCCAATAACCGGCTCGAATATTTCAAGCTCAACCAGGCGATCCACAGCGCCATCGTCGCGGCCTCGGGCAACCCCGTGCTGATGGAAATGCACGAGACGCTGCAGGCGCGGATCAAGCGCTTGCGCTTCATCGGCAATGAAGGGCCGCAGAAATGGGCCGGCGCCGTCGCCGAGCATGAGGAGATGATGGCGGCGCTGCTGAAGCGCGACGCAGACGCGCTTCTCGACGTCATCGGCCGGCATATGGAATCGACCAGGCTGCGCGTCGCCGACGTGTTTTGATCGGGCACTGTTCAGCTCGCCCCGACGACGGCGGAGCGCGGATCGCCTTCGCGCTCGAAGCAAGACCGACTTAAGCCCATTCGACGCCCCGCCTGCGTCGATGCTAACACCATCCGACCATGCGTATCGCGGTGCTCTCCGACATCCATGCCAATCGCGAAGCGCTGGAGGCGGTGCTCGAGCTTGTCGAAGAGCTGGCGCCGGACCAGATCGTCATCCTTGGCGATCTGGTCGGTTACGGGCCCGATCCCGAATTTGCGATCGAGACGGTGGCGCGGCTCGTCTCCGACGGCGCGCTCTGCGTGCTCGGTAACCATGACGAGGCCGCACGCTCCGACAGGGACAAGCTGACTCCGAATGCGCGCGAAGCGATACGCTGGACCCGCACGCGGCTGAACGACGACCATCGCGCCTTCCTCGCGGCACTGCCGCTGTCGATCACGCGCTTCGGCTGCCAATGGGTCCATGCCAGCGCCTACCGGCCCGAGAGCTGGGACTATGTCTCCGATCCCGAAGCGGCGCTGCGCTGCCTGGCGGCAAGCACGGAGGCGCTGATCTGCTGCGGACATACGCACCGGCCAACCGTGTTCTACAGCCACCCGAACCGACGACCGACGATGTTCGTCCCACGCGACGAAATCGCCGCGCCGCTATTGCCGCGGCACCGGCACGTCATCGTCACAGGGGCCGTCGGCCAGCCGCGCGACGGCAATCCAGCGGCGTGCTTTGCGCTGCTGGACCTGGAGGAGGCCAGCGTGACGATGCGGCGCGTGCCCTATGACAGCGAGGCGACAGCCGCCAAGATCAAGAGGCTCGGCCTCTCCAGCTGGCTGGGTCTGCGCCTGCTGATCGGTCGATGAGGAGGGAGGACGCCGTGGAACGACCCCAAACCGGCTCCGAGATCGACGGCTTCGAACTGACCGAGCGGCTCGCCTCCGGCGGCATGGCCTCGCTGTGGCGGGCGCGGCACGCAGATTTCGACGTCCCTCTCGTCCTCAAGATCCCGTTCCTCGATCCCGGGCAGGACGTGTCGGTGATCATCGGCTACGAGGTCGAGGAGATGATCCTGAAGCGGCTCTCCGGCCCGCATGTGCCACGCTTCATCGCCTCCGGCGATCTTGCTGAGCTGCCCTATCTCGCCATGGAGTTCGTCGCGGGCGTGAGCCTTGCGAAACACGCTGAGACCGCACCGCTTCCCACCGAAGAGGTGGTGCGGATCGGCATCGCGATCGGCACGGCGCTCGCGGACCTCCATCGCCAGGGCGTCGTCCATCTCGACCTCAAGCCGCAGAACGTCATCCTGGCGGAACGCGGCGCGGTGCTGCTGGATTTCGGGCTGGCGCGACACGCCGATCTGCCGGACCTGCTCGGCGAGGAAAGTGCGGTGCCGATGGGCACGCCCGCCTATATCGCCCCCGAACAGGTGCTGGGCGACCGAACCGACCCCGCCAGCGATCTCTTCGCGCTCGGCTGCATTCTTTATCAGCTTGCGACCGGCGAGGAGCCCTTCGGAAGGCCCTCGACCACCGCCGGCATGAAGCGGCGCCTGTACCATACGCCACGCCCCATGCGCGCGATCAGGTCCGACATCCCTGCCTGGCTCGAAGCGATCGTGGCGCGCTGCCTCGAGGTCGATCGCAACCGGCGCTACGCCGACGCCGCCAAGCTGATTTTCGATCTGCGCAACCCCGACCAGGTCGTGCTGCCGCGCTCGAACCGCGCCCGACCAGGCGGAATTCTCGGCCGGCTGAAGCGGCTGTTCGACCGTCCCAGCGAAGCGGCGCTGGTCGGAACGGCGGCGGAAGACCGCCGCCGGGCCGGACCTTCGATCGTGCTCACCACCGTCGATCTGTCTGATGGAGCCACCCCGCTGGCGGCGGCTATATTGGCCGAGACGCAGCGACTTCTCGCGACGCGGCCGGATTCCTGGCTCGCCTGCCTGACCGTGCTCAAGACCGATCTGGTCAAGGAAACCCAATACGCCGACTCCAAAGGCCGCTCGATCTACGTCAAGCGGCTGGTCGCGCTGAAGGACTGGGCGCGGCCGCTGCATCTGAGCGAGGAGCGTGTCAGCTATCACGTCATCGAGGCGGTGAGTGCCGCCGATGCGATCCTGCGCTATGCCGAGCACAACCAGATCGACCACATCGTCATCGGCGCCCGCTCCTCTTCGGCGCTGCGCCGCCATCTCGGCAGTGTTTCAACCAAGGTCGTCGCGGAGGCGCATTGCTCGGTCTCGGTCGTGCGGATCAAGGGCGCTTGATACGGCCTCGGGCAACCCCGTGCTGATGGACATGCACGAGACGCATTGTCTTCACGCGAACCAGTGTCCACTTCGCTCGAAAATACTCTACCCCCAGCGCAGCCCAGCCGTGTGGACCGGCGCGTCCCAGAGCCCGATCAGGCTGTCGTCCAGCGCCGTCACGGTCAAGGAACAGCCGGCCATGTCCAGAGAGGTGACATAGGAGCCGACCAGCCCGCGGGCGATGGCCAAACCACGTCCCGTCATGATGCGCCTTGCGGCATTGGCCATCAGATAGAGCTCCATGCTCGGCGTACCACCAAAGCCATTGACCAGGAGCAGGCAGGGCGTGCCCCGCGCCGGCGCCAGGTCGTCGAGGATCGCGCTCATCATCTCGTCGGCTATGGCGTCGGCGGAGGCGAGCTTCACGCGCCGCCGGCCCGGTTCGCCATGAATACCGACGCCGATCTCCATCTCGTCCTCGCCTAGCGTGAAGGTCGGCTTGCCAGCCGCAGGCACGGTGCAGGAGCTCAGCGCCACGCCCATCGAGCGGGTGCGCCGATTGACCTCGTCGCCAAGCGCCTTCAACGCACTCAGGTCGCGGCGCTGCTCGGCTGCCGCGCCCACCATCTTCTCGACAATCATCGTGCCGGCGACGCCGCGTCGGCCGGTCGACCAGGTCGATTTCGGCACGGCCACGTCGTCATCGGTGACGACCGTCGCGATTGTCCCCTCCGCCATCTCGGCCGCCATCTCGAAGTTCATGACATCGCCTTCGTAGTTCTTGACGATGAAGAGCGAGCCGGCGCCGGTCTCGACGGCCGTCAACGCGGCCAGCATCTGGTCAGGCGTCGGCGAGGTGAAGACCTGCCCCGGGCAGGCGGCATCGAGCATGCCGAGCCCGACAAAGCCGGCGTGAAGTGGCTCATGGCCGGAACCACCACCCGAGATCAGCGCCACCTTGCCGTCCGTCAGCGCCTTGCGTCGGACGAATTTTTCGTCCTCACCGAGGACGAGGATATCACCATGGATGGCTTCCAGTCCCTGAAGGCTCTCCGACAGGATGCTGTCGACCGCGTTGATCAGCTTCTTCATGAGCGTCCCCCCAGTGTCTCGGCTTCTTCATCGTCATTGGTCGCAATGAGCGACACCAGGCCGCGCGCAACCCCCAGCACGATGTGGTCGGCGCGTGCATTCAGATCGGGGCTGCCGAAATCCGGCAGTTCAACCACCAGCCGGCGCATGGGACGTGCGGTATCGACCACCTCCAGGCGACCGGGATGCGCGGC
This sequence comes from Allobosea sp. BE125, assembly GCF_031456075.1. Lineage (NCBI taxonomy): Bacteria > Pseudomonadati > Pseudomonadota > Alphaproteobacteria > Hyphomicrobiales > Alloboseaceae > Allobosea > Allobosea sp. BE125. The sequence goes on from NZ_JAVDTY010000003.1 coordinate 272,355, forward strand.
CTGATAGGCGCTCAGGAAGGCCTGCCGTTCCGGCGGTGCGAAATGGCAGACATGGAAGATCGTCTCCAGATGCTGGACCGGCACGGGCGTGGCATAGGCGGGGTTGATGATCTGCGAAATGAAGCTGCGGTTCTTGCCGATGGCTTCAGCAAGGCGCTGTCTGGTGCCGGAGGGGCGGTTTTCGATGACCGCGCGCAGGATCGCCTTGTAGGCGGCCAGCGGCGATGTGTCGGGCGGGATCGTCTCGGAGCTGGTCATGCCCTCGGCTCCCGCCCGGATAGATCGACATCGCGGATCGCTGCCTTTGCCTGCGCCAGCAGACCGGGAGCGACCGACACGGCCCGCACGCCTGCCCGCAGCAGCGCCGCGATGGCGCGCGGATCGCCACCGGCATCGCCGCAGAGGCTGACCTCGCGACCGACCTCGGCGCCATGCCTCGCGACATGGGCGATCATGGCGAGCACGCCGGGATGCAGGACATCGGCATAGGTCGCGACCTCCGAGCCATCGCGAGCGGCCGCCGTGGCATATTGCGTCAGGTCGTTGGAGCCGATCGAGAAGAAGGCGGCGTCGAAGCCTGCGATCGCCATGGCCGCGGCCGGCACCTCGACCATGATGCCGAGCGCAGGGGCGGAATGAGCCACGCCTTCGGCCGCGAGTTCGGCCAGGGCGGCGTCGAGCAGAGCCCGCGCCTGCTCCAGTTCCTGCGCCATCGTCACCATGGGCAGCATGATCTTGAGCGGACCCAGGGCCGCCGCGCGAGCCAGCGCCCGCAGCTGCACGCGGAAGATCCCGGGATGGCGCAGCGACAGCCTGATGCCGCGCAGGCCCAGGAAGGGATTGGCCTCGCCGGCGATGGTGTAGCCGGAAATCGGCTTGTCGCCGCCGGCATCGAGGGTGCGGATCGTGACCGGCCGGCCGGCGGCCCAGCGCAGCAACCCGGCATAGGTCTCGAACTGGCGCACCTCGTCACGCAGCGCGTGTTCGACGAGGAACTCGGTGCGCGTCAGGCCGATGCCATCGCAGGCCTCGGCAGCCAGATCGGCGAGATCGGCCAGGCCGGCGACATTGATCATCACACTGATGCGGGTTCCGTCGCGGGTCAGTGCCGGCTCGTCCCTGCGGGCCTCCGCCTGGCTTCGCGAGCGTCCCAGTTCGTCTGCCTGCCGTTTCGCCCGCGCGATGCTCTCGTTGGACGGGCCGGTCAGCACGAGCCCTTCCAGCCCGTCGACGATCACGGTGCCGGAGACCGCCTGCCATTCCGAGCCGATGCCGACCACCATCGGCACGCCGCGCCCGCGCGCCAGCATGGCGACATGGCTGGACGGGCTCCCCGCGCCGAGCACGATCCCGCCGCCCTGCGACCAGTCGATACCGAGGAAGGCCGATGGCGGCAGGTCCTCTCCCACGATGACGGCGCCGGCAGGCGCCTGCGTCAACTCCGGCAGGCCGAAGAGATGGCGCAGCACGCGGTCGCAGATGTCGGCGAGATCGGCCGAACGGGCCCGGAAATACAAATCGTCGGAGATTTCATATCCGGCGATCTCCTCCGCCATGGCCTGTCGCCACGCCATGTCCGCGGCCATGCCGCGGTCGATCGCGGCATAGGCGCTCTCGGTCAGGGCGTCGTCCTCCAGCAGCGCCACCTGAAAGCCGACGATGTCGGCGGCTTCGCCTTCGAGGCTCCCGGCCAGGGCTGCGACAGCCCGCAGGGAGGCGGCGACAGCGTCCGCCAGCGCCTGCTTTTCACTCGCGACGGCCCCCTTCGCGCGCCTGAGCTCACCGACCGCCCGAAACGTCACGGCCGGCCCGAAGGCGAGCCCGCTGGAGGCGGCCAGACCAGGTAGACGCCGTTCCATCTCCGCTCACTCCTCGTCGAACTTGCGGGTGACGATCTCGACCAACGCGGCCAGCGCAGCCGGAGCATCTTCGCCGCTGGCCTTGAAATGCAGCATCTCGCCCTGCGACGCCTTGACCCGCATGATCTTCACCGGGCTCTTGGCGTCGGTCCATGGACCAGCCGCGCTGGTGGCCACCTCGATGCGTGAGCCGAAGCGCTTGGCGGTCTGGGTCAGCTTCACCGAGGGCCGGGCATGGAGCCCGACCTTGTTGGTGAGCAGGACACTGGCCGTCACCTCCTGCATGCCGAGATTCCCTTCGTTCCCTTTGGCCGACGCATCGTTCATGCCTGCATGAACGTTCATGCCTGCATGAGTTCCTCGGCCGTCGCCTGCACCACCGCCAGCGGCGAGCCGCCCGATGCCTCGGTAGCAGCCATCACCGCGCCTTCGACGATCGGTGCATTACAGATGACGATGCGTTCGCGCCGCTCTTCCGGCATCATTTCCACCGCCATCTCGCTATTGGTCTCGGCTCCGCCGAGATCGACCAGGATGGCGACGCCGGCTTCCGACCAGGCCTTGTCGATCGCCGCCATGATGGCGGCGACATCGGTGCCGAGCCCGCCCTCGGCATTGCCTCCCACCGAGGCGAGCAGAACATTGTCGCCGACCATCTGGCGAACCATATCGGCCGCGCCTTCCGCCACCTTGGCCGAGTGCGACACGATGACGATGCCGACATTTGTGCTGGCTGGCATGCTTTCAGGCTCCGATGGCGTTGCAGATTGCCGTAGCCAGGAGCGCCGATGAGCGCGCGCCTGGGTCGATATGGCCGATCGAACGATCGCCCAGAAACGAGGCGCGTCCGCGAATGGCCTTGAGCGGCAGCGTCGCCTCGGCCGCTGCGCTTGCGACCGCCGGCAGGCGCGAGGCGAGATCGGCGCCGCCCTCGGCAAGCGCAGCCTGCAGGGGGCCGAGCACATCGAGCATGGTTTTCTGGCCGAGTTCGGACTTGCCCCGCGCCTTCACCGCCTCGATTGCGGCAGCCAGCGCCCGCGCCAGATCCGCGATCGTCGGCTCCGGCGGCAACTCCTTGCCGAGCGTCATGAACAGCGTGCCGTAGAGCGGCCCCGATGCGCCGCCGACCTTCATGACCAGCGTCGTGCCGATCGTCTTCAGGGCATCGGGCAGCGGCTTGGCTGCGATCGCGTCGGCTTCCGCCAGCACGGCCTCGAAACCGCGCTTCATGTTCAGGCCGTGATCGCCGTCGCCGATCGCCTGATCGAGCACGGTCAGTTCGTCGGCATGCGCCAGGATCGTGTCGGCCATCGCCGTGATCAGATGCGTCTTCAGCGCGTGGTCCATGCTTCACCTCACCCGCTGGCCGTGCGCATCGAAGAAGAGTGGTCGACGCAGGCTCACCGACACGTCGTCGCCGACGCCCAGGCCCGCGTCGGGATCCACCAGGCTGACGATCTGCTGCTGATTCACCGCGATATGCAGGTGGTTCTGGTCGCCGAGCCGCTCGATCCAGTTGACCCTGCCGGTCACAGCACCGTTGCTGGCCCTGGCGATGGCGAGATGTTCGGTGCGCACGCCGATGGTGGCCGCAGCCGCCGGCGCGTCGATCTCGGGGAAGAGCGCCCGCGGCACCAGATTGATGCCCGGACTGCCGAGGCGGGTCGCGACATAGATGTCGGCTGGATCCTCATAGATGCTGCGCGGCGAGCCGATCTGCACAAGCCGGCCCTGATGGATCACGCCGATGCGCGAGGCGAGCGTCATCGCCTCGGTCTGGTCATGGGTGACGTAGAGCATGGTCGCGCCGAGATCCTGCTGGATGCGCTTCAATTCGATGCGCAGCTCCGAGCGCAGCTTGGCGTCGAGCGAGGAGAGCGGCTCGTCCATCAGATAGATCGCCGGGCGGCGCACCAGGGCACGGCCGATGGCGACGCGCTGCATCTGGCCGCCGGACAGCTGCGTCGCGCGGTTGCCCAGCTTGTCCTCGATCCGCAGCAGCCGCGCCACCTCGCCCACAGCGCGCTTGATCTCGTCCTCGGGCGTGCGCCGCGTCGGCGAGCGCAGCGGGAAAGCCAGGTTGTCGAAGACGCTCAAATGCGGATAGAGCGAATATTGCTGGAACACGAAGGTCACGTCGCGGGCCGCCGGCGGCAGGCCGGTGACATCGACGCCGCCGATGAAGACCCGGCCGTCATCTGGAGTCTCCAGCCCGGCGACGAGGCGCAAGGTCGTCGTCTTGCCCGCTCCGGTCGGCCCCAGCAGCACGACGAATTCGCCGTCAGTGATGGTGAGCGAGACATCGTCCACCGCCTTCACCGCGCCAAAGCGCTTCGAGACCTGCGTCAGAGCGATCTCAGCCATGGGCTCGCCTCGCAGCGCCGGCCTCATGCAGGGCGGAGCGGATGACCTTGCCGGTCGCCGCATCGAACAACGAGAGCCGCTCCGGCTTGAAGGAGAGGCTGACCCGGTCACCGGCCGCCGCCCTCAGATGGGCTGGCAGCCGGACCTTGAGCATGCCGCGCGGGGTGGTGACGGTCACGATCTGATTGGTGCCGAGATATTCGGCGCCGAAGATCTCGCCGGGCAACACGCCGCCCTGGCGCCCGGGATCGCCGATGACGACCTGCTCCGGTCGCACCCCCAGCGCCAGCGGCCCAGGCGCGCGGGTCTCGCGCAGTTCGGGCAGGGGAATGACGGCGGCATCGATGGTGACCTCTGTCGAGCCCGCGATGGCGGCTCCGTCGAAGTGAATGAAATTCATCGCGGGCGAGCCGATGAAATCGCCGACGAACATCGAGGTCGGGCGGTCATAGATGTCCTGGGGCGGGCCGAGTTGCTCGATCATGCCGTCATTCATCACCGCGATCTTGTCGGCCATCGACATGGCCTCCAGCTGGTCATGAGTGACATAGACCGTCGTCGCCTTCAGCCGGTCGTGCAGGGCGCGCAGCTCGCCGCACATCAGATGGCGGAACTCGGCGTCGAGCGCGCCCAGCGGCTCGTCCATCATGAAGGCCTTGGGCTCGCGCACGATGGCGCGCCCGAGCGCGACCCGTTGCCGGTCGCCGCCCGAAAGGCCCGAGACCGGCTTGTCGAGGAAATGCTCGATCCGCAAGGTCTTCGCGGCGTCCTCGACCCGCCGCCTGATTTCGGCCTTCGGAACGCCCATCGAGACCAATGGGAAAGAGATGTTCTTGCGCACGTTCATGTGCGGGTAGAGCGCGAAGAGCTGGAACACCATGGCGATATCGCGCTCGCGGGCGCGCTTGAAGGTGACGTCCTCGCCATCGAGCCGGATCGAGCCCGCCGAGGGGAGTTCGAGCCCCGCCACCATGCGCAAGGTCGTGGTCTTGCCGCAGCCGGAGGGACCGAGCAGGCAGAAGAAATCACCGTCCTCGACCGTGAAGCTCGTATCCCGCACCGCCGTGAAGGATCCGAACTGTTTCACCAGATTGTCGACCCGGATCTCGGCCATGGTTCACTCCGGGAACTTGGTGACGAAGGTGAACATGACGACGCCGATGAGCGTGGTGACGAAGGAATAGCCGTAGAGCGTCAGCGAGAAGGGCTGCAGCAACATCAGCACGCCGGCCGCGATCAGCACCGTGGCCAAGGTCTCCATCGGCCCGCGCCGAAGCAGCTTCGGCCAGCGCGATCGAGGCGCTCCGTCCGATTGGCGGGAATGGCTGGCATGCAGGTTCATTTGCGCACCGCCCCGAAGGTGATGCCGCGCAGCAGGTGCTTGCGCAGCAGCACCGTGAAAACCAGGATCGGGATCAGGAACAGGGTCGTCCCGGCCGCCACCGCCGGCCAGTCCTGCCCGCCCTCCCCGATGATGATCGGGATGAAGGGCGGGGCGGTCTGAGCCGTGCCGGAGGTCAGCAGCACCGCGAAGGCATACTCGTTCCAGGCGAAGATCAGGCAGAAGATCGCGGTCGCGACGATGCCGGTCGTGGCCTGCGGCAGCACGACCTTCCGGAAGGCCTGCAGCCGCGTATAGCCGTCGATCATGGCGGCTTCCTCGTATTCGCGCGGGATCTCGTCGATGAAGCCCTTGAGCAGCCAGACGGCGAGCGAAACATTGACCGAGGTGTAGAGCAGGATCATCCCGAGCCTCGTATCGGAGAGGCCGAGCTCGCGGTACATCAGGAAGATCGGGATCGCGACGGCGATGGGCGGCATCATCCGCGTCGACAGGATGAAAAAGAGCAGATCGTCCTTCAAAGGCACCTTGAAGCGCGAGAAGGCATAGGCCGCGCAGGTGCCCAGACCCACCGAGAGCACGGTCGAGCCGAAGGCGATGATCAGCGAGTTGAGGAAGCGCGGCACATAATTTGAGGGTCCGACGACGACCATGCTGCGCGAGCGCGTGATCTCTTCGCAGGCCGAGTTCACTGGGGGGAGCGAGGCGAGATAATCCGCTGTCTGGCGCGAACGCGTGTTGAAGAGATTGCAATAGCCTTCGATCGAGGGCTCGAAATGCACGAACGGCACGACCTTGGGCGGGTAGGAGATCGAGTCCGGTGGCGTCTTGATGCTGGTCAGGCCGATCCAGACCAGCGGCACGAGCGCCACCAGCGCGTAGAGCACCACGATCGCGCCGGCGAGCAGCTTGACCCGGCCGCTTGGCGCGACGACGGAATGGGCGGTGGAGGTCGCGCCGCTCATCGTGCCTTCACCTTGTTCAGGGCCTTCACATAGATGTTCGCCAGCCCGAACACGGCGACGAACAGGATGATCGCGAAGGCGGAGGAATAGCCGGTGCGCCAGGCCTCGAAGGCGGCGCGCTTGAGCGTGATCGATGCGAGTTCGGTGGTCGAGCCCGGCCCGCCGGAGGTCAAAAGGTTGACCATGTCGAACATCTTGAAGTTCTCGATGCCGCGGAACAGCACGGCCAGCATGATGAAGGGCAGGCACATCGGCAGCGTGATCGAGATGAACTGGCGCCAGTTGCTGGCGCGGTCGACCTCGGCCGCCTCGTAGATGTAGTCCGGGATCGAGCGGAGCCCTGCCAGGCAGATCAGCATGACATAAGGCGTCCACATCCAGGTATCGACGATGATGATCGCCCAGGGGCTCAAGGTGACGTCGCCCAGCATCTGGAAGGAGGACGGTGCAAGCCCGGAGAAGAACGAGACGACGTAATTGAACAGGCCGATCTGCGGCTGGTAGAGGAAGGTCCAGAAATTGCCGACGACGGCCGGCGACAGCATCATCGGGATCAGGATCAGCGTGGTCCAGAAGCCGTGGCCACGGAATTTGCGGTCGATCAGATAGGCGAGTGCGAAGCCGATCACGGTCTGCAGCAGGATCGTCCAGAAAACGAAATGCGCCGTGGCCTGCATACGCTGCCAGATCTCCGGATCCGACAGGATGGTCTGGTAGTGCTCGAGCCCGACATTGCGCAGCGGCGCATTGGGGCGGTTGGCGCGGTAATTCGTGAAGGAGAGCTGGATCGTCCAGATCAACGGGAAGAGGTTGATCGCGAGCAGCAGGATCATCGTCGGCGCAATGAAGAGCCAGGCGATCGTCGTGTCGGAGAGGCCCCTGACACGGTGGGCGATCGGGGCATAGGGTGCGCGCATCCTCGCGCTCCTGAGGCCGGTGATGTCGCTCGCATTCATGACTCGGCACCGTTTCAAGGCAAAGTCGGGAACTGGCTGCGCCTGCTCATGCGAGGCGCAGCCTGTGGCTCGGGCGAGCCGGAAGCCAGCAGCTCAGAGCTTGCCGTCTTCCTTGAAGACCTTTGTCCAATCCTGGATCAGCAGATCGAGCGCCTGCTTGGCCGTGCCCTTATCCGCCACGACATAGTCGTGGACGCGCGCCTGCATCGCTTGGAGGAGCTGGGCATAGGACGGCTCGGCCCAGAAATCGACGACCTCCCCCATGGCAACCAGGAAATCGGCGGCAAATGGCGCCGATTTGGGGAAGGCCGCATCGTTCAGCACACCCTTATGGCAGGTGTAGCCGCCGAGCTCCCACCACTTCTTCTGCACCTCGAGCGAGGCGAACCATTTGATATAGGCAAGCGCTTCGGTCTGGTTGGCCGAGTACGCCACCACCGAGAGCCCCTGCCCGCCGAGCTGCGAGCCTTTGACGGCCTCGCCCGGATTGACGAAAAAGCCGATCTTGTCGCCGCCGACATTCGGATCCTTGAACAGGCCGGGGAAAAAGGCGAACCAGTTCATCTGCATCGCCACCTGGCCGGATTTGAAGGCGTCGAGGCCCTCCTGCATATAGGCGTTCGAGTAGCCCGGCGGCGTGCAGCACTTGAACAGCGACTTATAGAATTCGAGCCCCTTCACGGCGCCCTCGGAATTGACGAAGCCGGCCATGGCGTAAGGCTTCTTGGGATCCTGATATTGGAAACCGAAGGGATAGAGCGCGTTGGCGACGCCCATGGTGATGCCCTCCGAGCCGCGCTCGGTGAAGATCGCGGCGCCATAGACCTTCTTGCCGTCGACGTCGCGGCCCTGGAAGAACTCGGCGACCTGCTTCAGCTCGGTCTGCGTCTTGGGCGCGGCGAGATCGCGGTTGTACTTGGCCTTGAACTCGGCCTGCAGCGCCGGCTTGGCGAACCAGTCCTTGCGGTAGGTCCAGCCGAGCGCGTCGCCCATCGCCGGGAGCGCCCAGTAATTCGGGGTGTTCTTCGGCCACTCGGCATAGCCGGTGACGGTCGCCGGCATGAAGTCATCGATCTTGATGCCTTCCTTGGCGAAGAAATCGTTCAGCTTCACATAATGCTTGTTCTCGGCGGAGCCGCCGATCCATTGCGAGTCGCCGATGATCAGGTCGCAGAGCTTGCCCTTGGAATTGAGCTCGTTGAGCATGCGGTCTGCGAAATTCGGCCAGGGCACGAACTCGAACTTCATCGCGATATTGGTCTTGGCGGTGAAGTCCTTGGAGAGTTCCACCAGCGCATTCGCCGGATCCCAGGCCGCCCAGCACAACGTCAATGATTTGCCTTGCGCCTGAGCTCCCGTCGCTGCCAGCGCCGTGCTCCCGGCCATGGTCGCGGCAAGCATCCATGTTCTGATCATGTTCATGTTTTTGGCCTCCCTTGGCATGCCGTCACCAGCCGTCATTGGGGTGACGGGTGAACCTGCGCGACCGCGAAGGGCACAGCCAAATGAAGGGGCACGGCCGACGCGGGACGTTTCCTCACGCCGCCTCGGAACGAGCCGTCCAAGTTCAGCGATTTGTTTAGCGAATATCAATTCACTAAACATGTCAAGCGCCGCGGAGCGCGGATAAAACACTGCAACGCAGCAACTTATGCCGCATCGCACAAGTTTAGCGACTGCTTGAATATGATCAGGCTAGAGCCGCGCGACCAAGCCGAGATCGTCCCCGGCCGGCATATGGAATCGACCAGGCTGCGCGTCGCCGACATGTCTTGAGGGGCGGATGCTCGCAAACAGCGAACGGAGGATGTCGCGCTATGGTTTTCCCGCGACGTAACCGTAGAAATTGCCAAGGAAGTCGCCGACCGGCAGCGTCTTGCTGCCGTGCGGGATCTGATACTCGCCATCGCCCCAGGTGAAGACCTTGAGCTTGACCGTGCCGTTCGACCGATCGATCAGCGACCGCTGAACGGCCCAATGCTCGGCAGTGGTCGAGCTTTTCGACTGGTCTTTTTCGCTCAGGATGTTCGCGCCGATGAAGAGGCAAATGCGGTAGCCGTCCGCATACAGCCGATTGGCATCGTCGATTTCGCTGAGGCCCATGCTGGCGACGATGTTGGCGTCCTGCTCGACCTTGGAATAGCCCGCGCGCCGGAACCAATCCGCCAGTTCGCCGGGCAAGGTGATGCCGGCGAACTCCTTGTCGGCGTTATCATAATCCAAGAACCAGTTCTCGGAATCGCGGATGCTGGCCATGGTCATCCAGTCGACGTGATCCATCGTCGACGGCGGCCGATAGTGCCGCACGTCCTCGTCCGGTGCGATCTCCAGCCGGTTGAGCTTTGCCCGCCCCTTCTCGTAGAGGTCGATGGCGAAACGGGCATAAGCGCCGGGGTTGTCGGCCGCTTCGCTGAACAGCAGCGCGGCCGGTCCGCACAGGCTCGCCTGGTCCTGCTTGATCAAACCCGGATTGGCGATCCGCATCAGCAGGCCGACGCCGACCTCGTATCGATCCAGGGAGGGAAAGCGGCTCGATCCCGGGCGTTCGAGAAAATCGCAGATAATGCCGGCCGCAAAGAGTTGCCGATCCGTGTCCAGCCTGTAGGGCCCCTTGCCGACCGCCGTCTTGCGGATCGCATTGACGAGCGTCGTCAGCATTGTCTTGGAACGCTGCTGCAGGCTCTTCGCGACGGCCAGGATCGTCATCAGGTCTTTGATCTCATCGGGCGTGATAACGCCATCGCTGAGCGTGCTGCGAATGATGTTGACGACATCGGAATGGCTGAGCGTCATGTCGCCGTCCAAACCGGCATTCAACGATTTCGACACGGATCTGGTCGTGATCGCGTCCCATTGTCCGGGCTTTTTGGGCGGTGCGGGTGGCGGACGCGATGCCAACCCCTCCAATTGCCTCAACACCGGCCCATTCGGTTCGACAAAGCCCGTCGGCCTGCCCTGGGGATATCGTTTCTCGAAGCTCAGGATAGCCTGGTACAGCGCGTCGCTAGCAAACCCGCCGATGATACGTCCGCCCAAGGCTCCCCCGGTTCCGCCATCGGCGATCGGGATACGGTTCAGCAGGGCGATCACGACCTCCTGGTCGCTCTTCCAGTTCTGGCAGTTGGCGCCGGTGCTGACATGCCGTCCGACGCGACCTCGAAGTGGCATGAAAACCTCCTTCGCAGAGCGAGCTGACCAACAGGATAGCCTCATCCCGAGCAGCCTGCCGCATCGTAATGACAGCTCTCATCGATAGCAACGACGCCCCGTTACCACGACGCCTACAATTGAAGCGCAATGCGATCGTCGGCCGGCCTGATCTCGCAGCGTCTGCTATCGGCTTACCCGACGCTTCGAGGGCTCGTCGAGACTCTGCCGGCCAAGGGCGCCAGCGACGTCATCGCTCATCTCGAGCTGCTCGATCACTCGTAGGGCGCAAACCGGGACGAGCGATGACGCCGGCCGTGCTCGTGGAAGACAACGGGCCAATCCCCGTCGGCAAGCTCGCTCGCGCAGCACTCCAGGCCCGCAAGCATTGGCTCATCATCGGTGCCGCGATATGGCGACCCGGTCTTTCAGGTGAGGTTCGAACGTGGAGCCATCGACCTGTACGGGGTCAGGTCACACCCCTTCAGATTGTAATAATCAACTTTTGGTTGCATTTTTCACGATGCATTAACCATCCCGCTCTAGCCTTCATCAGTAGGAATCTATGATCGTAGGTATCGAAAGAGATTTCACCATGAGCCTGCCAAAAATCGCCATCGCTGCGTTTTTTTGCGTGGTGTGTTCGTCTCATTCTAGAGCCGCAACGGCAGTCGGGAACTTTCAAGTACAGATTAATATACAGGCCGCATGCGTCGTTGCGAGCGCGACGGACCTTAACTTCGGCAATGTCGGCGTCCTCGCTGCCAATATCGACACGACGAGCACAATCTCCGTCCAGTGCACGAACACGACGCCCTATACGATCGGCCTCAACCAGGGTGTGAACGGCGCGAGCGTTACGACACGTCAGATGAGCGGCACCGGGGGGCTGGTGAACTACTCGTTGTTTCGCGACGCCAGCCGGACACTGAACTGGGGCACGACGATCGGAACCGATACGGTCGCGGGAACCGGAAACGGCTCCGGACAGAGCTTCACGGTCTATGGCCGGGTGCCTGTTCAGACCACGCCGAGCCCCGCGCTCTATTCCGACACGATCACGGTGACGGTCACCTATTGAGAGGCTACCGCGCCGCCGCGTGAGCCGCGGCATCGCAGCAGAACCCAACGCAACCGATCGCTTCGCAATGATGGAGGCCGCCAAGCGGTTCGCCGGCAGATTCTTGCGCCCAGTTCGAAAGGAAACACGCGATGAAGACCATATCCGCCCTCATCGTCCTGGCGGCCAGCCTCGCGGGGCAGGCAAGCGCCGCCTCGCTGCAGGTCGCGCCGGTGCTGCTCGATCTGCCGGCGCCAGCGACCACCGCCACGATCACGCTGCGAAACACCGATGTCGAGCCGATCACCGCGCAGCTCCGAATCTTCCGTTGGACACAGGTGAACGGTGTAGAGCGGCTCGAGCCGACCAACGATGTCGTCGCTAGCCCGCCCCTGGTCGATCTGCGTTCACGCCAGGACTACACGGTGCGCGTGATCCGTGTCGCCAGCCGGCCGCCGGACAAGGAGGAGGCTTACCGGCTCGTCATCGACGAGTTGCCCAAACCCAAGCGCGCCTCGGGGACCGTTGCGCTGGTCATGCGCCATCTCGTGCCCGTCTTCTTCACGGGAAAGTCGGCCTCGCTTCCCGCCATAAGCTGGAGCGCCGGCCAGCACGGCCGGGGCATGACGCTGGCTGCCGTCAACAGCGGCGACACCCGCGTTCGCCTGGCCGCCGTGACCCTGCGCGATGCGTCGGGACAGGTGCTGTCGGCGGGCAAGGGGCTGCTCGGGTATTCCCTCGGTAGGTCTTCGATGCGGTGGGATATCGCCACGCCGGCGCGCCCGGCGAAATCCGGTGCAAGCGTCACCATCTCCGGCATGACCGAAACTGGTCCGTTCCATGCAACATTCCCCGTGCAAACGGCACGGTAGAGCGTTGGCGGTGCTTCTGCTGATGTTCGGTCATGCCTGCTGGGCTGCGGAAGGGCGAGCCGGCGATGGCCGCCCCGAACGCGGCTTGCATCTCGACGTTCTCTTCGACGGGCAGGCGATCGGGCTGATCGGAGCCTTTCACCAGGGCGGGAACGGCGAGATCTCGGCCCGCCGCAAGGAACTCGAGGAACTTGGCATCAGGGTGCCCCAGGTATTCCAGCGGGATGAGGATGTGCCCCTCTCCGCGATCCCCGCTTTGACCTATCGCTATGATGAGGCGGCCCAGAGGATCGATATCCGACTGCCGCAGGCGGGCCGGCTGCCCAAGACCTATGACGCGGCAGCCAGGGACGTCCCTTCGCCGACGGCCGGTTCTGCCGGGACCGGCGCCGTGCTGAACTACACACTGTTCGGCAGCTCCGAGGGCAAGAAATTCGGCAGTTTCTGGCGCTATCCCAGTCTTTCGGCGAACCTCGATGCGCGTGTCTTCAGCCCGTTCGGCGTGCTGTCACAGACGGGCATCGTCAGCGACCAGTCGCTGGGCGGCGGGCGCACAGAGGCGCTGCGGCTGGAAACGAGCTGGAGCTATTCCGATCCCGGCACCATGCTGACTTACCGTGCCGGCGACATGATCTCGGGCGGCCTGGCCTGGACCCGGCCGATCCGCATGGGCGGGCTGCAGGTCCAGCGCAATTTCGGGTTGCGGCCGGACCTGATCACCTTGCCCCTACCCAGCGTCACCGGCAGCGCAGCCGTTCCCTCGACCGTCGATGTCTTCGTCAACGGCACCAAGACGATCTCCCAGGATGTCGGCAGCGGTCCGTTCCGCATCACCAACATCCCGATCCTGTCGGGAAACGGCAATGCGAATGTCGTCGTGCGGGATGCGTCGGGCCAGCAGACCGAGGCGAACCTGCCCTTCATCGTCTCGAGCAAGCTGCTGCGCCCAGGCTTGTTCGACTTCTCCGCCGAGATCGGCGCGCCCCGGCTGCAATACGGGCTGCGATCGAGCATTTATGGCGGCGACATCGCCGGCTCCGGTAGCGCCCGCTACGGGGTCAGCGACAATGTCACGGTGCTGGCGCATGCCGAGGCGACGCAGGGGCTGGGCACGGCGAGCCTCGGCGGCGTGTTCGGTCTCGGCCGATTCGGCCTTATCAGCGCGGCCGGAGCGGGCAGTTGGCAGGGTGGCGCCACGGGTGGCCAGGCGCATCTTTCCTTTGAGACGCAGCTCTGGGGTGTCTCATTCCTGGCCTCATCGCAGCGGAGCCTCGGCGCATATCGCGACCTCGCCTCGGTCACGGTGCCGCCGGTCGCCGCCCTTCCCGGCGCGAACGGCCTGGCGGGCTATGTCGCGATGGCTGGAACCTCGGCAGCGGACGCCGTCACATGGGGGCGCCTCCTGCTGCCGCCGCGCGCGCTCGACCGGCTCTCGGTCGGCTTTCCCGTACCCATGCTGGGCGGCGGCGTCAGCTTCGGCTTCGCGCATGTGAAGCCGGCTGTCGGACGCTCGAACCGCGTCGTCAATGCGAGCTATACCCGTGCGCTGCCGAGCGGCGGGTCGTTCTACGCGACTGTTTTCACCGATCTGGACGATCGCCGCTCGGCCGGCATTTTCGCCGGCTTGTCCTTCCCCTTCGGCGCCGACATCACCGCGTCGACAGGCACGAGCCGCTCCGGCACAAACTGGGCGCTCGCGGCCGATGTCAGCAAGCCGCTCCGGCAGGAGGTCGGCAGCGTCGGCTGGCGCGTGCGCGATGTCGAGGGCCAGGGCGGCCAGCAGCGACGCTCGGCATCGCTCGCCTATCGCGGCAATTATGGCCAGGTCGAAGCCGGCGTGACGCAGGCCAGCGATCGGCTCTCGGGAACGGCCCAGCTCGACGGTTCCATCGTGCTGGCCGGCGGCGATCTGTTCCTGGGCAATCGCATCGACGATGCCTTCGCGGTTGCCAAGGCGGGAGCTCCCGACGTTGATGTCCTTTACGAGAACCGCGTCGTCGCGCGCACCAACGCCAGCGGCAACGCGCTGATTCCGACCTTGCGATCCTACCAGTCCAACAAGGTTTCGATCGATCCTCGCGGGCTCCCCGTGACCTCGCTCGCCGAGACGACGCTGGAGGTCTTGGCTCCGACGGACCGCGCCGGGGTCGTGGTCGATTTCGGTGTCAGATCAGCCTCGAACGCGGCGATCGTCATCCTGCATGGCGCCGACGGCAAGCCGCTCCGGGCAGGCCTGAGCGGCGCGCTTCAGCCCGGGCTGCGCGGGACGGCGGCGGCACTCGAATTCGTCGTTGGCTATGACGGTCGCGCCTTCGTCGAGAATCTGGGGCCCGGCAACGACATCGTGGTCCAGCTCGACAAGGGCGAATGCCGGGCCCGTTTTTCCTTCGAACCGCGTCAGGCCACGCAGGTCACGCTGGGGCCCGTGTCATGTCGGTAAGACGCTTCTTCCGGCGTTACCTGGCCCTGCCGGCAGTCGCCGTGCTGGCCCTGCTGTCGATCGAGGCTCCGGCTGTGGCGCAGTCCTGCTCGTTGAGCATCACGCCGCTGGCCTTCGGCGATATCGACGTGACCGCCAATGCGCAGGTGGATGCCAGCGCGACGGCGACGGTATCGTGTACTGGGCTTGCGTTCTCGACGGTCGGGGTCTGTCTCGACCTCGGGCCGGGTTCGGGTGGCGGCACCAGCGCCGCCAATCGCTTCATGCTGAATGGTGCCGACCAGCTTCGCTATGGGCTCTTCAGCGATGCTTCCGCCGGATCGCCATGGGGCTCCGGTGCCTGGCCGGGGGGAAGCGCCTCGCCGGTGGGCTTCAATATCGTCCTGTCGGCAGGCGGCAGCGGCAGCCGCAACCAGACGATCTTTGGCCGCGTCTATAGCGGCCAGGCGACCGTCGCCCCGCTCTCCTATTCCAGCAGCTTCACCGGAACCGATGCGCGGATCCGCTATGGGCTTCTGTCCTTCCTGCTCGGGTGCAACCTGCTGACGAACTCGCAGACGACGAGCTTCGCGGTCACGGCCAATGTGCCCGCGACCTGCCGCGTCACCACCAACAATCTGAGCTTCGGCTCATTTGGCATCCTCAGCGCCCAGCATGATGCGAGCACGACGCTGGCTCCGACTTGCACCAATGGGACGTCGTACCAGATCGGCCTCGATGGCGGCCTCTCGGGGGCGACCAATCCGACCTTGCGGCGCATGACCAAGGGAGGCGAGATCGTGACCTACGGCCTCTATCGGAATGCGGCCCGAACACAGGCCTTTGGCCAGACGCTGGGTAGCGATACGCTTTCGGCAACAGGAAACGGGGTGGCCCAGACTGCCACGGTCTATGGGCGCGTGCCCGTACAAGCGACCCCGTCGCCCGGGCTCTACAGCGACACGATTGTGGTGTCGGTGACCTATTGAACGCGAAGAAGCCTCATGGCGCCGGAATTTCGAAATCCGCTTTGCCACACGACATCTAACCGCAACGCTCGGAAGCAGACGTTCCCGATGTCGGCAACGGGCCAATTCCGGGGGTTCCGACGCCCCACCGGCAACGTCGGCTAAGGTCGGGGCGAGAAGCTCAGACTCGAACGTCGTCCCGCTTGACTCCACCCCCGCCCTCGCCTCCGCTTGCGCAAAAGCAAAAACTCGAGGGAAACGCCATTCATGCTGACCTTGCGCCAGATCGAGGTGATCCGCGCCATCATGATCACCGGCACGATCTCGGGCGCGGCAAAACTCCTCAATGTCTCGGCGCCCGGCATCAGCCGCTTGATGAAGCACACCGAGCGCACGCTCAGGCTCAAGCTGTTCGAGCGCCGGCATGGGCGCTATGTGCCGACGCCCGAGGCCAACGACATCTTCGAGCAGATCAACGGCGTCTATAAGAAGGTCGACGACCTGCATTACACGCTCGCCCGCATCGAGCGCGGCGGCGGCATCGAGCTCAGGATCGGCTCGGTGCCGAGCATCTGCCATGTCATGGTGCCGCGCGCGATCGAGCGGCTGCGGCGCAAGCATCCCGATCTCAGGCTCGACATCAACATCCTGAAGATCGAGGAGGCGCTCGACTATCTCCTGCTCGGCAAGGGCGAGATCGCGGCAATGAGCTACAAGCTCGACCATCCCGGCATCGATTTCGTTCCGCTGAGCCAAGGCGAATTGCTCTGCATCGTACCAGACGGGCATGCGCTCGCCGGCAGGTCGTCGATCTCCGCCGCCGAGATCGTGCAGCACCCGCTGATCGGTATCGACCCCAACGACCCCTATGGCCGGGTCATGGCCGAGATCTTCAAGCAGCAGGGCCTGGCCTATGACATGGTCATCAAGGCGCGCTTCGGCACGACGGTGTGCTCGCTGGTGCGCGCCGGGCTCGGTATCGCGGTGATCGACCAGTTCACCGTGGCGCATGGCTCGATGCAGGGCATCACCACGATCCCGATCGCCGAGCCGACGCGGTTCCAGACCTATGTCGCTGTGAAGAACGACAAAGCGCCCTCGCTTTATGCCGAAACCTTTGTGGCGCTGCTGCGCGAGGAGATGAACGCGGTGGTGACGCCGCGCGCACAACTGGCCGCTCAATCCTCGCTGCCGAAAATAACATCAGGTTAGGTAATGGCGATGGATTGGTTATCGCGTTATCCCGCCAGATCGGGCTATGTGACGCTCGGCAACGCCTGCTGAGATGACGAGCGAGCCGCGAGGGACGATATGCCGGCTTTTCCCATAGCCAACCGCACGAAGCGCGTGCTGCTCGGGCTGATCGGCTCGCCGATCGCGCATTCCGCCGCGCCCGCCATGCACGAGGCCGCGGCTGGTGCCGCCGGCTTGGCGCTGCATTACCACCTCATCGACATCGCCGGCGCCAAGGAGGCCGATCTCGCGGTGATCCTGGACGGCGTGCGCCGGCTCGGCTTTTCCGGCCTCAACATCACCTTCCCCTACAAGGAAGCGGTCATCCCGCTGCTCGACGCGCTTGCGCCCGAGGCCGCCGCCATGGGTGCGGTTAACACCATCGTGGCGCGGGACGGCCTGCTCACGGGCTACAACACCGACGCCAGCGGCTTCGCCACGGCCTATCGCGCGCTGAAGCGCAGGGATGGCGACGCGCCCGTCGCGATCATCGGAACCGGCGGCGTCGGCAAGGCGATCGGCTTCGCGCTCGCCTCCTGCGGCGTCAAGACACTGCGCCTGTTCGATCTCGACCCGGCCAAATCCAAGGCTCTGGCGGCGCAGCTTGGCCGGCACGCAACCGTCGAAATCGCAACCAGCGTGGAGGCCGCCGTCAGCGGTGCGGCGGGCATCGTCAACGGCACGCCGATCGGCATGCTGCCGAACCGCGACACGCCCGTCCCCGCCGGGCTCATCGACAAATCTCAATGGGTAGCGGACGCGGTCTATCATCCGCTCTGGACACCGCTGCTGAAAGCCGCTCAAAGCGCCGGCGCGACGGTGATGACCGGGCGCGAGCTCAGCATCAACCAGGCCATCGACGCCTTCACGCTGTTTACGGGCCAGGCGCCATCGCATAGCGCGATCGCCCAGGCCTTCGACGAAACCCTGGCGGCGCAGGAGGCCACCCACCGCGCAGCCTGACGACGACCCGAAGAACCGGGCGAGACACAAGACCAAACCGATCTCTGGAGGAGACGACACCATGAAGAGGCATTGGATCATCGCAGCGGCGCTGACAGCGGGCCTTGGCCTGCCGGCGCTGGCACAGGACAAGGTCAAGCTCGTCGACGTCATCGAGCTGTCGGGCCCGGGCGCGACCTCGGGCACCAACTGGAAGAGCGGCGTCGACCTTGCCGTCGGCGAGATCAACGCCAAGGGCGGCATTCTCGGCAAGCAGATCGAGATCGTGCATTACGACACCCAGAGCAATCCCGGGAACACCCGGGCCGCCGTGCAGCGCGCCATCGACGAGGGCACCTATGCGGTGCTCGGCCCGGTCTTCTCCGGCCCGATCGGCGCCTCCATGCAGATCGCCCAGCGCGCCGAAATCGCCCAGATCGTCGGGGGCGAGGCCGCTGGCTTCACCAAGCAGGGCAACCCTTACATCTTCCGGACCTCGCTCAGCCAGACGGCTGCGATGCCCAAGATCGCCAATTACCTGAAGAACACCGTCAAGGCAGGTTCCGTCGCCGTCGTCTGGGTCAATAACGATTTCGGCAAGGGCGGGCGCGACGCGATCATCCCCGAGCTGGAGAAGGCCGGCATCAAGGTTGCCGTCGATGTCGCCACCGAACAGGGCCAGGCCGATTTCGCCGCCGACGCGATCAAGATCAAGAACGCCAATGCCGACGCCGTCTTCGTCTATCTCAACGAAGAGGAGAGCGCCCGCTTCCTGCGCGCCGCCAAGCAGCAGGGCATCACCAAGCCGATGATCGGCGAGACCACGCTGCTCGGCGCCAAGGTGATCGAGCTCGCGGGCGAAGCCGCCAACGGCGTCAAGGGCCATGTCGGGCTCTCGATCGAGGCGCCGATCCCGGCCTTCCAGGAGTTCGGCAAGAAGTTCATCGCCAAATTCAACTACACCCCCGACCATAACGGCCTGAAGGGCTATATGGCCGTCTACATGGTCAAATGGGCGACCGAGAAGCAGAAGAAGTTCGACAAGAAGGGCGTCGCCGACACGCTGCGCGGCGCGACGATC
Organism: Allobosea sp. BE125; assembly: GCF_031456075.1. Classification (NCBI taxonomy): domain Bacteria; kingdom Pseudomonadati; phylum Pseudomonadota; class Alphaproteobacteria; order Hyphomicrobiales; family Alloboseaceae; genus Allobosea; species Allobosea sp. BE125. The sequence goes on from NZ_JAVDTY010000003.1 coordinate 291,563, forward strand.
AAGCCCTCCGAGGAGCCCGGGATCCTGATGGAGACCACGATCGAGCAGAATGGCGACCTCGACCGCGAAAGCTTCCTCGCCGAGGTGATCGACGGCAAGCAGGTGATCAACGCCACCTTGCCGAAGCTCAAGCCGTAAGGCGCGAGCGCGCTCCCGTCATTGCGAGCGTGAGCCGAAGCAATCCGGGAGCGGCAGCGCTCCGCCTCCCCCTGGATTGCTTCGTCGCTACGCTCCTCGCAATGACGGTGAGGGCGACGAGCCTGCCTTCATCCAGAGATGGTCGGGTCGGGCCCGACCATGACGCTCCATCGCAGGGCACCAAGCCATGGCCGAATTCATCGCCTATCTCATCGCCGGCATCGCAACGGGCGCGATCTATGCGCTCGCCGCCATCGGCTTCACGCTGGTCTGGCAGACCTCGCAGACGATCAACTTCGCCCAGGGCGAGTTCGTCATGCTGCCGGCCGTGCTCGTCCTGCTCGCGATCAAGCTGTTCGGCGCGCCGATCTGGTTGGGCGCGCTGATCGGCATCGCCGCCTTCCTTCTGGTCTTCGGCGTCGGCTTCAAGATCGCGGTGGTCGATCCGATGATCAAGCATGGCGTGCTGCCGCTCGCGATCGCGACCATGGCGCTGTCGATCATCATGAAGGAAAGCGCCAAGGACGGCTTCTCAGCCGAGGCGCAGAACTTCCCCTCCTTCGTGCCCTCGCAGACCATCTCGGTCTTCGGCGCCTCGATCTCGCTGCAGCATCTGGCGATCATCGCGGTCGCCTTCGCTGTGATCTGGGCGCTGCAATGGTTCGTCGGCGGAACCCGGCTCGGCCGCCAGATGCAGGCGACGGCGCAGAATCCGACGGTCGCGCGGATTCTCGGCATCCCCGTGGAGCGCATGGTACTGCTGACCTTCGTCATCAACGCCGCGCTTGCGGTCGTTGCCTCCGTGCTGATCTCGCCGATCTATCTGGCGAAATTCTCCAATGGCGAGGTCATCGGCCTGTTCGCCTTCATCGCGGCGATCGTGGGCGGCTTCAACCAGGTCCGCGGCGCGCTCGTCGGCGGGCTGATCGTCGGCATCGTCGACTCAATGGCCGCCGCCTATATCTCGACGCAATACCGGCTCGCCGTGCCGCTCGTCCTGCTCGTCGTCGTCATCCTGCTCAAGCCGGAAGGCCTGATGGGCCGCAAAGAGGAGCGCCGCGTATGACCGCGCCCGCAACCCATGAGAGCCTGCAGCATGAGAGCCTGCCGCAGCGCAGCCGCCTCTCCCTGCCCGCTTTCGTCGACGGCTCGCTGCTCACGCTGATAGCGGGCGCCGTCATCCTCTGGTTCGCCCCGGTCGGCATGGGCCGCTACGGCACCTATGTGCTGTCGCTCTGGCTGGTGATGAGTGTCGCGGTGACGGGGCTGAACCTGACGCTGGGCTATGCCGGGCTGAAGTCGCTCGCGCAGGCCGCCTTCATGGGGCTCGGCGCCTATGCCACCGCGATCCTGACCACGAAATACGGCGTCTCCTGGTATGCCGCCTTCGCGCTGTCGGGGCTCCTGACCTTCGCCGTCGGCCTCGTGCTCGGCTTTCCGGCGCTACGGGTCAAGGCGCATTACCTCGCCTTCGTCACGCTCGCCTTCTCGACGCTGATCTGGCTGATCATGCGCAACGAGCAATGGCTCACCGGCGGTGTCTTCGGCATCTCCAACATCAACCGGCCGGAGTTCTTCGGCATCAAGCTGTTCGGCGCGCTCGAATTCCACCGCTTCGTCGTCGTCGTCACCTTCATCCTCGCCGTCGTGCTGTGGTGGATGATCCGCAGCCCCTGGGGCCGCGCCTTCACCGCCTTGCGCGAGAACCCGATCCGGGCGGCAAGCCTTGGCGTCGACACGCGGATGTACACGCTGCTCGCCTTCGCCATCGGCTCGGCCTATGCGGGTTTTGCCGGCGCGCTCTACGCGCCGCTGGTCGAGTTCATAGACCCCTCGCCCTTCTCGCTGTCGCAGAGCTTCTTCCTGCTGCTGATGGTGGTCGCGGGCGGCGCCGGCTACCTGCTCGGGCCCTTCATCGGCGCGCTGCTCGGCGTCGTGCTGCCGGAATGGCTGCGCTTTGCCGGTTCGCTCTATCTCATCATCTTCGCCACCATCGTCATGCTGCTGCTGATCGCCTGCCCGCAAGGGGTGAGCGGACTGCTGGAGCGCGGCTGGGCGAAGCTTAGCGGCAAGGCGGGAGCGCGCTGATGGCCCAGGTTCTCGAAGCCAACAAAGTCGTTGAAGCCAACAAGGTCCGGGAATCCAACAAGGTTCTGGAAGTCACCAACCTGCACAAGGCCTTCGGCGGCATCAAGGCCGTCAACGGGGTCTCCTTCTCGGTCAATGAAGGCGAGATCCTCGGCATCATCGGCCCCAATGGCTGCGGCAAGTCGACCCTGTTCAACTGCATCCTGGGCCAGCTCGAGCCGAGCGAAGGCTCGGTCAAGCTCGACGGCCGGGACGTCACCAATCTGCGCCCTTCCGAGCTCAACCGGCGCGGCGTCAGCCGCACCTTCCAGCTGCTGCAGGTCTTCCCCGAGCTTTCGGTGCGCGAGAACCTGATCCTGGCGGGCCAGGAGCATGAGGGCTCGATGCTGTCGCGCTTCTTCGGAGCACGAGACGCCGGGCTGTCCAAGAAGGCCGATCAGATGATCAGCTTCTTCAAGCTCGGCCATCTGATCGACGAAAAGGCGGGCGGGCTCTCCTACGGCCAGCAAAAGCTGCTCGACGCGGCCATGGCCTTCATGGCCGGCCCGCGCCTGGTGCTGCTCGACGAGCCGGCCGGCGGGGTCAATCTGACCATGCTTGGCGACCTGAAGGAGCGGCTGCGCGCCATCAACGCCGAACAGGGCGCGACCTTCGTGGTGATCGAGCACAACATGGATTTCGTGATGTCGCTGTGCTCGCGGGTGATCGTACTGGCCGAAGGCAAGGTGCTGGCCGAGGGCACGCCGGCGCAGGTCAGGGCCAATCCGGCTGTGATCGAAGCCTATCTCGGGCATTGAGGAGAGCGTCATGAGCACACCCATCCTCGAACTCGACGGCGTGGTCGGCGGCTATGGCGCCATGACCATCCTGAACGGCACGACCTTCAAGATCCCGCGCGCTGCGATCACCACCGTGATCGGCCCCAACGGTGCCGGCAAATCGACCGTGTTCAAGGCGATCTTCGGCCTGCTCAAGGTGCGCGAGGGCCAGATCCGACTGGAGGGGGCCGACATCACCAACTGGAACCAGCGCAAGCTGCTGGAAGCCGGCATCTGCTATGTGCCGCAGGGCCGCAACATCTTCCCCGAGCTCTCGGTGCGCCACAATATCGAGCTGGGCGCCGTCGCCGCCGGCTCCGATATCACCGACATGCCCAAGCGCCTGGAGGCCGCGCTCGACCGCTTTCCGGCCTTGCGGCGCAAGGCCGACAACCAGGCCTCGACCCTCTCGGGCGGCGAGCAGAAGCAGCTCGAGATCGTGCGCGGCCTCCTGCTCGATCCCAAGCTCGTGCTGATCGACGAACCCTCGATCGGCCTCTCACCGATGTTGGTGCAGGAGACTTTTGCGATTCTCATGGAGCTTCGGTCGAAAGGCGTGACGATCCTGATGGTCGAACAGAACGCCCGCTCGGCGCTGGAGATCTCCGATGAAGGGCTGGTGCTCGAACTTGGCCAGACCCGAATGCAGGGCCCGGCGGCCGAGATCCTCGCCGATCCACGCGTCGGCCAGCTCTTCCTGGGCGGCGCGATGACGGAGGCGGCGTGAACGCCAAGCTGAACATTGCCCTCATCGGCGCGGGCCTTATCGGCCGAGCCCATCTGCAGCGCCTCGACGCATCCCCGGACTGCGCCTGCGCCGCGATCTGCGACCCGACAGACGCAGCCAAGGCGCTCGCAGCCGAGCGCGGCACGCCCTGGTTTGCCTCGCCCGAGGCGATGCTGGCGGCGATGACGCCCGATGGCGCGATCATCGCCACGCCCAATATCTTGCATGTGCCGGGCGCGCTCGCCTGCCTGGAAGCCGGCGTTCCGGTGCTGGTCGAAAAGCCGCTGGCCGAGAGCGTGGCCTCGGCGCAGAAGATGGTCGAGGCGCAGGCCCGCACCGGCATACCGGTCCTTGCCGGCCATCACCGCCGCCATAACCCGATCGTCAAGGCGGCGCGCAAAATCGTGCAGGACGGCGGCATCGGCCGGCTGGTCGCGATCAACTCGCTGTTCCTGATCCGCAAGCCCGACGATTATTTCGACGTCGCCTGGCGGCGCGAAGCCGGGGGCGGCCCGGTGCTGATCAACCTGATCCACGACATCGACAATCTGCGCTTCATCTGCGGCGAGATCGACGCGGTGCAGGCCATGAATTCGAACGCCGCTCGCGGCTTTGCCGTGGAGGACACTGCCGCCCTCACCTTCCGCTTCACTAACGGCGCGCTCGGCACGGCGACCGTCTCCGACGCGACGCCCGCGCCCTGGAGCTGGGAACTGTCCTCGGGCGAAAACAAGGCCTATCCCCAGCGCGACGGGCATTGCTACCTGATCGCCGGCAGCGAGGGCTCGCTGTCTCTGCCGAAGCTCGAGCTCTGGCGCTATGAGGGCAAGCAGGGCTGGTGGGAGCCTTTGCTTCGGGAAAGCCGCGCGGTCGCGCCTGTCGAGCCCCTGGCCGAGCAGCTCCGCCATTTCTGCGCCGTGATCCGAGGCACCGAGCAGCCGATCACCGACGCCGCTGACGCCACCCGCACACTTGCGGTCGTCGAGGCCATCAGTGAGGCTGCGCGACGTGGACATCTCGTCACCATCGACCACCAGGCAAGGGCGCAAGCGGCATGAACCCGACCTCGATCGCGACCGTCTCGCTCAGCGGCGATCTCACGGAGAAACTACAGGCCATCGCCGCGGCCGGGTTCGACGCGGTCGAGGTCTTCGAGAATGATTTCCTGACCTTCGACGGCAGCCCGCGCGATGTCGGCAAGATGATCGCCGATCTCGGCCTGACGATCTCGGCCTTCCAGCCCTTCCGCGACTTCGAAGGCATGCCCGAACCGCTGCGGGCGCGCACCTTCGCCCGGGCCGAGCGCAAATTCGCGATCATGAACGAGCTCGGCGCCGAGCTGATGCTGATCTGCTCGAATGTCTCGCCGCAATCGCTGGGGGGCATCGATCGTGCGGCGACCGATCTGCGCGAACTCGGCGAGCTGGCCGCGAAATTCGGCGTGCGCGTCGGCTTCGAGGCGCTCGCCTGGGGCCGCCACGTCAACGACTATCGCGACGCCTGGGAGATCGTGCGCCGCGCCGGCCATGAGCGCATCGGGCTGATCCTCGATTCCTTCCACACGCTGGCGCGCAAATCGCCGGTAGAGCCGATCGCCTCGATCCCCGGCGATCGCATCTTCCTCGTCCAGCTCGCCGATGCGCCCAAGCTCGACATGGATGTGCTGAGCTGGAGCCGGCATTTCCGCTGCTTTCCCGGCCAGGGCGACCTGGCCGTCGCCGATTTCGTCAAAGCGGTCGAGGCGACGGGCTATTCCGGGCCGCTCTCGCACGAAATCTTCAACGACCAGTTCCGGGCGGGATCGGCCCGCCGGCTCGCGACCGATGGCATGCGCTCGCTGATCGCGCTCGCCGACCAGACGGCGCCACATCTGCCGCCGCGCGCGCATGTCGAGGGCGTCGAGTTCCTCGAATTCGCGCTGGACGAGGATACGGCCGCCGATCTCGCGGCTTTGTTCGAGGCGTTGGGCTTCCGGCAGACCGGCACGCATCGCAGCAAGATGGTGACGCGCTGGAGCCAGGGCGGCATCAACCTCGTGCTCAACACCGAGAAGGACGGCTTCGCCCAATCGCATGCGATCATGCATGGGCCCGGCGTCTGCGCGATCTGCCTGCGCGTCGACGATGTCGAGCAGACCATGGCCCGGGCGCGGGATTTGAAGATCACGGCCTTCGAGCAGCCGGTCGGCCCCGGCGAGATGCATATCCCCGCCATCCGCGGCGTCGGCGGCTCATTGATCTATTTTACTCAAGCGACCGGCGAACTCGCCCATATCTGGGAGAAGGATTTCGTCGCCAGGCCCGATGCCGCCGTGCCTGCGCCCGCGCTCCTGCAAAGCGTCGATCACATCTCCCAGTCGATGGACTATGAGGAGATGCTGTCCTGGCTCTTGTTCTACACCTCGCTCTTCCATCTTGAGCGCATCCCGCAAACCGCGATCGCCGATCCTGCCGGCCTCGTCGAGAGCCGTCCGATCGTCAGCGCCGACGGCTCATTGCGCTTCGTGCTCAACGGCTCGCAGGCGACGCGGACCCTGTCCTCGCGCTTCGTCTCCGAGCATTTCGGCTCGGGCGTGCAGCATATCGCCTTCAGCGCGCCCGATATCTTCGCGGCGGTGACGGCGATGCGGGCCGCGGGCCTCTCCTTCCTCGACATCCCCGAGAATTATTACGAGGATCTGGAGGCGCGGCACGGGCTCGATCCGGACTTCATCGACGCCTTGCGCGATCACCACATCCTCTATGACCGCGACGGCGAGGCCGAGTTCCTGCAGGTCTACACCCATGTCTTCGCGCAGCGCTTCTTCTTCGAGATCGTCGAGCGGCGCGGCGGCTATGCCGGCTTCGGCGCCGTGAACGCAGCCGTCCGCCTCGCCTCGCAGGCAAGAGAGGCGCGCCCCGTGACGGTGCCGCGGCCGTTGAGAGAGAGCTGAGCGTCATCCCGCACGCGCTGCGGCGCGCAGTGCCGCTGCGCAGATGCGGGATCGCATGACGCAGAAAGCGCCTTCTTCTGAAGGAGGCAGAAAGCGCCTTCTTCTGAAGACGGTCCCGTGTCTGCGCCGCGGCATTTCATGCCGCAGCGCGCTCGGGATGACAGCCCCCTACCCCCGCAGCATCTGCATCGGCGTCGGATAGTAGCGGAAGCCGTCTCCGGCCTTGGCGAGGTTGCCGAAGCCCGGCCAGGCGAAGTGATAGGACATCACCGGCGTCTTCTCGTCGGCCAGGATGGTGAGCAGCTTCACGCGCGATTCCACCGCCTGTTTCGGGTCGAAATCATAGGCGAATTCAAGCCGGGGCTTCTCGGTCAGCAGGATCGCGTGATGCGTCAGATCGCCGAGGAAGGCGAAGGATTTACCTGCGGAAGCCACCCTGAAGATGTGGTGCCCCGGCGAGTGGCCGGGAGCCGCGATCGCCTGCACGCCCGGCAGGAATTCCTGACCATCCTTGAAGAAGACGATGCGATCCTTCACCGGCCTGAGATTGGCGCGGGCATGCTCGCCGAAGGCCTTGAACGGCGTGCCGAGCCGGGCATCGTCAAGCCAGAAATCATAATCGATCTGGCTGATATAGATCTGCGCGTTGGGGAAATGCGGCTTGCCGTCCTGGGAGGAGATACCGCCGATATGGTCGATATGGGCGTGGCTGATGACGATGGCGTCGATGTCCTCCGGCTTGATGCCCGCTTCCGCCATGCTCTTCAGCAGGCGGCCCGTGGTCGGGCCGAAGGCCTTGGAGAAGCCCATGCCGGTGTCGAACATGACGAGCCTGTCGCCGAAATTCACGATCGGGACGTTCTGTTCGAGGACGACATTGTCCTTGGCCAGGAAGTTGTTCTCCAGCATGCCGTAGACGGTTTCCTTGGGCACGCCGAGGAAGCTAGCGCCGGGGTCGCCGAGCGGCAGCGGCCCGTCGGAGACCACCGTGACCTCGGCCGTGCCCAGCATGAAGCGGTAGAAATAGCCGGACTGGGTGTTGGACAACGGCGCCTTGGCCAGGGCGGCGCCGCCGAATGGCAGCGTGGCGCCCGCAGCAAGCGCAGCGGCGCCACCCAGAAATCCGCGGCGGCTGGCTTGGGCGAAGCTGGCTTGGGCAAGGCTGGGATGGGGATGTAGGATCATATCCTCGGACATTGCGCTTCCTCCTGAGTGAAACAGTTCCAGCATTCCCGCTGGCATTCTTGTCGACCGAGACCGGGCAAGAGGCCCACTGGGCAAGAGACCTGCCAGGCAAGAGGCCTGGAGCGGCCTTGTCTCAAACCCATACCTCTCGAAAGCCCTGCCTCGCGCCGGAGGATGCACGTGCCCCAAGGGCGCGACCAATATCCCTTCGCTCTATCCGGCATAAGCGAAAGCTGGAGCAGGAGGCGTTCCGCTGGCGCGCAAACTGATTCAAGTGACCGCGCCAAACGCCTGTGATCGTTCCAATTTCAGGAATCGACCGGGCGATTCATACCGCTGCGCGAAGCCTGGCATGCCATTGCGCCAGGCCCGCTCTGGCCATCGCCTGCGGGCGACGCTACCAACGTCAGATAGGCTTCAGCGGCCGGCCAGGAACCGAGAAACCCAGCAATGGATTTGCGCCAGCTTCGCTATTTCACCGCGATCGTCGAACAGGGCTCGTTCTCGAAGGCCGCCACCAAGTTGCGCGTGGCGCAGCCGGCGCTGAGCCAGCATCTGCGCCATATGGAAGACGAGCTCGGCGTTGCACTGTTGCATCGCGGCACGCGCGGCGTACTGCCGACGGAGGCCGGCGAGCGGCTCCTGCTGCGCGCCCGGGCGATCCTGGCGGAGTTTGCGCAATTGCGCGACAGCGTCCGCGGCGAGACCGCAGCCCCCGGCGGCGAGGTCCGCATCGGCCTGCCCGGCACGGTCAGCGAGCAGTTCAGCGTGCCCCTGATCCAGGCGGCGCGCGAGCGCTACCCGGCCGTGCGCATCCGAATCGCCGAGGCGATGAGCGGTTTCGTGCTCGACTGGCTGCGCCGGGGTGAGGTCGATCTCGCCGTGATCTACGCGATCTCGGACCCCAAGGGGCTCGGCATCCACCATATCCTGACCGAGGAGCTCTGCCTGTTCGGCCCGCCCGCCCTCGACGCAGTGAAGACGCCGCCCGGCGGCACGGTGACGCTCACCGAGGCCGCGGCTGTCGACCTCATCCTGCCCGGGACCGGCCATGGCCTGCGCGACCAGATCGACGAGGCGGCGCTAAGCGTCGGCGCCGCGATCCAGCCCGCGATCGAGATCGAATCCTATACGCAGATCAAGCGGCTGGCCGAGCGCGGCCTGGGCTACGGCATTCTGCCGCGCATGGCGGTCCGCGCGCAGGAGAAGGCTGGTCTCTTCCAGACCTGGCGCATCGAGCAGCCCTCGCTCTACCGCAAGGTCTATCTCGCCTATTCGACGGAGCGGCCGATGCCGGCGGCGGCGCGCGCCATCGGCCAGCTATCCTGGGAGATCCTGCGCGGGCTCGTCAGCGACGAAAGCTGGACGGCGACGCTGGGCGAGGATGGCGATCCGCCTGCCTTATATGGCTGATCGCGTTTTCGTCTTTGACAGGAAGGCGCAGCGGCTTGAGTCTCGCTGTCGCGAGCCGACGCCGTCATTGCGAGCGCAGCGAAGCAATCCAGAGCGGCGCGCGCTACGGCCCCCTGGATTGCTTCGTCGCTCCGCTCCTCGCAATGACGTGGTCGGGCCATAGGCCAGAAACAACAAAGCCATCGAGGAAACACGCCTTGAAAATCCGTGCCGCCGTCCTGAATGCCAGCCCCGTCGCGGCGCCCTATGCGCTGAGCAAGCCGATGTCGATCGAGGAGGTCGAGCTCGCGCCGCCCGGCCCTGGCGAGGTTCTGGTCAGGGTGCGTGCAGCGGGGCTGTGCCATTCCGATCTCTCGGTGATCGACGGCAACCGCCCTCGCCCCGTGCCCATGGTGCTCGGCCATGAAGCGGCGGGCGAAGTGGTCGAGACCGGCCCGGGCGTGCAGGACCTCAAGCAGGGCGACCGCGTCATCATGGTCTTCGTGCCCTCCTGCGGGCATTGCTCGCCTTGCAGCGAGGGGCGCCCTGCCCTGTGCGAGCCCGGCAACGCCGCCAACGGCATCGGCGAACTGATCGGCGGCGGACGAAGGCTCTCCGCGAGGGGTCAGCCGGTGCATCACCATGTCGGCGTCTCCGCCTTTGCCGAATACGCGGTGATCTCGCGCCATTCGCTGGTGAAGATCGAGGCCGACATCCCCCATGAGATCGCGGCCCTGTTCGGCTGTGCCGTGCTGACCGGCGTCGGCGCAGCGGTGAACACGGCCAAGGTCCGCGCCGGCGAAACGGTCGCCGTCGTCGGCCTTGGCGGGGTGGGCCTGAGCGCGCTGATGGGAGCGGCAGCCTGCGGCGCCTCGCGCGTCATCGCGGTCGATCTCGCGGAGGATAAGCTCGCGATCGCGCGCGAACTGGGCGCGACGGATACGTTCAATGCCGGCGAGCCCGGCGTGATCGAGGCGATCCGGGCAGCGACCAAGGGCGGCGTCGATCATGGGCTGGAGATGGCCGGCTCGGTGAAAGCGCTCGACCTCGCCTATCAGATCACTAGGCGCGGCGGCACGACCACGACGGCTGGCCTCGCCAACCCGGCGCATACGCTCTCGCTTTCGCCGGTCAGGCTGGTCGGCGAGGAACGCACGCTGAAGGGGTCTTATGTGGGCTCCTGCATCCCCGTGCGCGACATCCCGCGCTTCATCGAGCTTTACCTGCGCGGCAAGCTGCCGGTCGACAAGCTGCTGACCAGCACGAGCGGGCTCGACGGCATCAATGAAGGCTTCGACGCGCTGAACGAGGGCCGCACGATCCGGCACGTCATCCGTATGTGAGCGGGTTGACGACCGGTGGCGGTCCGACCGGCACCTTGAGATGGTGCAGCCGCAGGGGCTGGCGCAGCAGATAGCCGCGCACGTCCCGCTCCGAGAGCGTCTCGAACCGGGCCAGCATCTTCTCCAGTGCTTCCCTGGCCCGATTCCGGCGCGTCGCATCGATCCCGACGGCGCGCTCGATGAAGGCCGCGGCATCGGCAAACGCCTCGACGCGGTCGTACTCCATGCATCGGCACTCGCTCAGGATGCCGCGCCGCCCGGCGCGGATGATCGCATCCTGCGCGGCCTGGCGCACCGTCGTCTCGTCCTCGATCAGCCGCAGCGCATCGAAGAACGTGCCCTCGGACAAGGGCTCGATGACGACGACGCTGCCGCCCTTGCCGACAACGCGGGCCGCCTCTTCCAGAGCAAGCAGCATGTTGGGCACCGGCAGATGGTGCAGACTGTTGAGGAAGATCGCGACATGGATGGTCGCGTCGTTGAAGGGCAACTGCTCAGCGCCGGCCTTCTGCACATAAGCCGTCGGCACCGCGAGCCGCGCCGCCTCAACCGCAGTCTCGTCGATGTCGATTCCGGCGACGCGCGCGCCGCGTTCGATGAGGCCCTGCATGAGATGGCCGCCACCGCAGCCGATGTCGAGCACGCGCCGCCCCTGCAACGGTGCGAAGAGGCTTTCGAGGATCTCGAGGGTGTCGCCTACGGGTCTATTCATGATTCTGGCGATGGTTGCTCTGACGGCGAGCCGACGCAAGGTCGCGTTTTCCGATCCTGCACCGCCTCTCTACGCCGTTTAGTAGTCCTCGCCGTCGGCCCGCAAGCAAAACGCTCTGGAGCCTTTCCGCGTTTCTCCGAAGCGCGGAAACGCTCCACCTCCTTATTTTATCGCATTTTCTTCACGCGAACCGGTGTCCACTTCGCTCGAAAATGCTCTAGCCATGCTTGTGCACGATCGTCTTGGTGACCGCGAACTCCTCCAGCGCGATAAAACCCTTCTCGCGGCCATGGCCGCTCTTGCCGGCGCCGCCGAAGGGCAATTCGATGCCACCGCCGGCGCCATAGCCGTTGATGAAGACCTGGCCGGCCCGGACGCGCCGCGAGACGCGCTGCTGGCGGCCGCCATCCCTAGTCCAGACGGCGGCAACGAGGCCATAATCGGTCGAATTGGCCAGCTTGATGGCATCCTCCTCATCCTCGAAGGAGAAGGCGGACAGCACCGGCCCGAAGACCTCCTCCTGCTCGAGCCGGTTGCCGCGCGGCACCTGGCCGAACAGTGTCGGCGTGACGTAGAAGCCGCCATTGGGCACGCCCTGGGCGATCTGTCCCTCCGCCAGCACCGGGATGCCCTGCTCGCGCGCCTGGTCGATGAAGCTCTGCACGCGACCGCGCTGCTTGGCGTTGATCACCGGGCCGCAATCGAGATCCATCTCCGGCGTGCCGGCGCGCAGCTTCGAAAACTGCTTGGCGACCGCGCCGACGAATTCGTCATAGACGGTCTTCTGCACCAGCACGCGGCTGCCGGCCGAGCAGGTCTGCCCGGTGTTCTGGACGATCGCCTTGCAGACGATCGGCACCGCGGCATCGAAATCGGCGTCGTCAAAGACGATCTGGGGCGATTTGCCGCCGAGTTCGAGCGTGCAGGGGATCAGGTGGTCGGCGCAGGCATGCTGCACCATCTTGCCGACCTCGGGCGAGCCGGTGAAGGACATGAAGGCGATGCCCGGATGCGAGCAGAGCGCCGCGCCGGCCTCATGGCCGCGCCCCGCGACGACGTTGATCGCGCCGTCGGGAAAGCCGACCTCGCTTGCGAGTTCGGCCAGGCGGAAGGCCGTGGCGCAGGCATCCTCGGCCGGCTTCAGCACGACCGCGTTGCCCATGGCGAGCGAGGCGGTGAGCGAGCGGCCGAACATCTGCGCCGGATAGTTCCAGGGCAGGATATGGCCGGTGACGCCATGCGGCTCATGCACCACGCTGACGCTGTAGCCGTTCAGGAACGGAATGACGTGGCCATGCACCTTGTCGGCAGCGCCGCCATAGAATTCGAAATAGCGGGCGGTCGCGTCGATATCCGCCCTGGCCTGCGCCATCGGCTTGCCGGTGTCGCGCGCCTCCAGCCTGGCAAGCTCGTCGAAATGGTCCTGCAGCTTGAGCCCGAGCTTCGAAATCAATCGGCCGCGCTCGGCTGCCGTCAATTTGCCCCAGGCGCCGTCGAAGGCGGCGTGGGCGGCCTTGACCGCGGCGTCGATGTCAGCGGCGTTGCCGCAGGCGATGCGGGCGAATTCCTCGCCCGTCGCGGGCGCCAGCTTGGCGATGGTTTCGCCCGTCTGGCCAGCGACATAGCGACCGTTGATGAAGTGCTGATTCATGGGCGTTTCTCCGCTTTTAACTCCAGCCCTCATCCTGAGGAGGCCGCGAAAGCGGCCGTCTCGAAGGATGCTCCAGATGGTTCCGGCGCCTCCTGGAGCATCCTTCGAGACGCTGCTTCGCAGCTCCTCAGGATGAGGGCTTATGGGTGAAATTCTGGCTCAATGCATCCCCGCCGCCGCCAGCGAACTCGCCGCGAGCCCACCCTCGACTTCGGTGACCTCGCCACGCTCGATCGCATAGGCGCGCTCGGCGAAATTGCGCAGCAGGCTGGGGTTGGATTCGGTGATCAGCAAGGCGATCTCGGGATGGCTGTCGCGCAGGGTGCGCAGGGCAGCGGCATAGCGGTTGGCCAGCACCGGGGCCAGCCCCTGAAACGGCTCGTCGAGCAGGATCACCCGATTACCGATCATCAGCGCGCGCGCCAGCGCCGCCATCTTGCCCTGCCCGCCGGAGAGGCCCGCCGCAGGACGATGGCGCAGATCCGCCAGTTCCGGCAGCACGGCGTAGATGCCCGCGAGCCGCCGCGCGATCTCGGGCGCGCCGAGCTTCATCACCTCAGCCGGCAGGCGGATATTCTCCTCGATGGTGAAGGTCGAGAACAGGCGGCGATCTTCGGGCGCATAACCTATGCCCAGCCGCGGCCGCTCATGCGGCTTCACCTCCAGCAGCGGCCTGCCGTCAAAGGCGATCGCGCCGCCTGAGACCTTCATGAAGCCCATGATCGCGCGCAGCAGGCTGGTCTTGCCGGCGCCGTTGCGTCCGATCAGGGCGACCGTCGCACCTGCGGTCAGCGAGAGATCGACTTTGCGCAGAACCTGCACGCCCTCGATCTCGGCGGATAATCCCTTGATCTCGAGCATGGCCTAGACCCCCACTCCGATCACGGTCTCGCGGACTTCCGGATGGTTCAGGATCTCCTCGGGCGAGCCTTCCAGTGCGATCCTGCCACCAGACCAGACGGCGACGCGATTGGCGTAGCGCGCGACCACATCCATGTCGTGCTCGACGAAGATCGCGGTGGTCGAGCGGGCGTCGAGCGCGCGGGTCAACGTGTCCATGACCTGGAACTTCTCATGGCTGGAGACGCCGCTGGTCGGCTCGTCCATGAAGATCAGCCTGGGTTCGAGCGCGAGCGCGACCGCGATGTCGATCAGCTTGCGCATGCCTTCCGGCAGCTCGCGCACGATGCGGTGGCCGGTGTCCTTCAGCCCGACGATCTCGAGCAGTGCCCACATCTCATCGATTTTTGGATGCCTGGTGAGCTTGAGGAAAGGCGACCAGCTGCCCTCGCGGGCGCTCAGCGCCAGCAACAGGTTCTCGATCACCGTGTTCTCGAGGAAGAGCTGCGGGATCTGGAAGGAGCGGCCGATGCCGAGCCGGGTGATCGCGCGCGGCGAGAGCGCGGTGACATCCTGGCCTGCGAAGATGACCCTGCCCGACTGCGGCTTGATGTAGCCGGTGCAGAGGTTGATGAAGGTGGTCTTGCCGGCGCCGTTGGGGCCGATGATGGCGATGCGCTCATTGGCGCGAACCTGAATGCTCGCGCCATTGGCGGCCTGCACGCCGCCGAAGCGCAGTTCGAGGTCGCGGGCTTCGAGGATGAACTCGCTCATCGCGCCGCCTCCCCGGAGGCGCGCTTGCGGCCGGCGATCAGCCCGTAGAGCCCGCTCGGCGCGAAGAAGATGATCACGAGCAGCATGATGCCGAGCACGGCGTGCCAGGTCTCGGGCGCATAGACAGCCGCATAGCCGCGGATGATCTGGAACATCAGCGCGCCCAGGAACGGGCCGGCGACGCCCCCGACCCCGCCGAGAATGGCGATAAAGACGAACTCGCCCGAGCGTACCCAATAGGCCAGCTCCGGCGTGACGTGGCCTGAGACCAGCGCAATGATCGCCCCGCCCAGCCCCGCCAGCAGCCCCGAGAGCAGGTGGGCGCCATAGAGCACCTTGCGGCTGGAGACGCCGAGATATTCGAGCCTGGTCTCGTTCGATTTGATCGCCTCCAGCGCCTTGCCGCCGGGCGAGGCGAGATAGCGCGCCACGAAGAGCGCGGCGACCGCAGCCAGCGCCAGGGTGATGTAGAACATCCAGAATTCGAAAGCCTCGCGCTCCAGCGTCATGCCCAGAAGCGTCGGGCGCGGCACGCGCTTGCCGTCGGCCCCGCCGGTGATCGAGAACAGCTTCTCCAGGAGCGAGAAGAACACCATCGAGATGGCGAGGTTCAGCATGCCGAAGAAGATCGCCCGGTAGCGCACGATGAACAGGCCGACCAGCGCCGCAACGAGCCCGGAGGCTGCGGTCGCGATCGGCACCAGCAGCAGGACTTCATGGCCGAGATGGGCTGCAGCCATGAAGGCGACGACATAGGCACTGAAAGCGAAATAGAGCCCATGGCCGAAGGAGACCTGGCCGGCGCGCAGCAGCACCAGGATGCCGAGCGCCGCCAGCCCCTCGCAGAGCGCGACCGTCAGGATCACCGTCGACCAGGGTGAGAGCAGCGGGAAGGCGACGAGCGCGATCAGGAGCCCCGCGCCGATGAGATATTGGCGCGACATCAGACCTTCCTCGTCTGCACGGTGGTGAAGAGGCCTTCCGGCTTGATCAGCAGCACGACGACCATGATGAGATAGGGGATCAGCACGTCGAATTCCGGCGCGAAATAGACCGCAGCCGAGCGCCCGAGCCCGATCATCAGCGCCGCCACCGCCGCGCCCTCGATGCGGCCGAGCCCGGCCGTGGCCGCGACCGCGAAGGACAGCACGATCATGCCTGAACCGATGCCGGGTGTGAGCGAGGTGGTGGCCGAAGACAGCGCCCCGCCGAGCGCCGCCAGGCTCGCGCCGATGATGAAGGTGAAGAGGTAGATCCGGGTGGCGTCGATGCCCATCGCCATCGCCGCCTCGCGGTCCTGCGTCACCGCGATGATGGCACGCCCGAAGCTCGTCCGACGCAGGAACCAGCGCAGGCCCAGCAGCACGACGAGCGCCACCAGCGGGATCAGGATGAGCTGATAGCTGGTGTAGAAGATGCCGAAGACCTCAACGGTGCCGAGCCAGTTCATCGGCGCATTGGCGAAGAGCGGCTGCGTGCCGAAGACGACTTTCTGCGCATCCTCGAGGATCATGAAGACGGCGAAGGTGACGAGGAGCTGCAGCACCTCCTCCTTGCCGTAGATGCGCCGCAGCAGCAGCGCCTCGACCGTGCCGCCGACGACCACGCCGACGAGAATGGCCGAGACCAGGAACAGGGGGAAGGCCAGCCAGACCGGCAGCCCCATCCCCGCCGCCGCCAGCACGGCCGAGGCCGCGACATAGGCACCGATCGCGTAGAACGAGCCATGGGCAACGTTGAGCACGCCGAGCACGCCAAAAATCAGCGACAGCCCGACCGCGACCAGGAAGATCAGCGAGCCATAGGCCAGGCCGTCGAGCGCGGCGAGAAGGATCATTTCTGGAGGCATTTAGGGATCGTTCTTGGGTTTTCGATTCAAGCTCTCGCCGTCTTTGCGAGGAGCAAAGCGACGAAGCAATCCAGGGGCGTCGAGCGAGACGTCTGGATTGCTTCGCTGCGCTCGCAATGACGGCAAGGGTTCAGAGCGAGGCCGTCACTTCACGTAGTCGAACGTCTCGATCGACTTGTCGCTGACCAGCTCCGGCTTGACCTTGGCGAACCAGTCCAGCGACTTCTCGCCGAGCGGCGTGGTCACCAGCTTGCCGGGGTAAAGCGCGATCTTGTCATAGACCGCGAAGGGGTATTCCGGCACGCGCTTGGTCGTGCCGAGCATCTGGTCCTCCAATCCCTGATGGTCCGAGCGGATTGTGATCGTCCCCGTGAGCGACTTGAACTCCAGCCCCTCGAAGGCTGCGATGACCTGCTCCTTGCTCGGCCATTTGCCGCCAGCCGCGGCTCCGGCCTTCTCATAGGCCTTCACCAAACCGGTCACGGCCTGGTTCATGTGGAAGGTCGGATAGATCGGATAGGCGCCGGTCTTGGCCTTGTAGGCCTTCACGAAAGACTGCATCTCGGCGGTGTTCTTGTATTTCGGATGCAGGAAATAGTGGTCGCCCCGCGAGCCGACGATGACGCCCTCCGGCAAGACCGCACCGAGCCGCTCCAGCGAGCTCTCGGCCAAAGGCAGCACGAAGGTCGACTGCTTCAGCAGCCCGCGCGCCGCCGCCTGCTGCACGAAGGTGTCGAGATCGCCGCCCCAGGAGGTCGAGATCACGACATCGGGCCGCAACGCCGAGAGCCTGGTGATCTCGGTCGAGAAATCGGGCGCGCCGAATTTCGGGAAGAGCTCGGCGACGATCTTCACATCGGGCTTCAGCGCCTTGAGGCCGGCCTGGAGCAAGGCCCAGGATTCACGGCCCCAGGCATAGTCCTGGTTGACCACGGCGACCGTCTTGAAGTCAGGCTTCACCTTCATCAGGTAGAGCAGCGTCGCCATCATCTCGGCGCCGGCATGGCCTTGGGTGCGGACCGAGTATTTCCACTTGCCCTCTTCGAAGATGGTCTGAGTGCCGCAATCCCACATCACATTGACGACCTTGAGGTCCTCGGCGACGGGGGCGAGCGCATTGCAGGAGCCCGACGAGATCGCGCCCAGCATGATTTGCGCGCCCTGATCCTGCACGACGCGACGATATTCGGAGATCAGCTGGTTGGTGCCGGCGCCCTCATCGACATAGACCGGCTTCACCGGCACGCCCAAAATGCCGCCCTTGGCGTTGATCTCCTCGAAGAACAGATCCGCCGCGGCCTTGCCGGGCACGCCGAATACCGAGGCCGGCCCCGACAGGAAGGTCGCGATGCCCACGACCAGCTCCTTGGGCTTCTCCTGCGCGGCGGCCGGCAATCCCAGCAGTGCCGTTGCCGCAAACAGCGCAGCCGCCAGCTTCATCCTGACCATGTGTCTTCTCCCTGGATTCCTCACGAAACGCGCTCTTGGCGGCGCGCTACTGGGTGGAAGGGGCGCATGGGCGGGGCAAAGCCACAAGTAGGATAAAGCGATGAAGGCCATAGCGAGAACCTATGGAACGCCGCCGCCCGGCCGGATTTCGCTATGGTCCCCATCGCAAAACGCTATTTGACTTGGGAGCCGGCGCACGGCCCGTCTGTGCGTGAAATGGCCGACCTTCCTGTCGAGCCCTCATCCTGAGGAGCCGCGGAACGCGGCGTCTCGAAGGATGCTTCAGTACGCGCTGGAACATCCTTCGAGACGCAGTCTGCGACTGCTCCTCAGGATGAGGGCTGAGGGGCGACCCAAGTGAAACAGCAAACTGGCTTGCGATGACGAATGCTCTCGATGGAATTCTGGTGGTGGCGCTGGAGCAGGCGGTGGCGGTACCGACCGCAACCTGCAAGCTCGCCGATGCGGGCGCACGCGTCATCAAGCTGGAGCGGGCCGAGGGCGATTTCGCGCGCGGCTATGACGACTACGCCTTGGGCCTCTCCTCCTATTTCGTCTGGATCAATCGCGGCAAGGAATCCTGCCGGGTCGACCTGAAGCAGGCGGACGACCGCGCCATGGTCGAGGCCATGTTGGCGCAAGCCGATGTCTTCATCCAAAATCTTGCACCCGGCGCGACGACACGTCTGGGCATGGGCGCCGCCGAATTGCGCCAGCGCTATCCCAAGCTGATCACCTGCGACATCTCCGGTTACGCGCCCGGCACGCCGCATCACAGCCGCAAGGCCTATGACCTCCTGGTGCAGGCGGAATCGGGGCTTTCGGCCATCACCGGAACCGAGGATTCCGGCCCCTCCCGCATCGGCGTCTCGATCGCCGACATCGCGACGGGACAGGCCGCCTATGCGGCGATCCTGGAGGCGCTGCTAAGGCGGGCGCGGACCGGCCAGGGCTCGGCGATCCAGCTCTCGCTGTTCGACACGCTCGGCGACCTGATGAACGTGCCCTATCTGACGCGCCGCTATGGCGGCATCGAGCCGCCGCGCGTCGGTCTCGCCCATCCCTCGATCGCGCCTTATGGCGTCTTCGCCACCGCCGACGGCAATATCCTGATCTCGATCCAGAGCGAGCGCGAATGGCAGATCCTGGCGCGCGAGGTGCTGGGCAGCGAGACGCTGGCGAGGGAGCCGCGCTATGCCAGCAATGTGCTGCGGGTGCGCGAACGCAAGGCGCTCGATGCAGCGATCGGGGCGATCCTGAGCAAGCGGCCCTTCGCCGAGGTTGCAGCCGCGCTCGACCGTCACGCCATCGCCTATGGCACGGTCTCCAGCGTCGGTGACCTGATCGCGCATGTTGCGGCGACCACGCTCACGGTGGAGACGCCGGCCGGCCCCGTCGAGGTGCTGGCGCCGCCGGTGATCGTCGATGGCGAGCGCATCGCGATGCGGCGCGTGCCGGCGCTCGGCGAGCATGACGAGGCGTTGCGGGCCGAGTTCGCTCCCAAAGCCGTCGCCTCCCCGGCCTGACCCCTCCCTCGACGAGACGAGAAGCGCTTCGATGCAAGACGCCGATCACACCGATATCCGCGACGCCGTCGCGAAACTCTGCGCCGGCTTTCCCGGCGAATACTGGCGCAAGCTCGATCGCGAGATGGCCTATCCGACAGAGTTCGTCGCTGCGCTGACGCAAAGCGGATTTCTCTCGGCGCTGATCCCGGAAGAATATGGCGGGGCGGGCCTCTCGCTCTCGGCCGCCACCGTGATCATGGAGGAGATCCAGCGCCAGGGCTGCAACGGCGCGGCCTGCCATGCGCAGATGTACATCATGGGCACGCTGCTCAGGCACGGCTCAGCTGAACAGAAGCAAAGCTATCTGCCCAGGATCGCCTCGGGTGAATTGCGCTTGCAGGCCTTCGGCGTCACCGAACCGACGAGCGGCACCGACACGACCTCACTGCGCACGACGGCGCGACGCGAGGGCGACCATTACGTCGTCAACGGCCAGAAGATCTGGACGAGCCGGGCGGCGCAATCGGACCTGATGCTGCTGCTCGCCCGCACCACGCCGCGTGAGGAGGTCGCCAAGCGCACCGAAGGTCTCTCCGTCTTCGTCCTCGACATGCGCGAGGCCTTGAAGGCCGGCCTGACCATCGCGCCGATCCGCACGATGATGAACCACGCCACCACCGAGGTGTTCTTCGACGATGTCCGCGTGCCGGCGGAAAACCTGATCGGCGAGGAGGGCAAGGGTTTCCGCTACATCCTGTCGGGCATGAACGCCGAGCGCATCCTGATCGCCGCCGAATGCGTCGGCGACGCGAAATGGTTCATCGAGAAGGCCTCCGGCTATGCCAGGGAGCGCCAGGTCTTCGGCCGGCCGATCGGCCAGAACCAGGGCATCCAGTTCCCGATCGCCAGGGCTTACGCCAATATGCGCGCGGCCGAATTGATGGTGCGCGAGGCGGTCAGGCTCTATGAGGCTGGCGAAAACTGCGGGGCGGAAGCCAATATGGCCAAGATGCTGGCGGCGGACGCCTCTTTTGAGGCGGCCAATGCCTGTATCCAGACCCATGGCGGCTTCGGCTTTGCCGAGGAATACGACATCGAGCGTAAGTTCCGCGAGACCCGCCTCTACCAGGTCGCGCCGATCTCGACCAATCTGATCCTGTCCTATCTCGCCGAGCATGTGCTGGGCATGCCCAGATCATACTGAAGACCATTTTGAAGAAAAGGCGCGGGGAACCCCTCTCCTGTAAGGAGAGGGGCAGGAGTGAGGTGTAGGCCAGATATCGTTAGCGTGAACCGTCCGCGGTGAGACCATCGCTTGGCTGGTCAAAGGGCCGACCCCTCACCCTGCCCTCTCCCTACGGGAGAGGGTTCCCCGCGCCCATTCATCCAAGGACGCGCTATGAACCTCACCCAACTGAAAACCTGGATCGGCAAGTCGATGGAGGCGTCCGACATCGTGACGCCGCGTCTCGTGCAAAGCTTCGCCGCGACCTTCGCGCCGCATCTCGCGCCCTATGCTCCGGGCGAGGCGCCGCTCGCCTTGCATTGGTGCCTGGCGCCGCCGATCTCGCCGATGAACGCGATCGGCAGCGACGGCCATGCCGCCAAGGGCGAGTTCCTGCCGCCCGTGCCCTTGCCGCGCCGGATGTGGGCCGGCGGGACGATCGAGACGCTGGCCCCCTTGCGCGAAGGCGATCTGGTGACGCGCCGCTCCAGCATCGCCGATATCAGCTTCAAGGAAGGCCGCACCGGACCGCTCTGCTTCGTCGCGGTCAACCATGAGATCGTCACGGAGCGCGGCGTGGCGCTCCGCGAGCGCCACAACATCGTCTATCGCGAGGCGGCAAAACCGGGCGATCCGGCGGCTGCGCCCGCCCCAGTCGAGAGGCCTGCCCCAACCGAGCCGGAAGCCGCCGATCTCACCTGGAAGGTCGAGTCGAGCCCGGTCTTCCTGTTCCGTTATTCCGCGATCACCTTCAACAGCCACCGCATCCATTACGATCACCCCTATGTGACGAAGGAAGAGGGCTATGCCGGCCTCGTCGTGCATGGGCCGATCCAGGCGACGCTGATGCTCAACATCATCGCGACGCTCTCGGGCGGCGAACCGATCAAGTTCGACTATCGCGGCGTCAGCCCGTTGATCGCGGGCGAGCCCTTCACGGTGAAGGCCAGGCGGCTGCCCGATGGCGCGATCAAGGCCTGGACGGAGGGGGCCGATGGGCGCCTGCGCATGGAAGGCGTCAGCCGCACCGGCTGAAGGCCTCAGGACGGCGGAATGAAGGGCTGGGAGATCTCCCGGAACAGCGGCAGTGCTTCGTGCTGCGCCGCATGGGCGGCAAGCGCCGGATACTGTGCCCAGGAGACCAGTCCCGGATGCGCCTCGCCCAGAAAGCGCAGCGCGACCGCAACGGCGATATCGGCATGGCCGATCCCGCCACTGAGCCAGTATTCGCCCGGCCTGCCGGCGCGATCGGCTTCGAGGGCGCCGAGAACGGCGAGGATCTGGACACGGCACCTATCGGCCCAGAGATCCGAGATCTCCCGGTGCAGGCGCTGCTCGTAGAACAGGCTGACGGCCTTGTCGGCGAGCCCCATGGCGAGCGCCGCGACCTTCACGGCGCGATGCCGGGCCGGTTCCTGCCGCGGAAACAGCGCCTGCTCCGCCGGCACAAGACTGTCGAGAAAATCGATCATGCTCGGGCTGTCGACCAGCACCTCGCCATCGTCCAGCACCAGCGTCGGCACGCGCGTCAGCGGGTTATGGCTGCGGATCTTGTCGGCGTCGCCGAAGACCGACCAGGGCCGATGCTCGAAGGGCAGGCCGTAGAGCTTCAAAGCGATGGCGACGCGCCGCACGAAGGGGGAATCATACTGGCCGATCAGGATCATCGCGCGCCTTGTCGAATTGCCGCCTTTCCAGCGGTGCCGGCCACCATCTTCCACGTGTCACGCCCGCGCAGCAATGCTAGCGTCCCGTCCGCCCAACGCGATCAGGAGCCGGCTATGTCACGCGAAACGCAGTTCAACCGCCGTGACACGCTGAAGGCCGGAGCGGCGATCGCCGCGAGCGCCGCCTTGCCCGCGATCGCCACCGCCCAGGCCCAAGTCCCTGCCCCAGCTCTCGCACGGCTGAAGCTGCGCCTGCTCGAGACGACCGATCTGCACGTCAATGTCGTGCCTTACGACTATTTCCGCGATGCTGCCGACGACACGGTCGGCCTCGCCAAGACCGCGAACCTGATCAAGGCGGCCCAGGCCGAGGTCAAGAACAGCATGCTGTTCGACAATGGCGACTTCCTGCAGGGTTCGTCGCTGGGCGACTACATCGCCTACAAGAAGGGGCTGAAGGCCGGCGACACCCACCCCATGCTGGCTGCCATGAACGCCCTGCCCTATACCTGCGGCACCTTCGGCAATCACGAGTTCAATTACGGGCTCGAATTCCTCGACAACGGCATCGCCAAGGCCGAATTCCCGCTGGTCTGCGCCAATATCGAGCTGACCAGCGGCTATCCGCTGGTCGATCCCTGGCGATTGTTCGAGCAGAGCTTCGAGGACGAATCCGGCGCCCAGCACGTTCTCAAGATCGGCGTGATCGGCTTCGTGCCGCCGCAGATCATGCAATGGGACAAGGCCAATCTCGACGGCAAGCTGGTCGCGGGGGACATCGTCAATGCGGCGACGAAGCATCTGCCGGAGCTGCTGAAGGCCTCGCCCGACATCGTCGTGGCGCTTTGCCATTCCGGCATCGCCGGCGGCGAGCGCAAGGGCATGGAGGAGAACGCGGCGCTGCATCTGGCCAAGCTCGACGGCATCGACGTCGTCCTGACCGGCCATCAGCATCTGGTCTTCCCCGGCGGCAAGGCCTTCGACGGCATTGCCGGCGTCGACAACGTCAAGGGCTCGCTGCATGGCAAACCGGCCTGCCAGCCCGGCTTCTGGGGCTCGCATCTGGGCATCATCGACCTCGACCTCGAAAAACGCGGCGAGCGCTGGCAGATCGCCGATTTCAAGGTCGAGCCGCGGCCGATCTACGAGCGCACGCCCGACCGCAAGATCGTGCCCAAGGCCGCAGCCGAGGCCGCCATTCTCGCCTCCGTGAAGACCGACCACGAGGCGACGCTGAGCTATATGCGCGAGCCGGTGGGCGCGACCTTGAGCCCGATCAACAGCTTCTTCGCGCTGGTCACCGACGATCCCTCGATCCAGATCGTCACCGACGCCCAGGCGGCCTATGCCAAGGGGCTGATGGCGCAGACGCCGATGAAGGCGCTACCGATCCTCTCGGCCGCGGCGCCGTTCAAATCCGGCGGGCGGGCGGGGCCGGCCTTCTTCACCGACATCCCCGCCGGGCCGCTGGCGCTGAAGAACGTCGCCGACATCTATCTCTACCCGAACACCGTGCAGATCGTGAAAATCACCGGCGCCCAGGTGCGCGAATGGCTGGAGCGCTCGGCCGGCATCTTCAACCGCATCGACCCTGCCAGGACCGAGGAGCAGCCGCTGATCAATCAGGGCTTCCCGGCCTTCAATTTCGACGTGATCGACGGCGTGACCTATCACATCGATGTCACCAAGGCCTCGCGCTATGACGGCGACGGCAAGCTCGTCGCGCCCGACGCCCACCGCATCGTCGACCTCGCCTTCCAGGACAAGCCGATCGACGAGGCCGCCGAGTTCATCGTCGTCACCAACAACTACCGCGCCTCGGGCGGCGGCAATTTCCCGGGCACCAAGACGACCGTGGTGCTGGAAGCGCCCGACCTCAACCGCGACGTGGTCGTGCGCTACATCCTGGACAAGAAGACGATCGACCCCAAGGCCGACGGCAACTGGGCGATCGCGCCCTTGCCGGCCAGCGTCAACGCCACCTTCGTGACTTCGCCGGCCGCAGCCGGAAAGCTGCCGGCGGGGCTGAAGGCGGAGGCTGCGGGCGATGGCGGAGAGGGGTTTGCGAAGTGGCGGTTGAGGGGCTGAGCGTGCGGGCTTTTGCCGCCGCGCTCTCGTTCTGCCTGCCTCTCGCAGCGACTTGCGCTGCCCAGCAGCCCGAGGTGCTGAGTTGCATCGGCCCTTTCTCCCGCACCGCCAACGAGGCGGCGCTGGTCAAGGCGTTCGGACAGCAGAATGTCGCGCGCGCCGAGATCGATGTCGGCGAGGGCATGACCGAAGCGGGCACGATCGTCTTTCCGCGCGACCCGAAACGGCGGCTCCAGGTGCTCTGGCACGACAGCAAGGCGCGCAGCCGGCCTGCCTCGATCAGCATCCCACTGGGCGCCATCTGGCGCATCGATGTGCCTGGCGCGCAGCCTCCGATCCGCCAGGGCATGACGCTCGCCGAGGTGGAAGCCGCCAATGGCCGCCCCTTCGAGATTCTGGGCTTCGGCTGGGACTGGGGCGGCCATGCCGGGGACTGGAAAGGCGGCCGCCTCGCCAAGCCCGACGGTGGCTGCGAATTGTCGCTCCGGTTCGATCCCGAGCCCGGCTTCCTGGCCATGGAGGCGATTTCGGGCGACAGGCCGTTCACGTCGGCCGACGCACGGATGCGGGCGGTGAAGCCGGTCGTCGTCGAGGTCCGGCTGAACTGGCCGTGAGAGCGGGTTAGGTTGTTGTCGCGCTAGCGCGAAACCGTTGCCGCCAAGGGCGCACGGCACGCTACTGCTCGGATGAGCCCGAGGACTTGTGAGCTCAAGGACTTGCCGCATCTCCTCCGAGCCAGCATGCTCTCGAAAAAAATCGGGAGGACCACATGCTGCGGATAATCTTTGCAATCATGACGCTTCTATCGGGATTGGCGGGCGAGGCCTTTGCGCAAGGCTCCGGCCTAAGCTGGAAGACGAGTTGGGTCGCCTCGGCGCAGGGTCCCTACCCCATCGGGAACCCGTCCGCCCAGCCCGACCAGCGCTTCGCCTTTCCCGATCCGGCCGCCGGCGCCAACGATCAGAGCTTTCGCCTGATCCTGCGCCCGAGCCTGTGGGGGCGACAGGCCCGGATCCGCCTGACCAATGCCTTTGGCACGAGGCCCGTGACCTTCGATGATGTCCATATCGGGCTCCAGCTCGGCTCGGCCGCGCTTGTTCCCGGCAGCAACCGGCCCGCGACCTTCGCCGGCAAAGCCGCCTTGACGCTGGAGCCGGGCGCATCGGCCTGGAGCGACGCGGTCGAGCTGCCCTTCGCGAGCGACCCGGCCTCGCCGCTGCTGCAGGGCCGCAAGCTCGCGGTCTCCCTGCATGTCGCGGGCGAAAGCGGCCCGATGACCTGGCACGCCAAGGCGCTGCAGACCTCCTATGTCACCGCGCCGCGCGCTGGGGCGAAGGGCGCAGACGAAGGCGAGGACGCCTTCATCAACCCCACCGCCTCCTGGTTCTTCGTCGATGCGCTCGACATGCAGGCGCCGGCCGACACGCCGGTGGTGGTCGCCTTCGGCGATTCGATCACGGACGGCACGGCTTCGACCATGAACGGCGACGATCGCTGGCCCGACGTGCTGGCGCGCCGCCTCGCCCAGCATTTCGGCGTCAACCGCGTCGCCGTGGTGAATGCCGGCATCGGCGGCAACCAGATCGCGGGGCCAGCCGAGTATTCCCCGGCCAAACCCTTTCCGGGCGGCCCGGCGGCCGTCCAGCGGCTGGAGCGCGACGTGCTCTCGCTCTCGGGCGTCACCAGCCTGATCTGGCTCGAGGGCATCAATGATTTCAGCAGGAACGGCAACGCAGCAGCCGAGACCGTTCAGAACGCCATGCGCGACGGCATCGCCAAGCTGCGGGCGCGCGGCATCCGTGTGGTGGGAGCGACGGTCGTATCGGCCCTCGGCAGCACGAGCCCGGCCCATGGCCACCCCGAGCAGGACGAGAAGCGCAAGGCCCTGAACGCCTTCATCCGCAGCCCGGGCGGCTTCGACGCCGTGGTCGATTTCGACGCGGCGACGCTCGATCCCGCGAGCGGTGGCCTCAAGGCTGCGTTTGTGCCGGAAGCGACGACGGGCGGGCCCGGCGACAAGCTCCATCCCAACCGGACAGGCTACCAGGCGATGGGCCTCGCCTTCGATCCCGCAGCAGTCGTGCCGGGGCTGAAGCGGCAGCCATAGCCTCCTCCGTCAAGGCCGCGCCTGGGCGCGGCAACATGGGCAAAGTTTAACTTTCAAAGCATGGCTGCCGAACCTAGTTTGGAACTATTCCAAATTAAGAAGGCGGCCTGCTCCATGACGTTAGCTTCACCCAAGATCGAGACAGCACCGGCCTATGACCGCGTCGCGCGCGGGCTTCACTGGTCGATGGCGCTGTTGATCGTCGCCACCTTCATTCTGGGCCTTGTCGTCGACGCCTTTCCGAAGAGCTGGGAGCACGGAATCGTCGAGACCCACAAGGTGATCGGCATCACCATCCTGGCCCTGGTCCTGCTGCGGATCTTTTGGCGACAAGGCCATCGCCCAGCACCCTCGAACGAGCTTTCGCCGCTGACCGAACGTGCCTCCGGGCTTGGCCATTTCGGCCTCTACTTGCTGATGTTCGCCGTGCCGGCGATCGGCCTCGGCTATGCGATCATGCGCGGACAGGGGCTGAATTTCGGTCTCTTCGCAATCCCGCCCTTCGCATTGCCGGTCGACCGTGCGCTGTCGCGGCCCGTCCGCGAAATCCACGAATGGGCGGCCTATGCGTTGATCGGCCTCGCCGCCGTGCATGCGCTGGCGGCGCTCTGGCACCATCTCGTCCGCAAGGATGGCGTGCTGCGCAGGATGCTACCGTAAGCGCGGGCGAGACCGGAGACGACGGCGCCTTAAACGCCGCCCGCGACATTGGCCGCCGCCATCAAGCGCATCCGGGTCAGCCTGCCCCGGCTCTCGACCAGGGCATCGGCCAGCGCTGCCGCCGGGCCACGCAGGACGCGCGCCGAGCCGACCACGACGAACTCGACCTGGCCGAGCGCCGGCAGGCCGCTTGCAGCCGATATGTCGGTGAGGCCCTGCGGCATCAGCCGGCGCGAATGGGGCATCACGCCGAGGCCGGCGAAGACGGCGGCGCCGAGCCCGCTCAGGCTGCCCGAGGTGCAGGCGATGCGCCAGGAACGGCCGGCGCGGTCGAGCGTCGCGATGGCGATCTCGCGGGTGACGCTGGGCGGCGGATAGAGCACGAGCGGCACGGGCTGCTCCGGATCGAGTGCCTGCCCCGCACCGACCCAGGCGAGATCGTCACGCAGCACCGAGCGGCCACGGCCATCACCCTCGCGGCGCTTGCAGAAGATCAGGTCGAGCGCACCGTGATCCAGCGTCTCGTAGAGCGTCTCACTCAACCCCACCGTCAGTTCGAGGTCGACGAGCGGATGACCACGCACGAAATCGCGCAGCAGATCGGGCAGGCCCGAGAGCACGAAATCCTCCGAGGCGCCGAAACGCAGCCTCTCGCGCGTCTTGGCACCGGTGAAGTAGCTCCGAGCCTGCGCATCGGCATCTAGGATGCGGCGGGCGAAGCCCAGCATCGCATCGCCGTCGACGGTGGTTTCCAGCGAATGTGTGTCGCGGTTCAGGAGTCTGCGGCCGGCGGTGGCCTCCAGCCGACGGACATGGTGGCTGACGGTCGGCTGGCCGAGATTGAGGCGCGCGGCGGCCCGGGTGAAGCCGCCCTCCTCCACCACCGTGATGAAGCTGCGTAGCAGGACAGGGTCGAAAGGGTGCGGCATGGCCATCGCCTTCATTGCGAAACGCAATGACAATTAGCATATCATGTGGCGTTCCGTCATAGGCGGGAACGCGGGATATAGCGGCTCTCAACCAAGGAGTGCTCCCGATGCGATCCCTGCTCGCCCGCTTCGCGCCAGACCCCTACATCATGGCGCTGCTCGGCACGGTCGCCTTCGCCTCCGTCCTGCCGGCTCATGGCGAGGGCGCCCATATCGTCGGCCTCGTCACCAATCTCGCCATCGGCCTGCTGTTCTTCCTCTATGGCACGCGGCTTGCGCCCAGCGCAGCGCTGGAGGGCCTGCGCCACTGGCGGCTGCACAGCCTCGTGCTGGCGGCGACCTTCCTCGCCTTCCCCGCGATCGCCCTGCTCCTGCGCCTGCTGATGCCGTCCCTGCTGACGCCCGGCCTGTGGACGGGATTGATCTTCCTCTCGGTTTTACCATCCACCGTGCAGTCCTCGATCGCCTTCACCTCGATCGCCGGCGGCAACGTGCCGGCCGCGCTCTGCGCGGCCTCGGCCTCCAACCTCATCGGCATCGTGGTCACGCCGCTGCTGGCGGCTTTGCTCCTGACCACGCAGGGGCACGGTTTCCAGGCCGGCGCCGTCGGCGACATCCTGGTGCAGTTGCTCCTGCCCTTCGCCGCCGGCCAGCTGCTGCGGCCCTGGATCGGCGGCTGGATCGCCAGCCACAAGCGCATGCTCGGCTTCGTCGATCGCGGCTCGATCCTGCTCGTCGTCTACACCGCCTTCAGCGAGGGGGTGACGCAAGGCATCTGGCACCAGCTCGATCTGGAGCAGCTCGGCGCGCTGGTCCTGGTGAATGTGCTGCTGCTCGCGATCGTGCTCGCGGGCACCCGCCTGCTCTCGCGCGCGCTCGGCTTCTCCCGGCCCGACGAGATCACCATCGTCTTCTGCGGCTCGAAGAAGAGCCTGGCGAGCGGCCTGCCGATGGCGAGCATCCTCTTCGCCGGCCAGTCGGTCGGCCTGATCGTGCTGCCGCTGATGCTGTTCCACCAGATCCAGCTGATCGCCTGCGCCGTGCTGGCGAAGCGCTATGCGAAGGCGGCGCTGCGGGAAGATGTGGAAGGCGCGCCGGCGGCGGCCCAAGCCTGAGCGATGGGAACCCGCCAGGCGCCGGCAGCGCTTGCCGGCGGCATGAAGGACCGTATGTTGGGCAGCGCATCCAGAGCAGCCGGGACTTCATGCCGTTGCCGCCTTCGTCGCTGATATCCGCTCTCGCCGCCCTCCTCTTCATCGGCCTGGCGCTCGTCATTCAGCCTGGTTTCGACCGGGCCTGGGCGCAGACCCCAGCTTCTCCCGCCGACGAGACGCTCTGCCACAAGACGACCGGCCAGCCCGCGATCGACGCCTGCACGAAGCTGATCGCCTCGAAGCGCTTCAGCGGCCATGAACTCGCAGTATTGCTGAACGATCGCGGCCTGCTCTTCCTTCGCAGCGGCGAAGCGCAGCGCGCGATCGCCGACTATGACGAAGCGCTGGCGGCGGATCCCGGGCTCGGCACGGCCCTGTATGATCGCGGCCTGGCGCTGACCCAGCTCGGCAGGATCGACCAGGCCATCCTGGATTTCGGACGCGCCGGCACGCTCGTCCCCGACCGGGCCGCGATATGGCAGAGCCGGGGCGTTGCCTATTTCCTGAAGGCAGACTTCACGCGGGCGATCGAGGATCTGGACCGCGCGATCTCGCTCGATGCGAAAGCAGCCACGGCCTGGGCCTATCGGGGGGCGGCGCATGCGCGGAGCGATAATCTGAAACAGGGTGCCAGCGACCTCGCCGAGGCGGTCCGGCTAGCGCCCGGCAACGCGACCTTCGCCGCCCTCCTCAAGGAAGCCGAGGAGGCGTTGCGGCAGAAGCCGTGATGATCCTGCTCTCAACTCTTAGACGAGAAACGGCGCGCTGAATCGGCTCCAACCGCCTCACCCCTCCACCAGCCTGCGCGCGATCACCTGCGCCTGGATCTCCGCCGCACCCTCGAAGATGTTGAGGATGCGCGCGTCGCAGAGGACGCGGCTGATCGGGTATTCCAGCGCAAAGCCGTTGCCGCCATGGATCTGCAGGGCGTTGTCGGCCGCGGCCCAGGCGACACGGGCGCCCAGCAGCTTGGCCATGCCGGCCTCGAGATCGCAGCGGCGCTCGGCGTCCTTCTCGCGGGCGGCGAAATAGGTGAGCTGGCGGGCGATCAGGATCTCGACCGCCATCATGGCGAGCTTGTCGGCGACGCGCGGGAAGGCGATCAGGGGCTTGCCGAACTGGATGCGGTCCTGGGCGTATTTCAGGCCGAGATCGAAGGCCGACTGCGCCACGCCGACGGCCCGCGCCGCCGTCTGGATGCGGGCGGCCTCGAACGTCTGCATCAATTGCTTGAAGCCCTGCCCCTCGACGCCGCCGAGCAGGTTTTCCGCCTTGACCTCGAAGCCGTCGAAGGCGAGCTCATACTCCTTCATGCCGCGATAGCCGAGCACCTCGATCTCGCCGCCGGTCAGGCCTGCAACCGGGAACGGGTCTTCGTCCGTGCCGCGCGGCTTCTCGGCGATCAGCATGGATAGGCCGCGATAGCCGGCCGCATCCGGATCAGTGCGCACCAGCAGCGTCATGATGTCGGCGCGGACGGGATGGGTGATCCAGGTCTTGTTGCCCGAGACCTTCCAGACGGCCGCATTCCCCTGGCCATCCCTGACCGCCTTGGTGCGCAGGCTGGCAAGGTCAGAGCCGGTGTTGGGCTCGGTGAAGACAGCCGTCGGCAGCACCTCGCCGGCCGCGAGCTTGGGCAGCCACTTTTCCTTCTGTGCGTCCGTGCCGCCGCAGAGGATGAGCTCGGCCGCGATCTCGGACCGCGTGCCGAGCGAACCGACGCCGATATAGCCGCGCGACAACTCCTCCGAAACGACGCACATCGAGACCTTGGAGAGGCCCATGCCGCCGAACTCCTCGGGGATGGTCAGGCCAAAGACGCCGAGTTCGGCCATCTTCTCGACCACCGGCATCGGGATGTAGTCGTTCTCGAGGTGCCATTCATGCGCGTGGGGCGTCACCTCCGCCGTGCAGAAGCGGCGCATTTCGGTGCGGATCGCTTCCAGCGTCTCGTCGAGGCCGGGATCGCCGACGCTGATCAGGCCGTGGTCCTGGCTGAACAGCGAAACGAGGCGGGCGCGATTCTCAGGCGTATTGCCTTCCGCGATCAGCGCCTCGGCTGCATCCGAGCGGGCCGCAGTGATCGCCTTGGCCGGGAGCCCGAGCGCGCCGAGCCGCACGATCTCACCCTGGCTCATCGGGATGCCGCCGAAGATCTGGGCGGCATATTCGCCGGCGCCGATGCGGATGGCGTAGTCCTCGGTCGCGCCGTAGCGGCCCTCGGCCTGGAGGCGCTCGCCATAGGCCTTCATCTCGCGCAGCGCCATGACATAGGTCGCGAGCCAGGAGAGGCCGTGAGCGGCATGCTGTTCGGCTTCGAGCTTCGCGGAGGAAATCTTGCCGTCGCTCGTGACCTTCTGGCGCACGGCTGCGATCGCCTGCTCCAGCAGCGTCTCGAAGCCCGGCAGGGCCGCGGCGATGAGATCGATCGCGCTGTCGGGCATCCCGGATGTGGCGGCGGCGTTCGCGCTCATGATTTCTCTCCCTTTGTTGCGACGCAGCATAAGGCGAGTTTTCGAAAATCAGAAATGCCTCTTTCGGCGCAAAACGCGATGACGAGGAGCGACAGCATTGACGCAGTCGAGGACGCGTCGGGCTCGTCCTCCTGGATTGCTTCGGCTCAGCTCGCAATGACGGTGGATTATTTTCGGCTCGCCAGCACGACGCCCGCGACCGTCACCGCCATGCCGGCGATCTGCACCGGCGACAGCGCCTCGCCGAAGAGGATCCAGGCCTCGACCGCGACCGTCGGGGGCACGAGATAGAGGAAGGTCGCGGTGCGCGAGACGGCTCCACGCCGGATCATCAGCAGATAGAGCCCGATGCCGCCGAGCGAAAGCGCCAGGACCGACCAGGCCAGCACCAGGATCATGGTGAGGTTCCACTCGATGCGCATCGGCTCCAGCGCATAGGCGAAGGGCAGCGTCACGACGAAGGCGGTGGCGTATTGCACCGCCGTGACCGTGCGCAGATCGCCGGAGACGATGCGGGCCTTCTGGTAGAAGGAGCCGAAGGTCACCGCGAACATGCCCAGGACATTGATCGCGACCGGCAGCAGCACGGCCCAGAGCACGGCGGGATCGACGCCGACGATCTTGGGCTCCAGCACCAGCGCGATGCCGATGAAGCCGCACAGGATGCCGGCCCAGCGCACAGGCGAGATGCGCTCGCCGACCAGCATGGGCGCAAACAGCGCGGTCAGGATCGGCTGGAGGCCCGCGATCAGGCCGGAAATACCGGCCGGCAAGCCATGGCGAACCGCCCACCAGACGCCGCCGAGATAGGCCGCATGCAGCAGGACGCCGGTGACGATGCAGTCGATAATGGCGCGCCGCCCCTTGGGCCAGGGCGCGCGCAGCAGGAAGGCGAGACCCGCGAGCAGCACGCCGGCACAGGCAAAGCGCACGGCCAGGAAGGTCAGCGGATCCGCATAGAGCGCCGAATAGCCGGCGACGATCCAGCCTGACGACCAGAGGAAGGTGAAGATGACGGGCGTGAACCGCAGGAACAGGGGGGAAGAGAGCATGGGAACCGGCTTTCGGATGCCAGCCTGATAAAGCGGACGGCCCGGCCTGTCGCCCCATGCGGACGCGCACAAGCCATGTGCGGGCCGAAACACCTCGCTATCGGACCGATGCCGGGCTCTACCTGACCGCGATCACCTTCATCAGCCTGGTCAGCCTCTGGGGCTGCCGGCGCTTGGGAGTGCGATAGATTGGGGGTGCGATAGGATTGGACGTGCGGTAGGACCGCAGCACGGGAAATGCACCTGCCGGTGTCGGCCGGTCCCATCGGGACCGGTGGCACTATCGCCCGATAACCGAGTTGGGCCGCCCGATGCAGCCTGCCGCAGAAGCGGGGCCTTGCCTCACCCCGCCAGCGCCTCCGCTACATCCTCATAGGTTCGCAGACCCGTGCGCGGTGATGTCACCAGCACCGCCATATTGCCCGGCGCATGCTCGTTCTTCCACATCTTCTGATGGGCGAGCGGGATCTTGTCCCAGGGGAAGACCTCCGACATGCACGGGTCGACGCGGCGGTCGAGCACAAACTGGTTCGCCGCACTCGCCTGTTTGAGATGGGCGAAATGCGAGCCCTGCACGCGCTTCTGCCGCATCCAGACATAGCGGGCGTCGAAGGTTATGTTGAAGCCCGAAGTGCCGGCGCAGAACACGATCATGCCGCCGCGCTTGGCGACGAGACATGAGACTGGGAAAGTCGCCTCGCCGGGATGCTCGAAGACGATATCGACATCCTTCTTGCCCGTGATGTCCCAGATCGCCTTGCCGAACTTGCGGGCCTCCTTGGTCCATTCGTTGTATTCGGGGCTGTTGACCTTGGGCATCTGGCCCCAGCAGTTGAAATCCTTGCGGTTGATCACGCCCTTGGCGCCGAGGCCGAGCACATAGTCGCGCTTGCTCTCGTCGGAGATGACACCGATGGCGTTGGCGCCGGACGCCGCACAGAGCTGCACGCCGAAGACGCCGAGACCGCCCGACGCACCCCAGATCAGCACATTGTCGCCGGGCTTGATGGTGTGGGGAGCGTGGCCGAAGAGCATGCGATAGGCGGTCGCGAGCGTCAGCGTGTAGCAGGCGGCCTCCTCCCAGGCCAAATGCTTCGGCTTCTGCATCAGCTGGCGCGACTGCACCCGGCAGAACTGGGCGAAGGACCCATCCGGCGTCTCATAACCCCAGATGCGCTGGGATGAGGAGAACATCGGGTCGCCGCCATTGCACTCCTCGTCGTCGCCATCATCCTGATTGCAATGGACGATGACCTCGTCGCCGACCTTCCAGCGCTTCACCTTGGTGCCGACAGCCCAGACGATGCCGGAGCAATCCGAACCCGCGACATGCAGCGAGCCCTTGTGGACGTCGAAAGGCGAGATCGGCTGGCCCAGCCCCGCCCAGATGCCGTTATAGTTGACGCCGCCGGCCATCACGAGCAGCAGCACCTCCTCCTCGCCGATCGCCCAGGTCGGGATCACCTCGATCTGGAAACTCTCGATCGGCGGGCCGTGGCGCTCGCGCCGAATCGTCCAGGCGTACATGTTGGCCGGCACATGGCCGAGCGGCGGCAATTCGTTCAATTCGTAGAGATCCTTGAGCGCGGCCTGCGGCTTGGACATCGTCGTCTCCCTGTTCTTGTTCGCCGGCGGCTTGTCGCGCGCGCTCGACTGCTCCCTTGGCTAGGCAGGCGATGATGCCGCGTCATGCTGCGCTGCGCCATCCCCCTAAGGAATTATATTGCAGCGCAAAACGAACCGCATTTTCACCCGGCCCGCCGCTTGCCGCATGCTACAGCGTCCGACCGAATATCGTATTCGGTTGGACGCTGTAGGGTTTTGATCTCGCATCGGCTTGTCCCGAAAACCGGTTCCCACTTTTCGGGCCGATGCCCTAGCATCGCTCAATCGCCAACAGGATTCGTCGCGATGCGCGCCCTTTCTCTGATGCTCGGCCTGCCCGATATGGCGACGCCGCAAATGCTCGTCCTGATCGCCATCATCGTCACCGCGGCCTTCGCGTTGGCCTGGATCGCCGACGCCATTCTCGGCGATGGCGGCTTCGGCGTCTTCTTCAACGCCGTGATCCTGCTCATCGGCGCGTTCGTCGGCGCGCTGGTCTGGAAGCGCCTGGGCTATGCGATCGGCACCAGCCCGCAGGCGACCGCCGCCATCGTCGCCACCAGCGCGGGCATGGCGCTGCTGCTGATAAGCGGCGTGCTGCGCCGCTGGGTGTAGCGCTTTCCAGCGCGCCTCGGAACCACTGCGTCATCCCGGGCAAGCGCAGCGCAGACCCGGGATCCATCGCAAAGTTCGACGCTCAAAGTTCGACGCTCTAGGATGGATCCCGGATCGGCGCGGCTTCGCCGCTTGTCCGGGATGACGCAGCGGTTCCGAGTGAATTGAATGCTCAGGCCGGCCTGTAGGCCGCCAGCATGTAGTTGACGTCGGTGTCGCGCGCGGCCGACCAGCGGTCGGCGAGCGGGTTGTAGACCACGCCGGTGCTCTCGCCGAGTTCGAGGCCGCCGGCCTCGATCGCCGCGCCAAGCTCATCGGGCGTCACGAACTTGTTCCAGTCATGCGTGCCGCGCGGCAGCCAGCGCAGCACATATTCCGCGCCGACGATGGCGAGCGCATAGGATTTCAGCGTGCGGTTGAGCGTCGCCATCACCAGGAGGCCGCCGGGCTTGACCGCCTGGCAGCAAGCCGTGACGAAGGCCTCGACATCGGCGACATGCTCGACGACCTCCATCGCCAGCACGATGTCGAAGGTCGCGCCCTCAGCGACCAGCGCCTCGATCGTCTCCTGGCGATAATCGATCGCAAGCCCGCTTTTCTGGGCGTGGGCGCGCGCCACCGTGACATTGGTCGGCGCCGGATCGAGCCCGGTCACCTGCGCGCCCAGCCGCGCCAGGGGCTCGGAGAGCACGCCGCCGCCGCAGCCGATATCGACCAGGGTCAGCCCGTCCAGCGCCGTCAGCGTCTTGGGATCGCGCGAGAAGCGCGCGCAGGCCAGATCGCGAACGAAGCCCAATCGCACCGGGTTGAACTTGTGCAGCACCGCCATGGGCCCCTTCGGGTCCCACCAGGTCTTGGCGATGGCCTCGAAACGCGCGACCTCGGCAGGATCGATCGTCGAGCCGTCGCGCTGAGCCGTCGCCGCCATGGCTTTATTCCTTCTTGATCAGAAGCCGGTTGCTTCGCATTGACAGTCCGGCCGCCGCCCGTCATCTACACCGGCCTCGCGTAGGGCGCGAGGGTGACCTTTCGTCCCGGCTCGTCCGGGACTGTTGATTTGAGAGCCTCTGGACCGCCATGGCCCGTCTGGTGATGAAATTCGGCGGAACCTCCGTCGCCACTGTCGAGCGCATCAAGAACGCCGCCCGTCACGTCAAACGCGAGTTCGACGCCGGCCATGAGGTCGCGGTCGTGGTCTCGGCGATGTCCGGCAAGACCAATGAATTGGTCGGCTGGTGCAAGGAAGCCTCGGCGCTCTACGATCAGGCCGAATACGATGTCGTCGTCGCCTCGGGCGAGCAGGTGACTTCGGGCCTGATGGCGATTGTGCTGCAGGAGCTCGGCCTCCCCGCCCGCTCCTGGCAGGGCTGGCAGATTCCGATCTACGGCTCGGACGCGCATGGCTCCTCGCGGATCGAGGCGGTCGAGCCCGCCGGCATCCTCGCCGGCTTCGACCGCAACCGCGAGATCGCGGTCTGCTCCGGCTTCCAGGGCGTGCACGCCTTGACCAACCGTATCGTCACGCTGGGACGCGGCGGCTCCGACACCAGCGCGGTTGCACTCGCGGCCGGGCTGAAGGCCGATCGTTGCGACATCTACACCGATGTCGACGGCGTCTACACCACCGATCCGCGCGTCGTGCCCAAGGCCCGGCGCATGGACAAGGTCTCCTTCGAGGAAATGCTGGAGATGGCCTCGCTCGGCTCCAAGGTGCTGCAGGTGCGCTCGGTCGAGATCGCCATGGTCCAGCGCGTGCCGACCTATGTGCGCTCCTCCTTCGACGACCCCGACAATCCGAAATCTGGTACTCTTATCTGCGACGAGGACGACATCGTGGAACAGCAGATCGTCACCGGCATCGCGTTTTCGCGCGACGAAGCCCAGATCACGCTCCGGCGCGTCGCCGACAAGCCCGGCGTGGCGGCGGCGATCTTCGGCCCGCTCGCCGATGCCAACATCAATGTCGACATGATCATCCAGGTCGTCTCCGACGACCAGGCGACGACCGACATCACCTTCACCGTGCCGACCGCCGATTACGAGCGGGCGAAGACGCTGCTGGAAAGCCGGCACGCCGACATCGCCTATCAGGCGCTGCAGGGCGCGACCGATGTGGTCAAGATCTCGGCGATTGGCGTCGGCATGCGCAGCCATGCCGGTGTCGCGGCGCGCGCCTTCCGGGCGCTGGCCGAGAAGGGCATCAACATCCGCGCGATCACGACCTCCGAGATCAAGTTCTCGGTGCTGATCGACGCCGCCTATACCGAGCTTGCGGTGCGCACGCTGCACTCGCTCTACGGGCTCGACGCGGCGTAGGCCTGCGGGCCTTCACGGCGCCGGCGCGAGCTGGTTCTAACCGGCCGCGCCCGCGCCGTTCAGATGCAGCGCAAAGCCTGTCGCATCCGGCTCACCCAGCTCGGGGCGCAGCTGCATGCTCGGGATCAGGTAATCGCCGCCGTTCTGCCGCCGATAAGGGATCGGCGGGGTTGAGCCAAGCATGCGCATCCGCTCGCGCAGGCGCTCGGCTGTCGCCGCGAACCCGGCCTCGTCGAGACGATCGACCCTGTAAGCGACGAAGGGTGGCAGCACATCGTAGCCCGGGTAGTACAGGATGCCGTGATTGATCGGGAACAGCAGGTCGTCGATCGGGCCGTTGATGCCGCGATCCGAATAATGCTCCTCCCAACCACCGGTGGTCACCAGCAGCATGGCGCGCTTTCCCGCGAGCTTACCCTCGCCATAGCGGTCGCCCCAGCGCGAATCGCTGTGCTCGCCGACGCCATAGGCGAAGCCATAGGCATAGACCCGGTCGACCCAGCCTTTCAGGATCGCCGGCATGGTGAACCACCAGAGCGGGAACTGCAGGATCAGCGTGTCGGCCCAGAGCAGCTTCTCCTGCTCGGCCTTGACGTCAGCGGTGAGAGAATTGCCGGCAAAAGCCTCTCCGGAGGCCGCCGCCGGCTTGAACCGCGCGTCGGGTGCCAGCGCGGGGAAATCGGCACGGTCGATCTCGGATTTCCAGCCATCGGCATAGAGATCCGACATCCGCACCTCATGGCCCTGGGCCTCGAGTTCCTCGATGGCGACGTCGCGCAGCGCGCCATTGAGCGAACGCGGCTCGGGGTGAGCGAAGACAAGCAGGATTTTCATGGTTCAGCGATCCCGGTGGGTTGATTGGCGCTTCAACTAGCCAGGGTCCATGCGATCCGTTAGATGTTGGCAATGCATAAGATTGTGCCGGATAATGGATAGATCTGACGTCACGCTCGAACGCATGCGCAGCTTCGTCCGCGTCGCCGAGCGCGGCAGCCTGTCGGCGGTCGCGCGCGAGCTCGAGGTCGGGCAGTCGACGATCACCCGGCATCTGCGCGAGCTCGAGGAGGCCGTCGGCGTGCCGCTTCTGAGCCGGACCACCCGGCGCGTCACGTTGACCGACGAAGGCGGCCGCTACTATGCGGACTGCGTCCAGATCTTGCGTCTGGTCGAGCAGGCCGGCGACGAGGCGCGAGGCACGCGGGGCGCACCGGTCGGCACGATCCGGATCTCCTGCACCGCGGCGTTCGGGGTCCTGCACGCCAGCCGGCTGATCTTCGCGTTCCAGGATCGCTATCCCGAGATCGGGGTCGATCTCAGCCTCACCGACGAACGCGTCGACCTTGTCCGTGAAGGCGTCGACATCGCGCTGCGCCTGGGCCCGCTCAGCGACAGCTCTATGAAGCTCAGGGTTCTCGGCCAATGCCGGCGCCTGCTGGTGGCGGCGCCGGATTATCTGGCGGCGCGCGGGAGGCCGACGACACCGCAGGATCTCTCCGGCCATGAAGGCATCCGGATGTCGAATGTGGCGGGCAGCGACACGCTGAGCCTGCAAGGGCCGGACGGCGCGCGCCATGTCGTGCCCCTCAGTGGGCGGTTCCGGGTCGACCACGGGCTTGCCGCGCGCGAGGCCCTGGCCGCCGGGCGCGGCATCGGCCCGACCCATCAGTGGCTGGTCGGCGATCTCCTGGCTACCGGCCGGCTCGAGGTGATCCTGCCCGACTACGCGCTACCTTTCGTGCCACTGAGCCTGCTGATCGTGCCCGAGCGCGCGGGCATCGCCCGGGTCCGGCTGCTGGTCGACTTCCTCGCCCACGAGATCGGCGGCATTCCGGGGATCGAAACGCCGCGGCCCTAGGGTCCCCGCCCAGGGTTCCAGGTTCATTCATAGGCACGGCGCAGCTTAAAATACGTGCAGGCGCGCTCCGAGATTCATTAAGACTTTGATGGGATTGTCTGAGCTGGGCAAACGTTCAGGCTGCAGCATTCCTTGGACCGTCATCCGAAAACCGATTCATCGGGAGTGAAGCCTGTCGCCATCACCGGCACCGCCGTCGAGCGTCTCCTGCTTGCATCCGGCGTCGACGACCAGGCCCGCGCGATCGCCCGTTCCCTGCTGCCGGTCCTCTCCGCCAAGGCCGGCGATGCCTGCCACGCCTATTGCGACCATCTCGAGCGCTCGGTCGCCGACATGAAGCCCCATGTCGCCGAGCACCGGCAGGCGGTCGTCCAGGCCGAGGAACAGCACCTCAAGACCTTGTTCGGCGGTGAATTCGGCGAGGACTACGTCGCCTCCCTCAACAAGGCGGCCTTGACCGAGTTCGGCGACGCCCTGGGCATCCGCACGCGGCTGGGCACGACGCTGCGCTTGATCGATCCGCTCTTCAAGGAAATCGGTCGCCGCCGGCGCTTCAGCAGCCGCAAGGTGATCGAGGAATGCGCCGCCCTGACCCGGCTGATCCTTTGCGACGCCATCGCCGCAACCTCCTGTCATCAACGGGCGAGCCGAATCAACCTGACGCAGCGGGAGAACCAGCTCCATCTGGCCGCCTCGTCCTTCCAGAACAACATCGTCCAGCTCTCGGAGAGCCTGAAAACCGCGGCCACCACCTTAAGAAACTACGCCGCGACCAGCCATTACCGCAGCGGCCAGGCCGACCGCGAAGCCACGCTTGCGGAGGATGCGGCGCGCGACTGCACCCAGCGCATCACCAGCACGGTGACGGCGACGAATGATCTGGTGCGCGCACTCGACCATGTCAGCAGCGAGGCGCAGCAGAGCTTCTCGATCACCGGCCAGGCCGTGGCCGATACGCGCGAGGTCACCGCGTCGATCGCCGTGCTGGCGGAGGCTGCCGGCCGTATCGGCTCGATCGTGACCCTGATCCAGCAGATCGCGACCAAGACCAACCTGCTCGCCTTGAACGCCACCATCGAAGCGGCGCGCGCCGGCGAGGCCGGCAAGGGCTTCGCGGTCGTCGCCGGCGAGGTCAAATCGCTGGCGCACCAGACCGCCAGCGCCACCGCCGAGATCTCGACGCAGATCGCGCAAGTGCAGTCGGCGACCGAATCCTGCGTCACCCATGTGAACTCGATCAGCCTGACCATCGCCCGGCTGGAGGAATCCTCTGCCTCGATCGCCCAGACGGTCCAGGAGCGCTCAGCCGCCACGAACGAGATGGCCGTCAACACGCAGGAAGCCGCCACCAGGACGCAGGAAGGCCTGCTCTCGGCTCAGGCCGCGCGGATGTCGATCGGCGACGTCACCAAGATGTCGATCGAGCTCGACAGCGCCGCCGTCCAGGTCGAGGCTTCGGCCGGGATGATCAGCGACCTCGTCACGCATTTCCTGTCGAACCTGCGTGCGGCCTGAGGCTAGAGAATTTCCGCTTTTCTCCACTTCGCTCGACAATGCGCTAGCTCTTTGTTTTATCGCATTGTCTTCACGCGGACCGGTGTCCACTTCGCCCGACAATGCTCTATCCT
Source organism: Allobosea sp. BE125 (assembly GCF_031456075.1). Classification (NCBI taxonomy): domain Bacteria; kingdom Pseudomonadati; phylum Pseudomonadota; class Alphaproteobacteria; order Hyphomicrobiales; family Alloboseaceae; genus Allobosea; species Allobosea sp. BE125. Next base: position 332,344 of record NZ_JAVDTY010000003.1, read on the forward strand.
CCGCGACGCGCCCTTCGCGGAGTCCCCATGATCGAGAGCGACTACGACTACATCATCATCGGTGCGGGCTCGGCCGGCGCGGTCATGGCCGCGCGGCTGAGCGAGAATCCGGCGGTCCGCGTGCTGCTGCTCGAAGCGGGGCGCGATTTTCGCACGGCGGAGACGCCGGAGCATATCCGCATCCCCAATCCGATGCGGGCGATCGCCGACGACGATTATCGCTGGCCGCAACTGATGGCGCGCCGAACCGAGCGGCAGGAGCCCAAGCTGCTCTGGCGCGGGCGGGCTGTCGGTGGCTCATCGACCATCAACGGCCAGATCGCGATTCGCGGCGTACCGGATGATTTCGAGCGCTGGGCGGCGCAAGGCTGCGCCGATTGGGGCTGGGCCGATGTCCTGCCCTCTTTCAACCGGCTCGAAACCGATGTGAATTTCGGCGGCGCGCCCTGGCATGGCGATAGCGGGCCGATCCCGGTCTATCGCGCGCCCGAGGCGCAATGGGGCCGGGTCGACCGGGCTCTGAAGGAAGCGGCGCTCGCCTGCGGCTATGGCTGGTGCGAGGACCACAATGCGCCGGAAGGCACGGGCGCCTCTCCCTATGCGATCAACAGCAGCAATGGCGTCCGCGTCTCGACCAATGACGGCTATCTGGAGCCGGCGCGCGGGCGCGCCAACCTGACCATCATCGGCAATGCCCTGGTCTCCCGACTCAAGGTCGAGGGCAACCGGCCGCATGTCGGCGGCGTCGAGGTCCGCGTCGGCGGCGAGAGCTTTTCGCCGCGCGCGACCCGCGAGGTCATTCTCTGTGCGGGGGCGATCCATTCGCCCGCCATCCTGCAGCGCTCCGGCATTGGCCCGGCCGCGCTCTCGGCTTCGCTCGGCATCCCCGTCATCGCCGATCTGCCGGTCGGCGAAAACCTGCTCGACCACCCGATCATGCCGCTGTTCCTGCGCCTCAGGGAGACGGCGATGGTCGACACGCCGATGCACCGCCACACCAATTGCTGCCTGCGCTACGGCTCGGGCCTTGGTGGCGCGAGCGAGAACGACATGATCGTGATCGCCGGCAACCTCGCCTCCTTCGGCGGCGGCGACCTCACGCTCGGGCGGCTCGCCGTCTCGGTCTACCAGGCCTTCAGCCAGGGCCGCGTCCGCATCACCACGACGGATCCGGGCATCGATCCGCAAGTGGATGAGCGCATGCTCTCCGACGAGCGCGACCTTATCCGCATGCGCGACGGCGTGCGCCGGGTCGAGGCGCTGGCCGCAACGGAGGCGATGAAGGCGATCGCCTCGCGCGTCGAATACGGGCTGTCTGGACGCTCGATCGAGCAGCCATTCGACGCGAGCGAGCTCGACGACTGGTTGTTCGAAGAATGCTCGGACGCGCAGCACGCCAGCGGCACCTGCCGGATGGGCGCAGCAGACGATCCCCGCAGCGTGGTCGATCCGCATTGCCGCGTGATCGGCTGCACGGGCCTGCGGGTGATCGACGCCTCGATCATGCCGGAGGTGGTGCGCGCCAACACGCATCTGAGCACGGTGATGATCGCCGAGAAGATGGCAGCGGAGATCGGCGGCACCGGACGCTGAAATCCGGCCTTGCGCCGATCGTCGCGTTGACCTCCCCCGCCGGCCTCACGATGATGCCGGCCATGACGACCGGCCCAGCCTCCACCAGTCCTGAATTCGATCCCGCCCGGCTGGACGCTTTCCTGCGCTCTGCCCTGCCCGGCCGGACCGGCGGACAGATAAGCCTGGAGCGGATCAGCGGCGGTCAGTCGAACCCGACCTTCTTTCTGTCCTATCCGGATGCCGGCACGCGGCTGGTGCTGCGCAAGAAGCCGCCGGGCCCCTTGCTGCCCTCGGCCCATGCGGTGGACCGCGAATACCGCATCCTCAAGGCATTGGCGGGCTCGGCCGTGCCGGTGCCGCCGGTGCTGCTGTTGCATGAGCAGGATGACGTCGTCGGCACGCCCTTCTATCTGATGGAACGGCTGGAGGGCCGCGTCTTCCACGACACCGCCCTGCCCGGTGTATCCAGTGATGATCGCCGCGCCATGTACTTTGCCATGGCCGAGACGCTGGCTGCGCTGCATGCCTTCGACTGGCAGGCGGCCGGGCTCACCGATTTCGGCAAGCCCGGCAACTATTATGCACGCCAACTCAGGCGCTGGGGCGGGCAATGGCGCGAAACCAGGACTCGGCCCATCCCGGCGATCGACCGCGCCATCGATTGGCTGAGCGAGAATCTCGACGAGAGTGCGGAGACGACGATCGTCCATGGCGATTTCCGGCTCGGCAATCTGATGTTCGCGCCCGACGAGCCGCAGATCGTCGCCGTGCTCGACTGGGAGCTCGCGACGCTGGGGCACCCGCTCTCGGACGTCGCTTTCTCCTGCCTGCCCTGGCATTCGACGCCGGCAATGTATGCCGGCATCGTCGGGCTCGACCGCGCGGCGCTCGGCATCCCGACGCAGGCCGAATATCTCGAGCGCTATTGCGCCGCCGCCGGGCGCGCCAGCGGGCCCGGGCGCTTCCATCTCGCCTTCTCGCTGTTTCGTTTCGCGGTCATTCTCGACGGTATCGCGGCGCGCGCGAAATCGGGCAATGCGGCAGCAGAGAATGCGGTCGCAGTCGGCGCGATGGCGGAGAGTTTCGCGCTGCGGGCTGACGCCGTGATCAACGACAAAAGCTGAACGAGGACCGCCATGGATTTCGCCTATTCCGACAAGGTCGAGGCCCTGCGGGCAAAGCTCCAGGATTTCATGGATGCCCATGTCCAGCCGGCCGATGCCGCCTGGAAGCATGAGGTCGAGGCCGGGCGCTATCCCATGGCGCTGATCGACGGCTTGAAGGCCAAGGCCAAGGCGGCCGGCCTGTGGAACCTGTTCCTGCCCGCCTTGAAAGCGGACGAGCCCGGCACAAGGCTGAGCAATCTCGAATATGCGCCGCTCGCCGAGATCATGGGGCGGATCTACTGGTCCTCGGAGGTGTTCAACTGCAACGCCCCCGACACCGGGAACATGGAAATCCTGCACATGTTCGCAACGGCGGAGCAGCGCTCGCGCTGGCTCGTGCCATTGATGAATGGCGAGATCCGCTCCTGCGTCGGCATCACCGAACCCGGCGTCGCCTCTTCGGACCCGACCAATCTGCAGACCACGATCATCCGCGACGGCGACGACTACGTCATCACCGGCCGGAAATGGTGGACGACCGGGGCGCTGCACCCCAACGTCAAATTCTGCATCGTGATGGGGCTATCCGATACGCGCCCCGAGGCCGATCCGCATAAGCGCCATTCCATGGTGATCGTGCCGATGGATGCGCCCGGCCTCACCGTGATGCGCAACCTGCCGCTGCTGAACCATTTTTCACCGGAAGGGCACACCGAGACCGATTTTTCCCAAGTCCGCGTGCCCGCCGCCAATATTCTGGGCGAGGAAGGCGCGGGCTTCGCGCTGGCGCAGGCGCGGCTCGGCCCGGGGCGCATCCACCATTGCATGCGCTCGATCGGCCAATGCGAGGTCGCGCTCGAACTGATGATCGAGCGGGCGCTGCAGCGAAAAGCCTTTAGCCGCCAGCTCGCCGACTACGCCAATGTGCAGGACTGGATCGCCGAGGGGCGCATGGAGATCGACCAGGCCCGGCTGCTCTGCCTGCGCGCCGCCTGGATGATGGACACGCAGGGCAACAAGGCGGCGCGTGTCGAGGTCTCCGCCATCAAGGTCGCCGCGACCCGGCTCCAGACCCGGATCGCCGACCGCGCCATGCAGGTCTTCGGCGCCGGCGGGCTCTCCAACGACACGCCGCTCGCCTTCATCTACTCCTGGGGCCGGGCGCTGCGCTTCATCGACGGCCCCGACGAGGTGCATCTGCGCACCATCGCCCGCGCCGAGATCAAGAAGCGCCAGGGCGCCAACCGCTCGACCTTCGCCGAGCAGGGCGTCAAGACGCCCTATCAGAAGCCGGCCGCCTCCTAGAGCCCGCTGGGAAACCTCCCGAGCCCTCATCCTGAGGAGCGGGCGTAGCCCGCGTCTTGAAGGATGCCCCAGGAAACTCCTGAACCATCTGGAGCATCCTTCGAGACGCCGCTTACGCGGCTCCTCAGGATGAGGGCTGGAGGTTCCAGACGATCTCTTGGGCCGAGGCTTGCGCCGGTCGGTGCCTTGTCTTACATTTCTGTTATGACAGAAATCACAGACACGAGAGAAGCGCTCCCCGAACCGCTCGAGGCCTTCATCCTGCAATGGGGCGATCTCGGCGGGCAGTGGGGCGTCAACCGCTCGATCAGCCAGATCCACGCCTTCCTCTATCTGGCCGAGCGGCCGCTGACCGCCGAGGACATCGCCGAGAGCCTCGACATGGCCCGCTCCAACGTCTCCAATTCGATCAAGGAATTGCTGGGCTGGAACCTGATCCGGCGCGTGCCGATGCGGCAGGACCGGCGCGACCATTTCGAGGCCGAGACCAATGTCTGGGAGATCGCGGCGCGCATCGCCGCTGGCCGCAAGCAGCGCGAGATCGACCCGGCACTGACGGCGCTGCGCAACTGCGTCGCGAAGGCGGACCACGACCCGAAGGTCACCCCGGTCGCGCGGCAGCGCCTGCACGACATGCTGGAGTTCACCGCCGCGCTCGACCGCTGGTACGGCCAGATGCTGTCGATCCCGCAGGGCAAGCGCGACATGCTGATCCGGCTGGGATCGAAGATCGCCTCCTTCCTGCCCGGAGGAAAGAGCTGAAACGGGCGGCCTGGAGCGCTTTCGAGCGAAGCGGACACCGGTTCGCGTGACGAGAACGCGTTGAAACAAGGAGCTGGAGCAAGCCACCATGTCGGCTCATGCACACAGGCAGATGGAAGAGCCCGCCGGACCTGCCGCGACGCCCGCCCTCGTCGATCTGCGCTTCCGCGCCCTGCTGGGCCCGCAGCCATGGAGCGAACTTCCCGCCGACGTCCAGCGCCGCTTCTCCAAGCGCTTGAGCGGCAACGCCGCTGCGACCTATGTCGGACACATCACCGAGCTGCGCATGAACCGGGCCGGGCGCATCCTGTCGCAGGCGTTGCGCCTGATCGGCGCGCCCTTGCCGATCTGCTTGGATACGGACGTCGCCAGCGTCGTCACCGTGACCGAGGATGCCACGACCGGCGGCCAGGTCTGGACCCGGCTCTACGCCAGGCAGGCCGGCTTTCCGCAGGTCATCCATTCCGCCAAGCGCTTCTCGGGCCCGACCGGGTTGGAGGAGTATATCGGCTTCGGCATCGCAATGGCGCTGACGCTCCATGTCGAGGGTGGGATGCTGCTGTTTCGCAGCGCCGGCTACAATCTTCAGCTCGGCCGCTTCCGGCTGCCCTTGCCTGCCTGGCTCTCGCCCGGCGCGCTGACCGTCAGCCATGGCGAGACCGGCCCCGGCGCCTTCGCTTTCACGCTGCATCTCGCCCACCCGCTTTTCGGCGAATTGCTTGATCAGACCGGGCATTACCGGGACCAGCATTCATGAGCCGGCCTCCCGGGAACAACCCGCCGGTCTGGCTCTATGACGGCGTCTGCGTGCTCTGCTCAGGCGGGGTGCGCTACGCTTTGAAGCATGAGCGCGACCAGGCGATGCGCTTCGTCGCGATCCAGTCGCGCGAAGGCCGCGAACTGGCGCTGGCCCACGGCATCGATCCTGACGCCCCCGAGAGCTTCCTGTTCATCGAGAACGGCGTCGCCTTGCCGAAATCCGACGGCGTGCTCGCTTTGATCAGGCATCTCGACGGGCCGGCACGGCTGCTGCTGGCGGGAAGGGTTCTGCCACGCACCCTGCGCGACTGGCTCTACGACCGGGTCGCGCGCAACCGCTATCGCCTGTTTGGCCAGAAGGCCTCCTGCGAGATGCCGGGTCCAGCCCAGCGCCATCGGTTCAGCCTGCCCGAGGCGTCATGACGACCAAAGGCGTGCTGCTGATCGGCGGAACCGGCGTCTTCGGGCAAAGGCTCGCCCGGCATATCGCCGGCATGGACGGGCTCGATCTGACCCTCACCTCGCGCAGCGAAACCAAAGCGCGCGCACTCGCCGACAGCATCGCCACCGCCGCGACGACGACAATCCGGGGCATCGGCCTCGACCACCGGCGCGATCTCGACGCGGCTTTGGCTAAACTCTCGCCCTGGTTGGTCATCGACGCCTCCGGGCCGTTCCAGGGAGCAGGCTATGACGTTCCGCGCGCGGCGCTGACGGCCGGCGCCCATGTCGTCGATCTCGCCGATGCGCGCGACTACATCCTCGGTTTCGGCCCGGCGCTGGACAGCCTCGCCCACGAGCGCGGGCTCGTCGCGCTTGCCGGCGCAAGCTCGACGCCGGCCTTGTCCTGCGCTGCCGTGACAGTGTTGACCGAAGGCTGGCGGCGCATCGACACGCTCGACATCACGATCACGCCCGGCGGGCGCAGCGAGGTCGGCGAGGCGGTCATCGCCGCGATCCTGAGCTATGCCGGCAGGCCGATCCCGATCTGGCGCGAGGGCGAACTCCAGGAGACGGATGCTTGGATCGATGGGCGGCGGGTGACGATGCCGGGTCTCGGTTCGCGACGGGGCGCCGCCGTCGAGACCGTCGATGCGCAATGGCTCGGCCCAAGGCTCGCTGTGCGCTCGCGCGTCGCCTTCCAGGCCGGCCTCGAATCGCCGATCGAGCAGTTCGGCATCGGCATGCTGGCGCGGTTGCGCCGAGCTGGCTGGCTCGGCGAACTGAAGCCCTTGATCCCCGCCTTGCTGGCGGGGCGCAAGCTGACACGGCTGCCGACCTCCGACCGTGGCGGCATGCTGGTCGAGGCGACGGGGCTCGATGCGAACAGCGAATTGCGGACGGCGCGCTGGTCCCTGCTGGCCGAGCGGGGCGACGGGCCGCATGTTCCGACGCTGCCTGCTGCCGCCGCATTGCGCGCCTTGCTCGCAGGCCAGATCGCGCCCGGGGCGCGGCCCGCGGCAGGCGCGCTGACGCTCGCCGCCATCGAGGCCGAAATGACGCCCTATGCGATCAGCACGCATAGCGAGACGACACGTCATGGCGAAGCGGTTTTCGAGGCCGCTCTCGGCAAGGCCGCCTTTGCGGCACTGGCCGCGCCGCTCAAAACCTTGCATGGCAGGAACGGCTCGCCGGTCTGGCATGGCCGTTCCGAGATCGAGACCGGCAACGGCGTCATCGCCCGGCTGCTGCGCAAGATCATCGGCCTGCCGCCGGCCGGCCGCGACATTCCGCTCACCTTCTCCATCGAGCGCATCGCCTCCCCCTCCGGCCCTGCCGAGATCTGGACGCGAAACTTCGGCGGGGTGCGGTTTTCATCGCGGCTCTCGACGCATGCCGGGGGCGAACTCTGGGAGGCGTTCGGACCTCTCTCCTTCAAGCTCGGCCTGGCCGTAGACGGCGGCGGGCTCGAACTGCCGGTCGCGACGATGCGTTGCCTGGGCCTGCCCCTGCCCTCATTCCTGCAGCCGAAATCGGAAGCGCGGGAATATGCCGACACTGAGGGGCGCTTCCATTTCGACGTGAAGCTGACGCTGCCCGTGATCGGCCTGCTGACGCACTATAAGGGCTGGCTGCTGCCTGCTGTCGGCCATTTAGACTCTGATGCCGGACGGATTGAGCGTCTTGATGGCGCTTGACGAAGTTGGACACAGCCCGCATTCTTAGCCAACGTCAGAAATCAGGACTCACTTCTTAGAGTAGCCGCCCACGACGATTATCAAAAGCTTCAGTCTCTCGCTCAGGAGCCGCGACATGCCAAAGAAATTACCCCCCGCGGCTAACATTATTATCGCGATGGTTCTGGGCATTATTGTTGGCTACATGATCTTCTCTAATTTTCCTGACAGGAAGAGCGCATCGGATATTGCTGGCTATATCTCGATCATGTCGGACATATTCCTGCGGCTGATCAAGATGTTGATCGCACCACTGGTGTTTTCGACCCTGGTCGTCGGCATCGCGCATATGGGCGATGCGGCATCTGTCGGACGGGTCTTCGGCAAAGCGCTCGGCTGGTTCGTCACGGCATCGCTGGTTTCCCTGGTGCTGGGCCTTATTCTGGCCAATCTGCTGCAGCCCGGACATAATCTGGGTCTGCCGCTACCTGACATCGGCGCATCGGCCAATCTCGCGACCTCGAAATTCACCTTGAAGGATTTCGTGGCGCACCTCGTGCCGAAGTCGTTCGCGGAGGCGATGGCGAACAACGAGATCCTGCAAATCGTCGTGTTCTCGATGTTCTTTGGCGTCGCGCTTGCCGCTCTGGGTGAGAAGGGCAAGCTGATCGTCGAAGGCATCGACCAGCTTGCGCATGTCATGCTCAAGATCACCGGCTATGTGATGAAGCTGGCACCGCTCGCCGTATTCGCTGCGATGGCCGCAACGGTCGCCGTCAACGGCCTCGAGATCCTGCTGAAATTCGCGGTGTTCATGGGGGATTTCTATCTGGGATTGTTCGTCCTGTGGGGTCTGTTGGTCCTGGCTGGTTACGTGTTCCTTGGCCCAAGAGTGCTCAAGCTGCTGGTCTTGATCAAGGAAGCATTCATGCTGTCCTTTGCGACAGCCAGCTCCGAGGCTGCCTACCCCAAAATCCTCGACGCTCTCGACCGTTTTGGTGTGAAACGGAAGATCTCGAGCTTTGTCATGCCGATGGGATACTCGTTCAATCTCGACGGCTCGATGATGTACTGCACATTTGCTACCCTGTTCATCGCGCAGGCCTACAATATCCCGCTGACATTGGGCACACAGATCACGATGTTGTTGATCTTGATGCTGACCTCGAAGGGTATGGCCGGGGTGCCGCGCGCATCGCTCGTGGTGATCGCAGCGACGCTCAATCAGTTCAACATCCCCGAGGCCGGGTTGTTGCTGATCCTTGGCGTCGATACCTTCCTCGATATGGGTCGTTCAGCGACCAACGCGGTCGGAAATTCGATCGCGACCGCGGTCGTCGCCAAATGGGAAGGGGAATTGCTGCCTGAGGACGAGGCCGAGGCATTTGCCCACTCGCTCGACGCGGCGCTCCCCGCTGCGGTGCCCGCGTGAGACCCCGTGATCGCGTGTCCGTTTGGGCAGCCGAGATTTGGGCAGCTGCAATTGCCGGGATCACGAGATCTCTCACCGCTCTCGCATTGGTCTGGGTTGCGCTCGCACCGGGCCATGCCCTGGCGCAGAGTGAACCGGCGACGGTCCTGACGGGGGTTCTCAAATCGGCGCGTGATTCAGGTTTCGTGACGATCGGCTACCGCGAGAGCTCGATTCCGTTTTCCTATCTGTCGGCCGGCAAAGAGCCGGTCGGCTACTCCATCGAGATATGCCGGGCGCTGGTGGAAGCGATCGGTCGGGAGGTCGATCGCGATCTCAGCCTGAAATTTGTGCCCGTGACGTCCGAGAGCCGGATCGAGGCTGTTGTCGCAGGTAAAATCGACCTCGAATGCGGATCGACGACAAGCAATATCGAACGGCAAAAGGTGGTGAGCTTCTCGCCCACCATGTTCGTCTCCGGCACCAAGCTGATGGTGAAGCTCAATTCGCCGGTGCGCTCGTTCCGCGATCTGAAGGACAAGACCGTGGTGGTGACGGCAGGAACCACCAACGAAAAAGCGATGCGCGACCTGTCCGAAAAGTTCAAATTGGACATAAAACTACTCGTTGCGCCGGATCACGCCCAATCATTCGCCGAGATCGTCAGCGGCAAGGCGGAGGCGTTCGCGCTCGATGACGTGCTGCTTTATGGCCTGATCGCCCAGAACAAGGCGAAGAACGCTTTTACTGTGCTGGGCGACTTCCTGTCTTACGACCCTTACGGCATCATGTTCCGCAAGGGCGATGCGCCGCTGGCCAAAACCGTTGCCGAAGCCTTTCACCAGCTGGCGGAGGATGGCGATCTCGACCGCCTCTACAAGCGCTGGTTCCTGCAACGGCTGCCGGGCGGTGACAGCATCGATCTACCGATGAGCCCGCAGCTGAATACGATTTTCCGGTCGCTCGCGCTCAAGCCGGAGTGATCGATCACGTCGATGAGGCATGCGGGGACCTCATCGTCAGTTCGCGTCGTTGAACTTTTGGTACCAGCGCTGCGCCTCGGCCTCATCCTTGGCGACGCCCTCTCCGACATTGTACATGTCGCCGAGCGCGTTCATTGCGGTCGGGAAGCCCTGCTCCGCCGCCTTGCGGTACCATAATACCGCCTGGGCCTTGTCCTGGCGCGTGCCGTTTCCGCTTCGGTACATATCGCCGATATAGGATTGGGCCCGGGCAAATCCGCGCTCCGCGGATAGGCGATACCATTTGAACGCCTCGGCCCGGCTTTCGCTGACCCCAGATCCTTGCAGGTAGAGATCGCCGATATGGGCCGGGGCCGCGACGTCGCCCTTGTCGGATTGAACGCGCCATAATCTGAGCGCGGTCGCATAATCGTCGCGCTGATAAGCATCCCAGGCTTCATCAGCATGAGACGCTGCCGCCGAGCAGATGAGCAGCCCAATCGCCAAACCAACAACAGACGGCCGCATCTCTGTCCCGCGCCATTCGAGCGATCTCGATGCCATACTCGATGGCAACATCGAAATCGCCCTATGCGACCACCCAGGGTCTGGCCCCATTGGATAACCCGCCAGAGACCGGACCACGATCCCCTTCCCTGTCGGGCCTCACTCCGCCGGAGCCGGATGGGCGTGTGCGGCAACCTCTCCCGGCTTCTTCCGCGAAAACAGCCAGTCGAGCCCGTTCGAGAGCCGCTCCATGTAGAGGAACAGCACCGGGGTGATGAACAGCGTCAGCACCTGCGAGATCATCAACCCACCGACCACGGCGATGCCGAGCGGCTGACGCAGCTCGGCGCTGGCGCCGGCGCCGAGCGCGATCGGCAGCGTGCCCATCAAGGCCGCGAGCGTCGTCATCAGGATCGGCCGGAACCGCATCACGCAGGCCTGGTGGATCGCCTCCTGCGGCGTCTTGCCCTCGCGTTTCAGCACGAGCGCAACGTCGATCATCATGATCGCGTTCTTCTTGACGATGCCGATCAGCATCAGAAGGCCGATGATGGCGATGACCGAGAGATCGAGCCCGAACAGCCTGAGCGCGCCCAGCGCGCCGATCGCGGCCGAGGGCAATCCGGTCAGGATCGTCAGCGGGTGGATGAAGCTCTCATAGAGGATGCCGAGCACGATATAGATCGTCAGGATCGCACCCGCGATCAGCAGGCCCTGATTGGCGAGCGAATCCTGGAAGGTCTTGGCCGTGCCGGCCAATGTCGTCGAGAGCGACTTCGGCAGGTTGATCTCGGCCTTCAGCGCCTCGATCTTGGTGACGCTGTCGCCGAGCGCGACGCCCGCCGGCAGGTTGTAGGAGATCGTCACGGCCGGAAGCTGGCCAAGCTGGTTGACGGTGAGCAGGCCCGTCGTGCGCTCGACACGCGCGAAGGCGCTGAGCGGCACCAGATTGCCGTTGCTGGCACGGATGCGGATCTGGTCGAGCTTGTCGGCCGACCAGCCGCCCTTGGGATCGAACTCGACGATGACCTGATAGCTGTCGCCGGTGGTGTAGATGGTCGAGACCTGACGCACGCCGAAGCCGGAATAGAGCGTCGAGCGCAGGATGTCGGAGCCGATCTTGAGCTGGTTGGCCTTGTCGCGGTCGATCACCAGCGTCGCTTCCGCCGCGCTGTTCTGCAGATCGGTGGTGACGTCGATGAAGGTCGCGGGATCACGGGCCATCGCGTCGGCGAGCTTCACCGACCATTCGTTCATCAGGCCCTGGTCGAGCCCCTGCACGACGAGCTGGTACTGGCTCTTGGAGGCGCGCGCGCCGATGTTGAGGTTCTGGACCGGCGTCATATAGGCGGTGATGCCGGCGATCGGCGCGAGATCACGACGCAGGCCGGCAAGCACCGCCTGCAGCGGCGGCCGCTCATTCTGCGGCTTCAGCTCGACGAAGAGGCGGCCGGCGTTGAGGGCGCCGGCATTGCCGCTGCTGCCGCCGACGGTGGAGGCGACATGGGCGACGAAAGGCGAGCGGCTGAACACATCCGCCACCTGTGCCTGGAGCGCCTGCATGGCCGGGAAGGAGACGTCCTGGCGCGCCTCGGTCGCGACCTGGAGCTGGCCGATATCCTCCTGGGGGAAGAAGCCCTTGGGCGCGGTCTGGAGCAGCCAGACGCTGAGAGCAAGCGTGCCGAAGAAGGCCAGCAGCATCACCGGCTGGAAACGCAGGCATACCGTCAGCGCCTTGTCATAGCCGCGCAGGATGCCGTCGAACCCGGCCTCGAGCACGCGTCCGAAGGCGTTCTCCTTATGGTGCTCCGAATAGCCGCTCAGCAGCCGCGAGCACAGCATCGGCGTCAGCGTCAGCGAGACGAAGGCCGAGGCCAGGATCGAGACCGTCACGACCACGGCGAATTCGTTGAAGATGCGGCCGATGACGCCGCCCATCAGCAGAACCGGGATGAAGACCGCGACCAGCGAGAGCGAGATCGAGATGATGGTGAAGCCGATCTCGCCCGCGCCCTTGAGCGCCGCCTCATAAGCCGGGATCCCGTCCTCCTCCATATGGCGGACAATGTTCTCCAGCATCACGATGGCGTCGTCGACGACGAGGCCGACGGAGAGCGTCAGGCCGAGCAGCGAGATGTTGTCGATCGAGAAGCCGAAGCCATACATCGCCGCAAGCGTCGCGATGATCGAGATCGGCACCGCCACGGCAGGGATGAAGGTCGCGGCGACGCGACGCAGGAAGGCGAAGATCACCATCACCACGAGGCCGATCGTCAGCAGCAAGGTGAACTGGACATCGTCCACGGCCATGCGGATCGAGACGGAGCGGTCGTTCAGCAGGGACAAAGAAGCCGCGGCCGGCAATTGCTCGGAAAAGGCCGGCAGCATCGCCTTGACCTTGTCGACGACCTCGACGGTGTTGGCGTCGGGCTGGCGCTGCACGGCGAGAACCACCGCGGGCATGCCGTCATAGGCGCTCGCCGTCAGCGAGTTCTCGACGGAATCGATGACCTTGGCGACATCGCCCAGGCGCACCGGCTTGCCGTTGCGCGTGGCGATGATGACGTTGGCGAACTGCGCGGCATCGGCGAGCTGCGTGCGGGCCTGGATGGTGAGCTGCTGGCTGGTGTTCTGCAGCGTACCGACCGGCGTGTTGGCATTGGTCGCGGTGATCGCCGCCTGCAGATCGTCGACGCCGATGCCGCGCGCGGCCAGCGCGATCGGGTCTATCTGGATGCGGACTGCGTATTTCTGGCTGCCGAAGATCAGGACCTGCGCGACGCCGTCGACCGTCGAGAGCGCCGGCGAGATGACCTGCTGGGCAAAGGCATCGAGCTGCGAGAGCGGCACGACATCGCTCTTCAGCGCCATCAGGATGATCGGCGCATCGGCCGGGTTCACCTTGCGGTAGCTCGGCGGCGTCGTCATCTCGAGCGGGAGCTGCTTCTGGGCGCGAGTGATGGCGGCCTGCACATCGGCGGCGGCCGCGTCGATATTGCGGTTCAGCACGAACTGGATCGCGATCGAGGTCGACCCCTGGGCATTCGTCGTCGCGATCGAATCGATGCCGGCGATAGTGGCGAACTGCTTGACGAGCGGCGTCGCGACCGAGGTCGCCATGGTGTCGGGCGAGGCGCCGGGCAATTGCGCGGAGACGTTCACCACCGGGAATTCCGCGCGCGGCAGGGCCGCGACCGGCAGGAAGCGATAGGCAAACAGCCCCGCCAGCACGAGCGAGACCGACATCAGGATCGTCGCCACCGGGTGGCGGATGCAGAAGCCGGAGATGTTCACGACTTGGCTCCCTGCGCGATGGGCGTGCCCTGCGCGGCCGGATCGGCCGGCGCGCTGTCCTTGGCGGCGCGCTCACGAATGCGCACACCGGTCTTGAGCCGCATCTGGCCGTCGGTGACGACGCGCTCGCCGGGCTCGAGGCCCTCGCTCAGCGCCGTGCGGTCGCCATCGCTCAGCGCGACCTTGATCTGGCGCAGCTCGGCCGTCTGGTCGGCCTTGGCGACATAGACATAGGCGCCCTTCTGGCCGGTCTGGACGGCGACAGTGGGAACCACCGTCGTGCCCATCAGGGTGTCGGCGGCGATCTCGACATCGACATACTGGCCGGGCCAGAGCGCGAGGTCGTCATTGCTGAAGGAGCCCTTGGCCGTGATCGTGCCCGAGGTCATGTCGACAGTGGAATCGACGAAGTTCAGGGTTCCCTGAGCGGGCGGCTTGCCGGAATCGGGCACGCTCGCCGTCACGGGAATGGCGCGGCCGGAGCCGAGAGCCCGCTGCAGCACCGACAGGTCGCGCTCGGGCAAGGTGAAGGTGACCCGCAGCGGCTTCATCTGGGTCAAGGTGACGAGACCCAGGCCGGTGCTGTTGGCGCCGACGAGATTACCCGGCGTGACCTGGACCGCGCCGGCGCGGCCGTCGATGGGCGCCAGGATGCGGGTGTAGCCGAGCTTGAGCTTGTCGGCGTCGAGCGTCGCCTTGTCGGAGAGGATGGTCGCCGCGGCCGAGCGCTCATCGGCCGTCGCCTGGTCGACCGATTGCTGCGTGCCGGCATTCTTGAGCAGCAGTTGCTGGTAGCGCGTCAGATCGGCCTCGGTGCGCTTATGCAGTGCCTGGTCGCGGGCGATCGCCGCCTCGTCCTTCTCGATCTGCGCCTTGAGGTCGCGGTCGTCGAGGGTGAAGAGCAGATCGCCCGCCTTGACGAACTGCCCGTCGACGACGTTCTGCTCCATGAGCTGGCTGTCGAGCCGCGACTTCACCACGACGCTGGCCGGTGTCTCGACGAAGCCGATGGCGCGCTTGCGCACGGGCATGTTGGCCCGCTCGGCCAGCGCCGTCACCACGGCGACGGGAGCGCCCTCGCCGCTGCGCCCGGCACGGGCCGAACGCGCACCGTCACCGGGATCGACGGCGCCGCGAGACGTCGTGAACCACGCGCCGGTCGCAACTGCGACCGTGGCCAGGAGAGCAATCGAGAAAAGAGTCTTACGCTGCATCGGTGAGTGGCTCCGGGGGATCAAGCGGCGCTGTCGGCGAGATTCGCCGCAAGCTGTGTCAGGCGTTCTTGTTTCTGCAGGCGGATGCGTTCGCTCATCATGGCAAGCGTCTCCAGCGTCGTGATGATCGCCGCCTCCTCGACGCCATCCAGCACTTCGCCGGCGATCTCGCCGCGCACCGTGTCGAGATCATCGACCAGCGCGCGTCCATCGGGCGTCAGATGCAGGAGGTAGGCGCGTCGATCGTTCGGGTCTGGCCGGCGCTCGACCAGCTTCTGTTGCTCCAGCCGGTCGAGCAGCCGACCCACCGAGATCGGCTGGACATCGAGCTGCTCGGCCAGGGCGGCCTGGTTGAGGCCCTCCTGGCGGCGCAGGCGCCCGAGCACGCCCCATTGCGCGCGGGTCGTGCCATGCTGGTGGGCGCGCTGGTCGACATAGGCCCGCAGGAGCCGCGCGGTCTCGACCAATTGGAACGTCAATTCACGCTTCAGCGGGCGCTTCATCTGCGGTGCCTCGGATATCATAAGCCTGCTTATGATATGGGCGGCGATTGCGGCGATTTCTGGATCGCCTTCGCAGTTGCACAATTTCCTGAGCGCAATCTGGCGTTGGCCGTTGGACGGCGTCTCAGCCGCGCTTTTTGCGCGCTCAGACCTTCGCTTCCTGCTCCATCGAGGCGCCGCGCAGGCCGCCGGGAATGCAGAGTTTCGGGTAGAGCCGCGTCATTTCGATGATCAGGAATTTCACCGGCACGTCGAAGAAGGCGCCGTGATCGGCGATATAGGCCATGAATTCGCGACCCTGCCCGTCGAAGCTTTGGAGCAGCGCGTCATGCCGGCCGTCGAAAAACAGCGGCGCGACACCGAGCTTCGCGCACAGGCTCGCATTGAAGGTCGGCGAGGCTTTCAGCCAGCGGCCGCCGAGAAAAACCTCGGCATAGCCGTGATAGGCGAAGACATTCGTGCCGACAGCCTCCAGCAGGCGCGGCGTGGCGAGATGGTTCATGACGTCGGCGAGGCCGATCCGCGCCGGGATGCCGAGCGCGCGGCACAGCGCGGCATAGAGCGCCGCCTTGCCGACGCAATAGCCCGTGCCGGCCGCAAGCACGGCGCTGGCGCGATAGCTGCCGGTGTCGAGATAATCGCGATAGGGATCGTAGCGGATCTCATCCCGCACCGCAGCATAAAGCAGCCGCGCCTGGGCTACCGGCTCGGCAACGCCCGCCGTCAGCCGCTGCGCCTGCTCAATCACATTCGGGTGATCGCTGTCGATGAATTCGGCCGGGCTCGTGAAGAGCACGCGGTGGCTGTCCTGCATCGCTTTCATGCCCCGCGCCGGAGGTGACGCGCGAAGCCTAGCACCATAGAGGCCGCCCCGCGATGGCAGCGTGGCGCGAACCTCTACACAGCCTTCAGGTACACAGCGCTCAGGCCACCGCCGCAACCGGCGCCTGATTGCCGTCGTCGCGCGCCTCGAGCGCGGCCATCGCCGCCATGACGCCGCCGCTGCGATGCGGCACGCCGGCCGCCGCCAGCCCCATCTCGACGCCCGACAGCGCGCCCAGCAGCATAAGCTCGTTGCATTCGCCGAGATGGCCGACGCGGAAGACCTTGTCTGCGACCTTGCCCAGCCCGGAGCCGAGCGAGATGTTGTACTTCTCGAGCGTGATCTTGCGGTAGCGGTCGGCGCTGTGGCTCGGCGGCATCATCACGGCGGTCAACACCGGCGATTGCTCGGCCGGGTTCTCGCAGAGCACCTCCAGCCCCCAGGCCTTGACGGCGGCGCGCGTCGCGGCGGCAAGGCGCCGATGCCGGGAGAAGACATTGTCCAGCCCCTCCTCCTGCAGCATCGCGAGCGCCTCGCGCAGCCCATAGAGCAGGTTCGTCGCCGGCGTGTAGGGGAAGAAGCCGTTGGCGTTGATCTTCACCATCTCCTGCCAGTCCCAATAGGAACGCGGCAGCGTGTTGGTTTTTGAAGCCGCCATCGCCTTCTCGGAGACCGCGTTGAAGCTCAAGCCCGGCGGCAGCATCAGCCCCTTCTGCGAACCGGAAACGGTGACGTCGACCTGCCATTCGTCATGGCGGTAGTCGACCGAGGCGAGCGAGGAGATGGTGTCGACCATGAACAGGGCCGGGTGGCCGGCAGCGTCGATCGCCTTGCGGATCTCGGCAATCCGGCTCGTCGAACCGGTCGAGGTCTCGTTATGGACCACCATCACGGCCTTGATGGTGCGCGCCTTGTCCGCGACGAGCCTGGCCTCGATCGCCGCCGGATCGGCCCCGCGGCGCCAATCGCCCGGGATGAAATCGACATTGATGCCGAAACGCGCCGCGATCTGGCGCCAGAGCGTGGCGAAATGACCGGTTTCCGCCATCAGCACGGTATCGCCTGATGAAAGCGTGTTGACGATCGCCGCCTCCCAGGCACCGGTGCCCGAGGACGGGTAGATCACCACCGGTTGCGCGGTCTTGAAGACGGCCTTGCAGCCCTCCAGCACAGCCTTGCCGAGCCTGGCGAACTCGGCACTGCGATGGTCGATGATCGGCATGTCCATGGCGCGCAGGACACGATCGGGGATGGGACTCGGCCCCGGAATATGCAGGAAATGTCGACCCTGCTGCGTTGCCATGGCGTATCCTCCCTCGTGCGCATTTCGATTGCGCGTTCTTCATAGCCGATTTTTTGCATTCATTTTTTGAGAATGCAATCTCTCATTAGAACGCAAAGCGAGCGCCCGCTATCTCGACAGCCGACCAAGCTTGGCGTACCCATTGGCCATGACAAGCACAATTCCGGACCTGGAAATCATGCAGATTCCAGCACCCGAGATGCACGACGCGCCCGCCAACACGACACCCAAGGCGGCGGTTTCGCTGCATGACGGGCTGGTGACGGCGCTGCGCGACTACATCGTCGAGGGCAATCTCGCCGATGGCGCGCGCATTCCCGAGCGCCTGCTCTGCGACCGCTTCGGCATCTCGCGCACGCCCTTGCGCGAGGCGCTGAAAGTGCTCGCTGCCGAAGGGCTGATCGACCTGCTGCCGAACCGCGGCGCACGCGTGCGCGAATTGAGTGCTGAGGATCTGCGCGAGCTCTTCGACGTGATGGGCGGGCTTGAGGCATTGGCCGGACGCCTGGCCTGCGAGCGCATTTCGGACGCGGAAGTAGCCGAAATCGAGCAAACGCACCATGAAATGTATCGTTTCTACCTGCGCCGCGAGATGCATGGCTACTTCCAGTGCAACCAGGCGATCCATCGCATGATCGTCGAGGCGGCCGGCAATGCGACACTGAGCGCGACCTATGCCAGCTTCGCCGGGCGCATCCGCCGCGTGCGCTATTCGGCCAATCTCGCCAAGGAGCGCGACCGCTGGGGCGAGGCGATGCGGGAGCATGAGGCGATCCTGGACGCGCTGCGCCGGCGCGCCGGCAGCGAACTCAGCGACATCCTGTTCCAGCACCTGCGCAACAAGCGCAAGGCGGCGCAGGCAGAGGTCGCGTAGCAACCCTGCGTCATTGCGAGCGCAGCGAAGCAATCCAGGGGACGTAGAGCGAGCCCTCCTGGATTGCTTCGCTGCGCTCGCAATGACGATTGGTGGTCATTTTGTGTCGTTGTAAATTTCAGATTGAATGCAGATTTCTTTGGTTCTAGGCTTCCCTCACGACGCCGTCAGAGCGCGACTTAAGGGAGGTTGAGGATCATGAAGCAGCATTGGCTTGCCGTATCCGCGTTGTTTGCCGGCGTCGCGCCCGCAGCTGCCTGGGAGCCGACCAAGGCGATCGAGATCGTCGTGCCCTTCTCGGCTGGCGGCGCCTCCGACCAGATGGCCCGCACGATCCAGGGCATCATTCAGAAGAACCAGCTCACCACCCAGCCGATCATCGTCGTCAACAAGCCGGCCGCCGGCGGCGCCGAGGGCATGCTCGACATCCAGAAATCGGCCGGCGATCCGCACAAGCTGATCACCACCTCGAGCGGCATCTTCATGACGCCGATGGCGACCAGGCTGCCATTGAACTGGCAGGACTACACGCCGGTGGCGATGATGGCGCAGGATTCCTTCCTGCTCTGGGTCAATGCGAAATCCCCCTACAAGACCGCGGCCGATTTCATGGCGGCAGCCAAGGCAGCGCCCGAGCCGCTCAAGATCGGCGGCACCTCGTCCAAGCGCGAGGACAATCTGCTCGTCTTCGGCATGGAGAAGACCGGCGGCGTCAAATTCGCCTATATTCCCTATACCAGCGGCGGCCAGGCCTCGACCCAGCTTTCGGGCAATCATGTTGACGCCAACACCAACAACCCGGCCGAAGATCTGGCGAACTGGCGCGGCGGGGCGACCAGACCGCTCTGCGTCTTCGCCGAACAGAAGATGGCCTATAGCGAGAAGGTCGCGGACGGCCTGTCCTGGGCCGACATCCCGACCTGCGCCTCGCAGGGGCTGAACGTCAGCTACCAGATGCTGCGCGGCATGTTCATGCCCGGCAAGGTGACGAAGGAGCAGCAGGCCTTCTATGTCGAGCTGTTCAAGAAGGTCTCGCAGAACGCGGAGTGGAAGGACTATCTGGCGCGCAACGCGCTGGTTCCCGATTATCGCGACGGCGACGCCTTCGTGCAGTTCCTCAAGCTCGATGAGCAAAAGCACGCCAAGCTGATGAGCGATGCCGGCTTCATGGCCAAGTGAGGCCTGTGATGTCCGGCGCTTCCGACAGCCAAGTCCCGCACAGCCAAGTCCCGCACAATCAAGCCCCGCGCGGCCTCTCCCGCCGCCCCGTCGAGATCACGACCGCGCTCCTCCTGATCGGGCTCGGCCTGCTCGTACTCTACGATTCCTATGGCCGCGGCGCGGGCTGGGACAATGGTCCGCAGAACGGCTTCTTCCCGGCGCGCGTCGGCTGGATCTTCCTGGCCGCCTCGCTCTTCATCCTGGTGCAGTCGTTCCGGGCCGAGAACCGCGTCTTCGTCAGCTATGAGCAGCTCGGCCAGGTTGCGCGGGTGTTCGCGCCCCTGGTGCTGTTCGTGGCGCTGATCCAGCCGCTCGGCCTCTACGTCGCCGCGGGCATCTTCATCCTCGTCTTCATGAGCATCGTCGCGACCTCGCGCTGGTGGGCGATCGTGCTGACGGCGATCCTCGTGCCGCTCGCCTGCTTCTGGGTGTTCGAGCTGCAGTTCCGCGTACCGCTGCCGAAAGGCCCGTTAGAGGCCCTGCTCGGCTATTGAAGATCGGCTACTGAGGATAAGCGATGGACGATTTCTCCTCCCTGATGGCCGGCTTCCAGGTGGCGCTCTCCTGGCACAATGTCGGCTTCATGGTGATCGGTGTCGTGCTCGGCATCATCGTCGGCGTGCTGCCAGGCCTGGGCGGGCCCAACGGCGTCGCGATCCTGCTGCCGCTGACCTTCGGCATGGACCCGACCTCGGCGATCATCCTGCTCTCCTCGATCTATTGGGGCGCGCTGTTCGGGGGAGCGATCACCTCGATCCTGTTCAACATCCCGGGCGAGGCCTGGTCGGTCGCGACGACCTTCGACGGCTACCCGATGGCCGTGCAGGGCAAGGCGGCGGAGGCGCTGACGGCCGCCTTCACCGCCTCCTTCATCGGCGCGCTCTCGGGCGTGCTCCTGATCACCTTCGTGGCGCCGCTCGTCGCCTCCTTCGCGCTCAGATTCGGGCCGGCCGAGTTCTTCGCCGTGTTCCTTCTGACCTTCTGCTCCTTCATCGGCATGGGTCGCGAGAACCGCGCCAAGATCCTGGCCTCGCTCTGCATCGGTTTCCTGCTCGCGGCGGTCGGGCTCGATTCGATCTCGGGCGATCTGCGCATGACGTTCGGGTCGACCGAATTGATGCGCGGCTTCGATTTCCTGGTCGTGGTGATCGGTCTGTTCGGCGTCAGCGAAATCCTGCTGACCGTCGAGGAGGGCCTGGTCTTCAAGGGCAAGCAGGCCAAGATCGACCTCAAGGTGGTGCTGCGCACCTGGGCCGGGCTGCCGCGCTATTGGGCAACGCTGCTGCGCTCCGCCATCGTCGGCATGTGGATGGGCGTGACGCCGGGCGGGGCGATCGCCGCCTCCTTCATGGGCTACGGTCTCGCCAAGCGCTTCTCGCGGCAGCCCGACAGCTTCGGCAAGGGCAATATCGAAGGTGTGCTCGCACCCGAAACCGCGGCGCATGCGGCGGGCACCAGCGCGCTCCTGCCGATGCTGGCGCTGGGCATTCCAGGCTCGGCGACGGCGGCCGTCCTGCTCGGTGGCCTGCTGGTCTGGGGGCTGCAGCCGGGGCCGCTGCTCTTCGTCGAGCAGAAGCAGTTCGTCTGGGGGCTGATCGCCTCGATGTATCTCGGCAATCTCGCCGGGCTCGTCATCGTGCTGGCGACCGTGCCGCTGTTCGCGGCGATCATGCGCATCCCGTTTTCCTATGTCGCGCCGGTGATCCTGATCGTCTGCGCGATCGGCGCCTACACGATCTCGAACTCGATCTTCGACATCTGGCTGATGCTGGGCTTCGGCCTCGTCGGCTATGTCTTCAAGAAGCTCGACTATCCGCTCGCGCCGCTGGTGCTGGCGCTGGTGCTCGGCGACAGGGCCGAGGACTCGTTCCGCCAGGCGCTGCTCGGCTCGGGCGGCAGCCTCAAGGTCTTCGCCGCCAACGGGCTGGTGACGACGCTGGTCGGGCTGGCGCTGTTCCTGCTGCTCTGGGGGCCGGTCATGGATGGAATCGGCGCCTTGCGGCGACGCGGCCGGCCCGCCAAGCCGGCCGAGGCGGCGGAATGACGCAACAATGAACCAGACCGCCACGACCGCATCCCATTCCCGCAATCTCGGCCTCGAACGCCGTCTCGCGCAGACGCTGGAGGGCGAAGTGCGCTTCGACGCCTTCACGCGCGGGCGCTACGCCACCGACGCCTCGATCTACCAGATCGTCCCGCAGGGCGTGGTCTTCCCGAAATCGGAGGCCGATATCGCGGCCGCCCTGACGATCGCCGCCGAGCATGGCGTGCCGGTGATCGCGCGCGGCGGCGGCACCTCGCAGAACGGCCAGCCGATCGGCGATGCGCTGATCCTCGACATGAGCCGGCATTTCAATGGCATCCGCGATTATGATCCGGCGGCCGGTACGATCTCGGTTGCGCCCGGCCTCGTGCTGGAGGCGCTCAACGCGCATGTCCGGAAGGACGGGCTGTTCTTCCCGGTCGAGCCCTCGACCGCCAGCCGCTGCACCATCGGCGGGATGACCGGCAACAACTCCTCGGGCGCGCGCTCGCTGCGCTATGGCAAGACGGTCGACAATGTCATCGCCATGAAGGCGCTGTTCCATGACGGCGAGCCCTTCGCGCTGGGCGATGGCTTCGCCGGCGACAATCAGTCGATCAGGGCGCGCGATCTGATGACGCGGATGCTGGCGCTGGCGGACGGGCACCGGGCCGAGATCGAGGCGATCTTCCCCAAGGTGCAGCGCCGGGTCGGCGGCTATAATCTCGACGAGCTCTTGCCCGCCCGGCCGAACCTCTCGCATCTGCTGGTCGGCTCGGAGGGCACGCTCGCCATCACCACCGAGGCGACGCTGAAGCTCTCGCCGCTGCCGACGCATCGCGTCATGGGCGTCTGCCATTTCCCGAGCTTCCGTTCGGCAATGGAGACGACCAAGGCGATCGTGGCGCTGGGACCGGTCGCAGTCGAACTCGTCGACAATAATGTGCTCGTGCTCGGCGCCGACATTCCGCTCTTCGTGCGCACGCTCGCCGACATCACCCGGGGCCAGCCGAACTGCCTGCTGCTGGTCGAATTCGCCGGCGACGATCTCGCCGCGCTCAAGCACGACCTCAAGCGCCTCGACCAGTGCATGGCCGATCACGGCTTTACTGATGCCGTCGTCGAGGTGGTCGAACCCTCCAGGCAGAAGCCGGTCTGGGAGGTGCGCGAGGCCTGCCTCAACATCATGATGTCGATGAAGGGCGATGGGAAGCCGGTCTCCTTCATCGAGGATTGCGCCGTCCCGCTCGAACATCTCGCCGATTATACCGACGCCGTCACCGCGCTGTTCGCGCGCCATGGCACGCGCGGCACCTGGTATGCCCATGCCTCGGTCGGCTGCCTGCATGTCCGCCCGATCCTGAACATGAAGGACGAGGCCGGGGTCAAGGCGATGCGCGGCATCGCCGAGGAAGCCTGCGAATTGGTGCGCAGCTTCAAGGGCTCCTATTCCGGCGAGCATGGCGACGGCATCTCGCGCTCGGAATTCGTCGAGCCGATGTTCGGCGGCCCCCTCACCCGCGCCTTCGAGCAGGTCAAAGACGGCTTCGATCCCGACAACCGCTTGAACCCCGGCAAGATCGTGCGCCCGCTCAGGATGGACGATCGCAGCCTGATGCGCTTCGCGCCGGGCTACGCCACGCCGATCCCGGCCGAGACAGCGCTCGACTGGTCCGACTGGGGCGGGCTCGGCGGCGCCGTCGAGATGTGCAACAACAACGGCACCTGCCGGAAGATGACCGGCGGCACGATGTGCCCGTCCTGGCGCGCCACGCAGGACGAGACGCATCTGACGCGCGGGCGGGCGAACAGCTTGAGGCTCGCCATCTCCGGCCAGCTCGGGCCGGATGCCTTCACCTCGCCGGAGATGAAGGAGACGCTCGATCTCTGCGTGTCCTGCAAGGGTTGCAAGCGCGACTGTCCGACCGGCGTCGACATGGCGCGGATGAAGATCGAGTTCCTGCACCATTACCATCAGCGCCACGGCCTGCCGCGGAAGGAGCGCTTGATCGCCTTTCTGCCGCGCTATGCGCCTTATGCAGCCAAGCTCTCAGCCCTGATGAACCTGCGCGACCGCATTCCACTGCTGGCGCGGCTCTCCGAACGCTGGCTCGGCTTCAGCGCGAAACGTTCGCTGCCGGTCTGGCGCAGGCCGTGGGCGCAAGCCGGCCGAACCGCGACGCCGGGCGAGGTGAAGGGCGACGGCCGCGACCTCGTGCTCTTCGGCGACAGCTTCAACCGCTATTTCGAGCGCGAGAACCTCGAAGCCGCCGAGCACGTGCTGGCCGCCGGCGGCTATCGCCTGCACAAGGTCGAGCCTGGGGATGGCGGCCGGCCGCTCTGCTGCGGGCGCACCTTCCTCTCGGCCGGTCTCGTCGAGGAGGCGCGCAGCGAGGCAAAGCGGACGCTCGAAGCGCTGGCGCCCTTCGTCGCCAAGGGCGCGCGCATCGTCGGCCTCGAACCCTCCTGCCTGCTGACCTTCCGCGACGAATTCGGCGCAATTCTGCCCAAGGCCGAGGTCGAGCCGGTGGCGAGCGCCGCGTTCCTGCTTGAAGAGCTTCTGGCCGCCGACATCAAGGCGGGGACAACCACCCTGCCCCTCAAGGACCAGGCCGGCCGCATCGCGCATCTGCATGGCCACTGCCACCAGAAGGCTTTCGCGGCAATGAGCGCGGTCGAGGCAACCTTGCGCGCCATTCCCGGCCTCGATGTCCGCCCGATCGAATCGAGCTGCTGCGGCATGTCGGGCGCCTTCGGCTATGGCGCGGCGACGATCGACGTCTCCTTCGCCATGGGCGAGCTCGCCTTGCTGCCGGCCGTGCGCAAGGCCGGCGCGGGCGATCTCATCGTCGCCGACGGTACGAGCTGCCGCCACCAGATCCATGACGGCGCGGGCCGCGAAGCGATGCATGTCGCGCGCGTGCTCGCCGAGGCGCTGGAGGACAAAGCCGACCAGCCAAGCTGATCAACGACCCGGCAAACGGGCGATCCAACGGGAGGAACGACCATGCTACGGACGACATTTCTGGGCAGCGCGATCCTGCTCTGCTCGATGGGACATGTGCATCAGACCATGGCGAAGGATTATTTTCTGGCGAGCGGCCGCTGGGACAATGTCGTGCTCGTGATCGATCTCGATAAAGCTCTCGACCCCGCCAATGACGGCACGCCGAAGGCGGTGGTGAACCGCCTGCGCGTCACGCCCGATATCGAGGTCGACGGCAAGAGCGTGATTTCGAGCGGCCAGCCGATCTCGATCGCGATCGCGCCCGACAACAAGCGGGCCTATGTCGTCAACCATTCCGGCCGCTCGACGCCCGCTGCAGCGGCCGCCTTCCAGCACGGCCATGCCGGCACCGTCACGATCATCGACCTGGTGAAGGCGCTCGATCCCGCCAGCAACGATACGCTCGCCGCCGTCGCGGGCTATATCGAGACGGAAGGTTTTGGGCCGACCGGCTTCGCCATTGCGGCGGATGGCAAGCATGCGGTGCTCGCCCATGCCGAGCGCGAAGGCGACGAGGATGGTGGCCGGCATCTCAGCATCGTCGATCTCACAACCAACAGGGTGATCCGTAGGGTCGAGCAGGCCTATGGCAAGCCCGGCTTCCCCTGCCCGCCCGATCCGGTGCCGCATCGCGCGCCCGATCCGAGATTCGGCTGCTTCCCCGACACCAATGGCGTGACGATCAGCCCGCTTGGCGGCGGCACGATCTTCGGGGCCAATGGCGGCACCGACGACATCACGGTGATGAGCCTGCAGAAGGCGATCGCCGGCGAGGCCGGCGCGGAGCTTGCGCGCATCCCGGTGCAGGCCGGCGGCTTCGGCATCTCGGTGAGCCCGGACGGCAAGCTGGTGGCGCATGCCTCCCGCGAGAGCGCTCAGACCGACATCCCCGGCAACACGGTCTCGATCATCGATGTCGAGAAGGCCTTGTCCGACCCCGCCAAAGCCGAGGTCGCGCGCGTCCTGGTCGGCACCGACGACAAGGCCACGCCGACCCGACCGTTCGTGGCCGCCTTCCTGCCGGATGGAAAGCGCATCCTCTCCACGCATTTCCGCGCCAACAACATCGACATCATCGATGTCGCCAAGGCGATCGCGGGTGGGCCCGCGACGATCCGGCGGATCGAACTGAAGACGCCGGGCGGCGAGCCCTCGCGCCCGCGCGGCATCGCGATCACCCCCGACGGCAAATACGCCGCGATCACCGGCGCACCCAAGGGCAAGCCGAACTCCAGCATCGTCTGGATCGTCGATCTCGCAAGCTATGAGGTGAAGGGGCGCGTCACCGAGATCGGCAATGAAAGCTACATGATCGGCGCGTTCCAGGCGCCGTAGTCCTGGCGCCATAGTCCTGGCTCCGCAGTCCTGGCGCCGTAACCCTTTTCGACGTCCGGACGGGCGGCGCACGGCCGATCGCGCCTTTGCGCTTGCCGTATTCTGCGATCCCGGCCACATGTCAGGGGTTTCGTAGAACTCCACCAGAGCGTCTCATGCTGGCTCCGCACGACCCATATGGTTTCCTGGAGAATGGCGGCGAGATCGGCGCGCTCATCGCGCAATTCGACTGGTCGCGGACACCTTTGGGGCCGATCGAAACCTGGCCGCAGAGCCTGCGCACCACGACGGCGCTGGCGCTCAGCTCGCCGCTGCCGGTCGTGATGCTGTGGGGGCCGCAGGGCACGCTGATCTACAATGACGGCTATGCCGCCTTCGCCGGCAAGCGCCACCCTGCCCTGCTCGGCGCCAATGTGCTCGAGGGCTGGCCGGAAGCGGCCGAGCTCAACACCCGCGTGCTCGACACCGTGCTCGCCGGCGGCACGCTCTCGCTACGCGAACAGCGCCTCACTTTGAACCGCCACGGCGTGCCGGAGGATTGCTGGCTCGATCTCGACTACATGCCGATCCTCGGCGAAGACGGCCGCCCGGCCGGCGTCTTCGCCGTGGTCATCGAGATCACCGAGCGGGTCCGCACCGAGCAGCGGCTCAAGATCGCGCAGGAGGCCGGCGGCGTCGGCGTCTTCGAATGGTATCCCGAAAGCGGCCTGCTCGACGTCTCCGACGAATATCGTCGCATCTGGGGACTGCCGCCGGATGTCCAGGTCACCGACGATCTGCTCGTCAGCCTGCTGCATCCCGATGACCGCGCCCTTTCGGGGCCGCAGCGCCTGACCGAGGACAACCCCCTCGCCTATGCGGAATACCGCCGCTTCGACCCCGCCACCGGCGAAACCCGCTGGATCGCGCGACAGGGCGAGGCGGTCTCGACGCCCGAGAGCGGGCAGCGCCGTTTTGTCGGCGTCTGCTTCGACATCACGCCGCGCAAGGCGGCCGAGGATGCGCTGCGCGCCAGCGAGGCGCGCTGGCGCAATCTGTTCGAGCAGATGCAGGAGGGGTTCTTCATCGCCGAGGCGGTGCGCGACGCCGCCGGGACGATGGTCGATTTCCGCTTCGTCGAGATGAATCCCGCCTTCGAGGCGCGCACCGATGTCAGGATGGTCGATGCGATCGGCCGCAATGTCAGCGAGATCATCCCGAACCTGCCGCCGGAGCTGATCACGACCTATGCCATCGTGCTCGAGACCGGCAAGCCGGCGCGCTACGAGATCAATGTTCCCGCGATGAAGCATCGCTGGTTCGAGGCTCGGGCAAGGCGCATCGGACCAGACCGCTTCTCCGTGCTGTTCCTCGACATCACCGGCCGCAAGAAGGCGGAAGCCGCGCTCAGGGAGAGCGAGGCGCGCTTCCGCACGCTTTCGCAATCCATGCCGAACCATGTCTGGACCGCCACGCCCGACGGCCAGCTCGACTGGTTCAACGAGCGCGTCTACGCCTTCACCGGAGCGGCCCCGGGCACGCTCGACGGTGAGGCCTGGATGGCGGTGGTCCATCCCGAGGATGCGGCGAGCGCCGCCGCCGCATGGGAGAATGCCCGGCGCGACGGCATCACCTACGAGACCGAATTCAGGCTTCGCCGCCAGGACGGTACATTCCGCTGGCATATCGCCCGCGCCGTGCCCGCCCATGACGAGCGCGGCGCGATCACGCGCTGGGTCGGCACCAACACCGACATCGACGCGCAGAAGACGGCGGAAGCCGCCCTCGCGGACCTGGCCGATACGCTGGAGGAGCGCGTCGCCGCCCGCACCGCCGAACTCGCCAAGGCCGAGGAAGCACTCCGCCACAGCCAGAAGATGGAAGCCATCGGCAACCTGACCGGCGGCATCGCCCACGACTTCAACAACCTGCTGCAGGTCATCAGCGGCAATCTGCAATTGCTGTCGCGGGAAATCGCAGGCGACGAGAAAGCCGAAAAGCGCGTCGACAACGCCATGGCCGGCGTCGCGCGCGGCTCCAAGCTCGCAGCCCAATTGCTCGCCTTCGGCCGCCGCCAGCCGCTGGAGCCCAAGGTCGTCAATGTCGGCCGCCTGATCCGCGACATGGACGACCTGCTGCGGCGCACGCTGGGCGACGCGATCGAGATCGAGAGCATCATCGCCGGCGGGCTGTGGCACACGCTGGTCGACCCGGCCAATGTCGAGAATGCCATCCTCAACCTGGCGATCAATTCGCGCGACGCCATGGACGGCCAGGGCCGGTTGACGATCGAGGCCGGAAACGCCTTCCTCGACGACGCCTATAGCGACGCCCATCGCGACGTCACTGCGGGGCAATATGTCCAGATCTCGGTCACCGACACCGGCTCGGGCATGAGCCGCGAGGTGATGGACCAGATCTTCGAGCCGTTCTTCTCGACCAAGCCGCCGGGCAAGGGCACCGGGCTCGGCCTGTCCATGGTCTATGGTTTCGTCAAGCAGTCCGGCGGCCATGTGAAGGTCTATAGCGAGCCCGGCCAGGGCACCACGATCAAGCTCTATCTGCCGCGCTCGCTCCAGACCGAGGACATGCTGGTCGAGAAGGAGGCCGGCCCGGTCACCGGCGGCAGCGAGACCATCCTCGTCGTCGAGGATGACGAGGCGGTGCGCGAGACCGTGATCGCGCTGCTGGGCGAGCTCGGCTACCGCGTGCTGAAGGCGCCCGACGCCCAGAGCGCGCTCGCGGTCATCGAGAGCGGGGTCGCGATCGACCTGCTCTTCACCGATGTGGTCATGCCCGGCCCGCTGAAGAGCCCGGAGCTGGCGCGCAAGGCCAAGGCGCGGCTGCCCCAGCTCAGCGTCCTGTTCACATCCGGCTATACCGAGAACTCGATCGTCCATGGCGGGCGGCTCGACGAGGGCGTCAACCTGCTCTCAAAACCCTATGGGCGCGAGGCGCTGGCGCGGAAGATCCGCCAGGTTCTGGTGCAGGACGGCAAGACACCGTCCTATGAGACCGCCCGCCCCCAGCCGAAAAGCGCGGCGCAGAAGGCAGCGTTGCAGAATGCGGCCACCCCTGTGCCGGAGCCGGCGCGGCGAAGCAACCTGACCGTGCTCGTCTGCGAGGACGACGCCATCATCCGCATGGACACTGCCGATATGGTCCAGGATCTCGGCCATGTCGCCATCGAGGCGGAGAACGGGCTGAAGGCGCTCGATATCGCGACGGGACGCGACATCGACATCCTGCTGACGGATATCGGCCTGCCCGATATTTCGGGCAGCGAACTGGCGCACCGCTTACGCGCATTGAAGCCCGAACTCGCCATCATCTTCGCCACCGGCCGCGATCAGGTCGAGGGTTTCGAGGGCGCAGCCCGCACCGCGCTGCTGAGAAAGCCCTATCGGCTGCACACGCTGGAGAAGATCCTCGGCTCGATCCTGGATTGAGAAGCGCCTCCTCTGCGTTCCGGGCCGGAAGGTCGCTTGCGTTTGCAGCGCCCGGTGCGTGCAGGCTTGCGCATGGCCAGGCATGCTGCGCTGCGGCTAGACTTGGCAGAGATGCAGGCGAACTTGCCCATTCCAAACACTGCCCATTCCAAGCCCTGCTCCACTCAAGGCGAACCCACCACGATGAGCCAGCTCTTCAGCCCCTACACGCTCGGCGAACTCACCCTCGCCAACCGCATCGTCATTGCCCCGATGTGCCAGTATTCGGCCGAGGACGGCCGCGCGACCGACTGGCACATCATCCATCTCGGCCATCTCGCCTTGTCGGGCGCCGGGCTGCTCTTTCTCGAGGCGACGGCCGTCGAGCCGGAAGGGCGGATCAGCCCGTTCGATCTCGGCCTCTGGTCGGACGAGACCGAAGCCGCGCTGGCAAAGGCGCTCGCCGCCGTGCGCGCGCATTCCGAGATGCCGATCGGCATCCAACTCGGCCATGCCGGCCGCAAGGCCTCGGTGGCGCAGCCCTGGGCCGGCGGCGGCCAGCTCGGCCTCGACCAGGGCGGCTGGCAGACGCTCGCCCCCTCGGCCGTGGCTTTTGAGGGCCACGCCAGGGCTCCGCACGCCCTGACGGCCGATGAGATCGCCCGGCTCGTCGAGAGCTTCGCGCTCGCTGCCAAGCGCTCGGTCAGGCTCGGCCTCGATGCAATCGAGCTCCACGGGGCCCATGGTTATTTGCTGCACCAGTTCCTCTCGCCGCTCTCCAACCGGCGCGAGGACGCCTATGGCGGTTCGCTGGAGAACCGCATGCGCTTCCCGCTCGCCGTGTTCGAGGCGGTCAAGGCGGCGGTGCCATCTTCCTTTCCCGTCGGCATCCGCGTCTCCGGCACGGATTGGGTCGAGGGCGGCTGGGATATCGAGCAGACGCTCGCCTTCGCCTCCGCCTTGCAGGCGCGCGGCTGCAGCTTCATCGACGTCTCCGGCGGCGGCCTCTCGGCCGCGCAGAAAATTCCCCTCGGCCCGAGCTACCAGGTGCCGTTGGCGCGCGCCGTGAAGCAGGCAACCGGCCTGCCGACCATCGCGGTCGGGCTGATCACGGAAGCCGACCAAGCCGAGGCGATCATCGGCACGGGCGACGCCGACTTCGTCGCTTTGGCGCGCGGCATGCTCTACGACCCACGCTGGCCCTGGCACGCCGCAGCCCAGCTCGGCGCAACCGTGAAGCCGCCCTCGCAATATCTGCGCTCGCAGCCGCGCCAGTACAAAAGCCTGTTCGGCTGAACCCGATCACTTGCCTCAGCCCTCGTCCTGAGGAGTCGCGCAGCGGCGTCTCGAAGGATGCTCCAGAGCGCGCTGGATGATCCTTCGAGACGCGTTCGTTTCGAACGCTCCTCAGGATGAGGGCTTTGGAAAACTGTCGACAAGGGAAACACCAAGCATGACCGCCTATTCCGAGCTTGCCAATCATTTCGGCCGCATCGCCGCATTGTCCAACGCCATCGGCATCCTGAGCTGGGACAATGCCGCAATGATGCCGACCGGGGCAGCGGCGACGCGGGCCGAGAGCATGGCGCTGCTCGACGTGCTGCGCCATGGCATGGCGGTCGAGCCGCGCATCGGCGACTGGCTGGGCGCGGCCGAGGCCGATGACGGGCTCGGCCCATGGGAGCGCGCCAATCTGCGCGAGATCAGGCGGCTCTGGACGGTCCAGACTGCGCTTCCCGCCGATCTGGTGGAGGCGTCGAGCAAGGCGATCTCGGTCTGCGAGATGCGCTGGCGGCAGGCGCGCGCGGAGTCCGATTTCGCCGGCCTCCTGCCGTTCCTGAGCGAGGTCTTGAACCTGCAGCGCCAGATCGGCCAGGCGAAGGGCGAAAAGCTAGGCCTTTCCCCCTATGACGCACTCTTGAACGATTATGAGCCGGGCGGGCGCTCGGAGAAGATCGACGCCTTGTTCGACGATCTCGCCACCTTCCTGCCCGGCTTCACGCAGGAGGTCCTGGCGCTCCAAGCCCGCCGGCCCAAAACGCCGGAGCCGCAAGGCCCTTTCGCGATCGAGAAGCAGCGGGCGCTCGGCCTCAAGATGATGGCGGCTCTGGGCTATGATTTCGAGCGCGGCCGGCTCGATGTCTCCACACACCCGTTCTGCGGCGGGGCCGACAACGATGTCCGCATCACCACGCGCTATGACGAGAGCGATTTCGCCAAGGCGCTGATGGGCGTGCTGCACGAGACCGGCCATGCGCTCTACGAGCAGGGCCGGCCGCAGGCCTATATGAACCAGCCCGTCGGCCAGGCACGCGGCATGAGCCTGCATGAGAGCCAGTCGCTTCTGGTCGAGATGCAGGCCTGCCGTTCCGCCGCGTTCATTCGCTTTGCCGCGCCCTTGATGCGCGAGGCTTTTGGCCGCTCGGGCCCGGCCTGGGAGCAGGAGGCCTTGCTGGCGCGCTATACCAAGGTCGAGGCCGGCTTTATCCGCGTCGATGCCGACGAGG
The DNA here is from genome assembly GCF_031456075.1 of Allobosea sp. BE125. NCBI lineage: Bacteria > Pseudomonadati > Pseudomonadota > Alphaproteobacteria > Hyphomicrobiales > Alloboseaceae > Allobosea > Allobosea sp. BE125. The sequence continues at coordinate 364,359 of NZ_JAVDTY010000003.1, forward strand.
TCACCTATCCGGCCCATGTCATCCTGCGCTATCGGCTGGAGAAGGCGCTGATCGCCGACGAGATGCCGCTCTCGGAGCTGCCCATGGCCTGGAACGCCGGCATGAAGGCGCTGCTCGGCGTGACGCCGCCCGACGACCGGCGCGGCTGCCTGCAGGACGTGCATTGGCCCAGCGGCGGCTGGGGCTATTTCCCGACCTATACGCTGGGCGCGATGACGGCGGCGCAGATTTTCGAGGCCGCCTGCAAGGCCGAGCCCGAGATCCTGCCTTCGATCGGGCGCGGCGATTTCTCGCCCCTGGTCGGCTGGTTGCGCAGCCATATCCATAGCCAGGCCAGCCTCTACGAGACCGACGAACTGCTGACCCACGCCACCGGCCGCCCGCTCGACGCCGGCGTGTTCAAGGCGCATCTGCGCCGGCGTTATGGTGAAGGCTAGCCTTCGCCGTCAGTCCAGCACCGGCATCGGAAAGCCGCCGAATGCCTGCTCATAGGCGGCTCCCAGCGCCAGCAGGCGATCATCGCCGCCTTGCGGCCCGATCAGCTGGAAACCGATCGGCATGCCGTCCCGGTCCGGCCTCGCCGGCAAGGTCAGCCCCGGCAAGCCCAGCGCATTGGCGAAGGCGGTGAAGACCGCGTGCCCGCGCGGACCGACGGATTGGCCGTCGATCACATCGGGGTGCGTCTGGCCGACCGGCCAGGGCTGCGCCGCCGTCGCCGGCGTCAGCAGCAGGTCGAAGCGGGAGAAGAGCGCGTCGAACGCCTCGCCAGCCACCTCGATCGTCCGCAGCATGCCGAGATAATCGCTCGCCGAATGGCCACGACCGCGTTCGGCCATCGCGGCGATCCCGGGCTGTACAGGCGCGTCCCTCCCGAGCTTGAGATGCGCATCGAGCAGCCAGGCGACGCCAGTTTCGCTGACGATCGACCAGATCGCGTTGACCGGCTCGACCAGGGTGAAATCGTCGAGGCGCTCGACGGTATGGCCGAGCCCGGCAAAGCGCGCGGCTGCACCGGCGACGCTTGCAGCAATCACTGGGTCGACCGGTGCGTCGCCAAAGCGCGGAATGAAGGCGATCCGTTTTGCGGCGGGCGGCTCGGCCACCGCTTCCGCGCCGGTGATGACGCGCAGCATCGCGTGGACATCACCGACGCAGCGCCCGATCGGCCCGACCACCTCGAAAGCGTCGAGGATCGCGGGAAAGCCGTGCCGGCGCGGCACCAGCCCGCGCGAGGGCTTGAGACCGACCAGCCCCACATGCGCCGCCGGCCGGCGGATCGAGCCGCCGCCATCGGTGCACAGCGCCAACGGCCCGATGCCCGACGCCACGGCCGCAACCGCCCCGCCGCTCGACCCGCCAGGCGTCAGGCCCGGGTTCCACGGGTTGCGCGTCGGGCCGAAGAGCGCGTTGTCAGTGACGCCCTGCACGGTGAATTCCGGCACATTGGTCTTGCCGAGGATGACGGCGCCGGCCGCACGCAGGCGGGCGACCGGCGTCTCGTCGAGATCGGGCACGAAATCGGCGTAGCAGGCGCTGCCCCATGTGCTGCGCAGGCCGGCGGTCAGGATGTTGTCCTTGATCGTCAGCGGGACGCCGTCGAGCGGCCCGAGCGCTTCGCCACGGGCCCAGCGGCGGGCGCTGGCCGACGCCGCTGCCTGCGCGCCCGCCCGGTCTTGTGTGACGACGGCGTTGAGGCGCGGATTAACCGCGTCAAGGCGCGCCAGCACCGCTTCCAACGCCTGGACCGGCGTGGCGCTATCCGCCGCGAAAGCCTGCGCGAGTTGCCCGGCGCTCAGGGCCCAGAGTGGCTGGTCGCTCATTGGAAACGCGCTCCGTGATCTTCACGCCCGCTTGCATCATGCCCGCTCGGCGTCCTGGCGGGGAAACGCCGTCATTCCAACCGCTAAGCCATGGCTGCTCATCCGACAACGGGGCTTGAAACGGGGCGCAATTAGGATTTGAATCAAGTTCCCGCTACGGGGCCACGCTAGGGAGAACGCAATGCTGAGGACTTTGATAGTCGCATCTGCTTCCGCCATCGCCGTCGCATCCGTCTTCGCCACGCCGGCCTCGGCGCTGACGATGAAGGAATGCAGCGCGAAGTATCAGGATGCCAAGAAGGCCAATACGCTGAAGGGCCAGAAGTGGAACGATTTCCGCAAGGCCCAATGCGGCGACGACGACGCCTCTGACAACGATGCCGCAGCAGCCGTCACCGACCCCGCACCGGCGCCAGCGGCCACGCCCGCCGCAACGGCGCCCGGGCAGAAGCCGGCAGCCGCGCCCGCCCGTGCCAAGGCTGCGGTCTTCCCCAGGGTCGTCTCGCCGAAATACTCCGAGGAATCGCCCGGCAAGGCCCGGCTCAAGACCTGCGTCGACCAGTACAACGCCAACAAGGCGGCCAACGCCAATGGCGAACTGAAATGGATCGAGAAGGGCGGCGGCTACTGGAGCCAGTGCAACACCAAGCTCAAGAGCTGAACAGAGCCATCACGCGAAACAGCTCGGCCCCGGATCCTGTCCGGGGCTGAAGCTTTACTCCACTGTCAGTGTCCCTGTTTACACGCAAAAGCGGGGTGTCATCCCGAACACAGCGAAGCGGAGATCCGGGATCCATTCCTGAGCCTAACCAGGCAGCGCTCCGGCATGGATCCCGGATCGGCGCGGCTTCGCCGCTTGTCCGGGATGACGCCGCGTTTTCGGGCAAGACAATACGGCCAAGGCCGCGTTGCCCAACCCGCGGCTATTGGGTCGCATAGATCCGTTCGCCCACGCGGATGAAATGAGTGGGATCGTTGGGCTCGCCATTGATGCGCGTCTCGTAATGCAGATGCGGACCCGTCGAGCGCCCGGTGCTGCCGACCAGCCCGACCACCGTGCCGAGCGCGACGGGCTGGCCCACGGTGACGTTGATCGCCGACAAATGGCCATAGCGCGTGGTGATGCCATTGCCGTGGTCGATGATGACGAGATTGCCGTAGCCGCCGCCGATCCCGGCCGTCTGCACGACGCCTGATCCTCCGGCATGAACGGGAACGCCGATCGGCGAGCGGAAATCCGTGCCGGCATGGAAACGCGCCTCGCCGGTGAACGGATCCGAGCGCGTGCCGTAGGAGCTGGTCATCAGCCCGGCGCTGCCCGGGATCGGCCGGAAGAACGGCACGGCGTTCGCCGCTGTCCTGAGCCGGCCCAGGACCGAAAGCGTGCGCCTGATCTGCGCGACATTGCTCTCGAAGGGGCCGCCGCCGAAATCCTTTGTCTCCGGCAGCAGATTGGCCACCTGCCCGCGGACGAGCGCCGCTGTCGGGACGAATTTCTCGGCATCGAGCCCGACCTCGGAGAAGGCCGAGCGCAATTGTAGCAGGGTCGATTGCGAGCGCTGAGTCAGGCCGTTGAGCGAACCCAGCTGCACCTTCTCGAAACGGTCGATCGCATGTTCGAGATAGGTCACGCGCTCGGGTGCGGGATAGCTCGGATCGAGGATGGTGAAGGTCGATTGCGGCGCGGCGCGCTGCACCGAGGCCGCCTTGATCGGCGCTCCGCCGGCCTCGCCGAACTTCACCGGGCTCGCGCCGTCGGGCACGCGGGTCTGGTCGGCGAGCGCGGTCAGCATCGCCTGGCGCGCCTCGAGCGCCGCCTGGCGCAGCATCAGATCGGCGATGCGCCCCTCGACGCCGTCACGCTCCAATCGGGTCTGCCGGGCGAAACGGTCGAGCTGGGTGCGGAAGACCACGAGCTTCTGCTCATAGGCGAATTGCATGTCGCTCTGCTGCGCGACGAGGCGGACCGAGAGCTTGTCGCCGAAGATCAGGGTGCTGGTCGTGATCGCGCCCCACCCGGCCAGCAGGGCGAAGGCGACAAGGACCAGCGCGATCGTCGCCGGGCCAACCGTCATGGTCCAGCGCGGACGGCCCGGCCGCGAGAGCTTGGCCGCCTTGTCGCGCTTGTCTGATTTGCCTTGGCCCTCGGTCGCGGGTTCGGCCTTGCGCAGCTGCGCCTGGGCCTTCGCTTCGGCGGCAGCAAGCTTTGCCTCGGCGGCAGCCCTGGCCTCCGCGGCCTTTGCCGCCTTCATCCGGGCAGCAACGCGCTCGGCCGCTGTCTGCGGTTTGGACGGGGCGGAACTCAAGGCCGGGCTCCTCCAAGCATGTCCTGGAAAACGGCGCGCACGATTCTCCGCCGAGCCGGGCGAAAGTCAACGCCGCAACGACGCTTCAGGTCTGCCGCCGCACCAACTGCCGAAAGGGACGCGGCGCCCATTTCCTTACACGGGTGGATCTGTGACTTTAGACAACGCAAAGGCAATCTGCCGTAATAGCCTCGCCAAGATATCGACGATTGTCGATTCGGAGCGCGAATTGTCAATCAATTACGTAATTGACATGACACGCATCCCGTTGAAACACTCAAAGCCAGCAATGTTTCTCTAGGCTAAGCCGTGTCATCACCTTGCGACATCGCTGTGATTCCCCAGCATGCGAGGCGTCCGGGAGCGACGTGATCCGGCGCTCCACCGCCAGGCATGAGGATAACTCCACAACGCCGAGAGGCGCGCCAGATACACGAATGACTTCAGAGCCCTAAAGGAAATGAACCACTGGACGGATTTGGCCTCTCACTGTCTTCCGCCGCAAGGAGCCCTGCCATGACCTCGACCCTGCCTCCCGAACAATCAGCCCTCGACCGCGAGATCCTCGACGAGTTGTTCGAGATCGTGCCTGACGAGTGGGACGCCTTCCTGCTATCGGTCGAGCCACGCAAGCTCGATGGCGACGGGCAGATCGTCACCATCGTCAACCCTGATATCGCCGGGGCGGAAATCCCCGCGACAGAGGCGATCCGCGTGCACGTCGCCAAGCTTGCAGCCTTCTTCGCCCGCGAAAAGCGCAGCTGGGAACGCCTGACCTATGCCGCCTTCGCCGACGAGGCCGGCACCTGGCGCGTCAAGATCACCGCGCCGCTGCCGCCCCCCACAGCACCAGCCGCGTGAGCGCGCCTGAGCCGGCCATGGCCAAGATTAGGCACGCGGTGCTTTCGTGCTTGTTCCGCCCCATTGCGCCACGTTACGATGCGTGAGCGTGGCTGAAATTAAGTTTGCCGGCTGCGTGACGAAGCGGGATGCGCCGCTCACGCCTTGATCTGGAATTCTGACGATGGCTCGAAGGCTCGGCGATGTCTTGGAACAGTAAGGTCGTCTGGGGAGAAGGACTTTTTCTGCGGCCGCACCATCTGCAGCAGGCGGATCGCTATCTCGAAAACCTCGTCGATGCGCGCACGCGCTTCATCACGCCTTACCCCTGGGGTTTTTCGACTCTCGAGATCGACCGCGACCTCGCCCAGCAGAGCCGCTTCGGCCTGCGTCGCGCGTCAGGAATCCTGCCTGACGGCACGCCCTTCGACATTCCCGCCCACAGCCCCCTGCCCGCGCCCATCGACGTGCCGGACGCCGCCGCCAAGCAGCTGCTCTGGCTGACCATGCCGGTCGCGGCGGCCAATACGCGCGAGGTCGACGAGCCGACGAGCGCCACGGCGAGTCGCTATGTCACCGCCAGCGAGACGCTGATCGACTCGACTGCCGCCATGCGCGTCGAGGAGGAGATCGACGTCGCCTATCCCCGGCTCGGCTTCGATCTGCGCAAGACCGCCAAGCCCGGCTATGTCAGCATGCCGGTCGCCCGCATCGTCGAGGTGCGCGACAAGACCATCGTCTTCGACGACAAGTTCGTCCCGCCGGTGCTGATCGCCTCGGCCTATCCCGCGATCGACGGCTGGATCGACCGCGCCATCGGCTGGATCGAGGCCAAGCTCGAGGAGTTGGCGCGCTATGCGGCGGACCCGACCGCCGGCGGCGGCCTGCAGAGCGCCGATTTCTTCGTGCTGCAGCTGCTCAACCGGCACCTGCCGGTGCTGCAGCATTTCCGGCATTCGCGCTATATCCATCCCGAGCGGCTCTATGAGGAGTTCGTGCGGATGGTCGGCGAACTCGCCACCTTCGCCACGCCCGAGCGCCGGACGCGGACCTATCCGCGCTACGACCACGACAATCTCGAACTCGTCTTCGAGCCGATCCTGCGCGACCTGCAGGATTTCCTCAGCGCCAGGCTCGGCCGCCGCGCGATCCGCCTCGAACTGATCGAGCGCGCGCCCAACGCCTTCGTCTCGACGATCCGCGACCGCAGCCTGTTCCGCAACGCCAATTTCGTGCTGGAAGTCGCAGCGCGCCGGCCCCTGATCGAGATCCAGCTGCAATTCCCGCAGCTCTTCAAGATCGGCCCGAACACGAAGATGAACGACATCGTCAACGCCCATCTGCCGGGCGTCGGCCTCAATCACATTCCGACCCCGCCGTCGCAGATCCGCGCGGTCGCGGACCATGTCTACTTCCTGCTGGACAAGAACTCTCCACTCTGGCCTGAATTCAGCACGGCAAACGCGATCGGCCTGCATTTCTCGGGCGACTGGCCGGAACTGCAGCTCGATCTCTGGGCGATCCTCGGAGACAGGCGATGACCGAGCCCAAAGACCCGTTCGAACCTGCCTACAACCCCAATGAGCGCACGGTGGTGCGGCCCAATCCCGGTGGCAGGCGCCCGGTCGCACCGAGCCCGCCTATCCAGCAACCCGAGCAGCCGGGCCCGTTCACGCCGTCAGCCTATCCGCCCCCGCCCGCCTCCTATCATCCGGCCTCGGGCTACCAGCCGCCGCCGAGCTATCCGCAGGCAGACCCCAACGCCGCCGCGCAGGACGCCTGGGCCGATGCGCCGGGCCAGAGCTATCCGCAGCGGGCCCCGCCGCCCTACCAGCCGCCGCCGGCGCAGAGCTACGCTCCCCCGCCCCAGCCCGCGCCGCAGGCACCGGGCTCCGTGCCTCAAGTCGCGCCGCGCGAGATGCCGGTGGCGCCCAATGACAATCCGATCATGAGCGCGGCCGCGCCGATCCTCTCGATCCTCGGGCGCCTGCGCGTGGCCCTGGCCTATGCCTCGTTCAGCCAGTTGATGGACCAGGTTGCCGGCGCGATCCAGCGCTTCGAGGCCGACGTCACCGGCGCCGGCATCGGCCAGGACCAGGCCAAGCAGGCGAAGTACACGCTCTGCGCCACCGCCGACGACATCGTCCAGAACATCCCGGCGCAGGATCGCCAGCTCTGGACACAATACAGCATGCTGAGCCGCTTCTTCGGCGAGCGGACAGGCGGCATCCGCTTCTTCGAGGAACTCGACCGGGCCAAGCAGGACCCGATCCTGAACTACAATGTGCTGGAGTTGCAGCATGCCTGCCTGGCGCTGGGTTTTCAGGGCGTGCACCGGACCTCGGCCGGCGGCCAGGCGACCTTGCAAACGATCCAGCGCAATCTCTACGAGACGCTGCGGCGGGTGAAGCAGCGCGTCAATCAGGAGCTCTCGCCGCGCTGGCAGGGCCAGGACATGGCGGCGCGCGGCACCACCGTGCGCATCCCGTTCTGGGCGATGGCCTCGCTAGCGGGCGTCCTGCTGCTCGCCATGTACCTGACCCTGCGTTCGCTCTTGAGCTCCGGCAGCGATGCGGTGATCGACGATGTCGGCCGCATCTTCCCGACGACCGATGTCTCGATCGAGCGGCGCGTCGTCCAGCCGGTGAAGCCCACGCCTCCGCCGCCAATCAAGACGACGCAGCTCGAGCGCATCCGCGCGGCGCTGGCGACCGAGATCGGCGAGCAGAAGCTGGCAGTGGATTCCGTCTCGACCGGCATCATAGTGCGCGTCAACAGCTTCGCCTCCTTCGAACCCGGCAAGGCGACGGTGATCGACGCCTTCCGCCCTCTCGCCAAGCGCATCGCGCAGACGCTGGAGAAGGAGCCCGGCCAGATCAAGGTCACCGGCCATTCCGACAACACGCCGATCAAGACCGTGCGCTTCGCCAACAACTACGAATTGTCGGTCGAGCGCGCCAAGGCCGTCGGGGCCCTCCTCACGGAGGATCTCAGCGACAAGAAGCGCATCCTCGCCGACGGCAAGGGCGACACCGCCCCGATCGCCTCGAACGATACGATCGAAGGTCGCGCGCGCAACCGGCGCGTCGACGTGCAGATCCCGCATGAACGCTGACCTGAGGCGGAGGCGCTCGTGACCCTGGCCATCTGGTTGCGCATCATCATCAGCCTGATCGGGCTTGCCGCCTTCGGCGCGCTGGTCTGGTTCGCCAGCCCGTTGATCTCGGTCGCCGGGATCTATCCGTTCGATTCCGAATGGGTGCGCTTCGCCATCATCGCGGTGGTCTCGCTCATCGTGCTCGGCCTGCTGGTCTGGGGCATCATCCGGCGCAGGCGCGAGGCGGCGGCGCTGGAGCAGGGCCTGGCTGATGCCGCTGTCGACGAAGGCGATGGCGACGTGCTCGGCGAGCGCATGGCCGACGCGCTGCTGACGCTGAAGAAATCCGCAGGCTCGAGCGCGACTTATCTCTACGAGCTGCCCTGGTATGTGCTGATCGGCCCGCCAGGCTCCGGCAAGACCACGGCCCTGGTCAATTCGGGGCTGAAGTTCCCGCTCGCCAAAGGTGGCGCGCCGTCCGCCGTCGCGGGCGTCGGCGGCACGCGCTATTGCGACTGGTGGTTCACCGACGACGCCGTGCTGATCGACACGGCCGGCCGCTACACCACGCAGGATTCCGACGCCTCGGCCGACCGCAAGAGCTGGCTCGCCTTCCTCGACCTGCTCAAGAAGAACCGGCCGAACCAGCCGATCAACGGCGTCATGCTGGCGATCAGCATCGAGGATGTGCTGACCGCCTCGCCGGCCGAGCTCAACGCCCATTCCGATGCGATCCGGGCGCGCTTGACCGAGTTGCACGACAATCTCAAGGTCGATTTCCCGGTCTATGCGCTGTTCACCAAGATGGATCTGGTCTCCGGGTTCATGGAGTATTTCCAGCATCTGAACGAGGCCTCGCGGCGCGTGGTCTGGGGCCATACCTTCCAGACCGACGACAAGACGCTGAACATGATCAGCGAGGTGCCCGACGAGTTCGACGCGCTGGTGGAGCGCCTCAATTCCGAATTGCCCGACCGGCTCCAGGAAGAGCCCACGCCCAACGCACGTGTGCAGATTTTCGGCTTCCCGACCCAGATGGCGGCGGTGAAGACCCCGATCATCGAGTTCCTCAACCGCATCTTCGAGCCGACGCGCTATCATTCGCGCGCGACCCTGCGCGGCTTCTATTTCACCTCGGGCACGCAGCAGGGCACGCCGATCGACCAGCTGATCGGCGCGATGGCGCGCAATTTCGGCGCGAACCAGGTTGCCGCCGCAGCGATGTCGGGCTCGGGCAAGAGCTTCTTCCTCACCGATCTGATCACCAAGGTGGTGATCGGCGAATCCGCCTGGGTCTCGACCGACCGCAGGGCGGTGCGCCGCGCCTTCGCCTTGAAGGCGGCGGCCTATAGCGTGCTCGCTCTGGTGACGCTGGGCGGGGCGGCAGCGTGGTGGACGAGCTACAATCGCAATGTCAACCTGATTGCCGAGACCAACGACCAGTCCAAGACCTTCGTGGCGACCGCAGCCCCGATCATCCAGGAGCCGACCGTCGCCGATCGCGATCTGGAGAAGGTCGTGCCGCTGCTCGACGCATTGCGCGCCCTGCCCGCCGGCTATGCGCAGGAGGGCGTCTCGCCACCGGTGCAGGCGACTTTCGGCCTGAGCCAGTGGGACCGGCTCGGCTCGTCATCGCAAGCGGCCTACAAGACCGGGCTGGAGCGCCTGCTGCGCTCGCGCCTGATCTTCCGCATGGAAGAGCTGATCGAGGCCAACCGCTCGCGGCCCGATTTCATCTACGAGGCGCTCAAGGTCTATCTCATCCTCGGCGGCCGCCAGAAGATGGACGAGGATCTGATCCTGCTGTGGATGCGGCGCGACTGGGTCGAGAATCTCTATCAGGGCGCCGCCAATGCGCGCCTGCGCGAGGAGCTCAGCCAACATCTGACGGCGATGCTGCGCCTGCCCGATTCCGGCGGCGCCGGCACGCTGACGCTCAACGAGCCCTTGATCGAAGAGGCGCAGAAGACGCTGGCGCGGTTGAGCCTGGCCGAGCGCGCCTATCAATTGCTGCGCGTCCAGGCGCGCGCCTCGCCGGGCAAGCCCGACTGGACGGCCGCCGCCAAGGGCGGCGCCGACGCAAAGCTCGTCTTCGAAGGGCCCCGCGGCGGCGAGCTCGAGAATGTCCGCGTCCCATTCTTCTATACCTATGCCGGCTTCCATGAGGGCTTCATCGGCCGCCTGCGCGACGTCGCCAAGCAGATCGAGGAGGAGCGCTGGGTGCTGGGCACGGCCGGCGACCAGACCGCCGTCTCGGATCAGTACGAGGCGCTGCCGCGCGCCTTGCTGGAGCTCTACGCCAAGGATTTCATCGCCTCCTGGCAGGGCACGATGGCGGCGCTGCGCTTCCGGCCCCTGCTCGCCAACAAGCCGCAATATCCGGCTCTCAGCGCGGCATCGGCCGTCACCTCGCCCCTGAAGCAGGTGCTGGAATCGATCCGCGACGAGACCAAGCTCACCCGCGAGCGCCCGGCGCCCGCCGGGCAGGCCGCGACGCAATCGGCGGCCGGAAGCCTGAGCCAGGCCCAGCAGGCGCAGAACCTGGCACAGCGGCTCGGCGTCAACACCGGCAGCGCCTCGACCACGCTCTCGCGCATGGATATCGCGCTCAAGGCAATGGAGAAGCCCAACACCGCCAGCGGCGAGCAGGCGCCGGGCGCGACCATCGAGGCGGCCTTCAAGCCGTTCCACCAATTATTCGAGGGCGAGCAGGGCCGCCGGCCGATCGACCAGGTGCTGCTCGCCTTCTCCGAAGTGAACCAGAATCTGCGCCTGCTCGCGACCAACCCGGCGCTGGCGCCGCAGGTCAACGCCACCTTGCCGGGGCAGATCCAGACCCTGCGCAACAGCGCCAACCTGATCCCGCAGCCCTTCTCCAACCTGATCCAGACCGCCGCCACGAGCTTCGAGAACGAACTCACCGGCAGTTCCGTATCGCAGCTCCTGCAGGATCTGCGCTCGCAGGTCACCGCGACCTGCAACCTGATCGTCACCAACCGCTACCCCTTCGCGCGCGGCAGCGACCGCGACGTGCCATTGGCCGATTTCGGCCGGCTCTTCGGCACGGGCGGCATCATGGACAAGTTCTACACCACCAATCTCGCGCCGCTGGTCGATACCTCGAAGCCCGAATGGGCCTTCAAGCAGAACATCAGCGTGGCGCGCTCACTGCCGCCCGCCGCGCTCAAGGAGTTCCAGCGCGCCGCCGACATCAAGGACGCGTTCTTTGGCACCGGCGGCAACATGCCGTCCTTCACCATGGCGATCACGCCGCAGCCGGCGGCGAGCTCCGGCTCAGCCCCGACGATCAAGCTCGACATCAGCGGCGTCGCCGTGGTGGCGCAGGCCGGCGGCGGGCCGACGCCGGTGGTCTGGCCGGGCCCCGCCGGGCTCGACCGCACGGTGATCTCGAGCCAGACCACGAGCACGGGGCTGTTTGGCGGCGTGACCAGCAGCCCGCCCGTCTTCGGACCGGAGAAGCGCGGCCCCTGGGCCTTCTTCCGCTTCCTCGACCTCGGCTCGGTGACGAAGCGCGGCGAAGCCCTGGTCGCCAGCTACTCCGTCGGCGGCCAGTCGATTTCCTACCAGATCAATGTATCGTCCCTGAAGAACCCGCTGACATTGCCGGCCCTGCGGGAATTCAGATGTCCGGGAGGCTGAGGCAGGATGCACTGCGCCCTTTTCGGCAAGCTACCGGCCAAGCGCGACTTCATCGCGGTGAACATGCCGCGCGAACTCCTGCGCTTCTGGGAGATCTGGCTGCAAGGCGGCATGGCAGCCAGCATCCAGGCGCTCGGGCCGGGCTGGAAGGAGGCCTATCTCAGCGCGCCGATCTGGCGCTTCTGGCTCGGCCGCTCGCATCTCGGCAGCGAGGTGCTCGGCGCCTTCATGCCTTCGCTCGACGGCGTCGGCCGCTATTTTCCGCTCGCGGTCCTGGCGATGGCGCCCGAAGGACAGGCCTTCGCCGCGCCGACCGAGAACGCACAAGCCTCATGGTTCGAGAGCGCGGAAGCCTTCCTGCTCGATACGCTGGAGCCCGACGCCGCCTATGAGACGACGCTGGCCGCGCTCGACAGCCTGCCCTTGCCCGAGAGCGTCGCGCGCGACACGCAGCCCGCGATCGTCGCCTCCAATCGGGGGCTGCTCGGCGTAAGCGGCGACGCCACGACCGAGATTCCTGCCTTGCTGGCGCGGCTCGAACGGTCGGACAAGGCCGCCCGGCAGGCGGCCGGCTCCTGGTGGTGGAGCATCGGCGGCGACAGGTTTCCGGCACTCGCGCTCTGTGCCGAGCGGCTGCCGGAGGCGCAGCATTTCACGCTGCTGCTGACGGGCCCGGCCGCCAGTCCGGAAAGCGCCGGCGCTGACGAGAGCGCGCAACCGGCCAGGATCGGAGTCGAGCCCTGATGGACAGCACCCTTCCGCCCCCGTCCATGCGCGCGAGCAACGATCCGCTCGCCATGCTTGCCGGCGCGCTCGACCAGCAGGCCAGCTTCCGCTTCGAGACCGGAGCGACCACCGATGTCGGCAAGGTGCGCAGCGAGAACGAGGACAGCTACATCGTTCACGCCGACGCAGGCCTCTGGTGCGTCGCCGACGGCATGGGCGGTTACGAGGCCGGCAAGCTCGCCTCCTCCTCCGTCGTCGAGGCGCTGCGCACGATCGGCCAGGCGGCCTCCGCGGCAGATCTTCTCGCGCGGTTCCAGGACCGGGTGCTGCAGGCCAATATCGGCCTGCGCAAGGCCGGCGAGGAACGTGGCCTTGCGACCTTCGGCACCACCGTCGTCGCGCTCCTGATCTATGAGCGCTTCTTCGCCTGCTGCTGGGCCGGCGACAGCCGGACCTACCGCGTCAGGCAAGGCCAGCTGTCGCAGATTTCGCGCGACCACACTGAGGTGCAGGACCTCGTCGACCAGGGGCAGCTGACCCCCGAGGAAGCCAAGCGCTGGCCGGGGCGCAACATCATCACGCGCGCCATCGGCGTGAGCGACCTCCCCGATCTCGACCTGATTCAGGGCGTGGTGGAAGATAGGGACGTTTTCGTGCTATGCAGCGATGGCCTGACCGGCCATGTCTCGGATGCCGAAATCCTGGCCGGCGTTGCCGGGCGCGCGCCGCAAGCGGCCTGCGACCATCTGGTCGAGCTCACTCTTGCGCGCGGCGCGAGCGACAACGTCACGGTGATCGTCGTGGCCTGCGAGCCGAAGGACGCGGAAGCGCCAGTCTCCCCTTCGCCGGCCAGAAGCGACGCCGACGGGCGCGAGGCCTGAAGCGATGCGGCGGTATGAAACAGGGATGACGGAGATGCGGCGGCCTTGCCGCAGCCTTGTCCGCGCCCTGTCGGCCGCCAGCTCCCGCGAAGGGCGCGCGCCATGAGCGACAACGGCGCCACCGTCATCATTCCGCGCGCCCGCGTCGCCGTCGGGACGACGCTGAACGGCATCTACCGGATCGACCATCCCATCGCCGCCGGCGGCATGGGCGAGATCTACAAGGGCTACGCCATCCAGACCGGCGATGCGGTGGCGATCAAGATGATCCGCTCCGATCTCGCCGAGAACGAAAGCGCGCTCGCGCTGTTCCGCAAGGAAGCCTCCTCGCTGCACAACCTGCAGCACGAAGCGATCGTGCGTTATTACCTGTTCTCGATCGATCCGCAGCTCGGCCGCGCCTATCTGGCGATGGAGTTCGTCGACGGCACCTCGCTGAAGGACCATCTCGTCCGCGGACCATTGTCCTTCGAGGACACCTGCATTTTGCAGCAGCGGATCGCGTCGGGGCTGCATTCCGCCCACAAGCTCGGCATCATCCATCGCGACGTCGCCCCCGACAACGTCATCCTGCCCGGGGCCGACGTGGCCTTGGCCAAGATCCTGGATTTCGGCATCGCGCGCTCGACGCGGGCCGGCGAGCAGACGATCATCGGCAGCGGCTTCGCCGGCAAATACAACTATGTCTCGCCGGAGCAGCTTGGCCTGTTCGGCGGCGACGTCACCCCGAAATCGGACATCTACAGCTTCGGACTGGTCCTGGCGGAGTGCCTTCAGGGGCGCCCCATCGACATGAACGGCTCGCAGGTCGAGGTCATCGACAAGCGCCGTGTCGTGCCCGACCTGTCGAAGATCGATCCGCGCTTCCGGCCGCTGCTCGAAAAGATGCTGCAGCCCCTGCCGGAGAACCGCCCGGCGACGATGGCGGAGGTCGCGGCCTGGCAACCTGCTGTCGGCAAGCCGGCCAAGGCCAAAGCGACGACGGCGGGCGGCGGCGGCAAGACGGGCATGGCGATCGCGGCCGGCCTCAGCGCCGTCGCACTGCTCGGCGGCGGGCTTTATTTCGGCACCGACCTGCTGAAGGGCGGCAGTAGCCCTGCCCAGATCGCCAGCACCGGGCCGGCGCGCCTGGCCGATGAGGAGGCGCTTGCCGCCCAGGCCGCGCGCCGCGCCAGCGAGGATGCGCGCGCCCGGCAGGCCCAGGAGCGCGCCGAGCAGGAGCAGCGCGCGGCGCAGGAGCGCGCCCTGCAGGAAAAGGCGGCGAGCGAGAAGCTGGCGCGCGAGCGCGAGCTCGAAGAGACGCGTCGCCTGGCCGAGGCGAAGGCAGCCGACGACGCCCGCAAACTGGCGGACGCCAGGGCGGCCGAGGAAGCGCGCCGGATCACTGAGGCCAAAGCAGCCGAGGAGCGCCGTGTTGCGGAGGCGAAAGCCGCTGAGGATGCCCGCCGCGCAGCTGAGGCCAAGGCCGCGGACGATGCGCGCAAGCTCGCCGAGGCGAAGGCGGCCGAGGACGCGCGCCGTCAGGCGGAAGCGAAGGCCGTAGAAGAGCGCCGTGCCGCGGAGGCCAAAGCCGCTGAGGAGGCTCGCAAGCTGGCGGAGGCCAAAGCTGCGGAGGAGCGCCGGATCGCCGCCGAAGCGAGAGCGGCTGAAGATGCACGCCGTCAGGCGGAAGCGAAGGCCGCCGAAGAGCGACGCGTCGCGGAGGCGAAGGCCGCCGAGGAGGCCCGCAAGCTGGCGGAGGCCAAAGCCGCGGAAGAGCGCCGGATCGCCGCCGAACTGAGGGCGACTGAGGATGCACGCAAGCTCGCTGAGGCCAAGACCGCCGACGACGTGCGCCGCCTGACCGAGGCCAAGGTCGCCGAGGATCGCAGGCTCGCCGCCGAGGCGAAGGTCGCAGAAGCCAAGGCTGCCGAGGAAGCGCGCCGCGCGGCCGACGCCAAGGCTGCAGAGGACCGTCGGATCGCAGCGGAAGCGAAGGCGGCCGAGGATGCCCGCAAGCTCGCCGAGGCCAAGGCCGCGGAGGAGGCGCGGAAGCAGGCCCTCGCCAAGGCAGCCGAGGACAAGCGCCTCGCAGCTGAAGCGAAAGCGGCCGAGGATGCCCGCAAGCTCGCCGAGACCAAGGCGGCGGAGGAGGCGCGCAAGCAGGTCCTCGCCAAGGCAGCCGAAGACAAGCGCCTCGCGGCTGAAGCGAAAGCGGCCGAGGACGCCCGCAAGCTCGCCGAGGCCAAGGCTGAGGAGGAGACCCGCAAGCAGGCTCTCGCCAAGGCGGCCGAGGAACGCCGCCTCGCCGCGGAAGCGAAGGCGGCTGAGAACGCCCGCAAGCTCGCCGAGGCCAAGGCCGAGGAAGAGGCGCGCAAGCAGGCCCCGGCCGCCAAGCTCGCAGAGGAGCGCCGGCAGGCGGCGGAAGCCAAGGCGGCCGAGGAAGCCCGCAAGATCGCCGAGGCCAAGGCCGCCGAAGAGGCGCGCAAACAAGCCCAGGCGAAGGCGATCGAGGACAAGCGCCTCGCCGCAGAGGCCAAGACGGCTGAAGACGCGCGCAAAATCGCAGAGGCCAAGGCCGCGGAGGAGATGCGCAAACAGGCCGAGCTCCAGGCTGCGGAGGCCCGCCGCGTCGCCGAGGAGCAAAGCGCCAGGGCAACCGCCGACGCGGAGGCCAACCGCGTTGCCGCCTTGCGCGCCGACGAGGAGGCGAAGCGCAGGATCGACAGCGCCACCGCGGAAACACGGGCCACCGCAGAGGATGCCCAGATCACCGAGCGCCAGCGCATCGCGCTTGAACAGGCGCAGGCGCGCTGGCTGACAGAAGAGGCCGAGGCCATGCGCCGCGCCGGGGTGACCGCGCCGCGCCAATCCATCGAAGAGGTCGAACAGCGCAACGCAGCTGCCCAGGACCAGGGCATGCAGGTTGCCTTGGCAGACCCCACCCTGCTCGCCCCCAAGCCATTGGCCGATCCGCGGCCGCCGCGCCCGGTCCCGACCGACCCTGCAGCGCTGACGCGCGAAACGCAGGAGGAATTGACGCGGATCGGCTGCTATGCCGGCCGGATCAGCGGTAATCTCAATGTCGCGACGCGCGAGGCGCTGCGTATCTACCGCCAGCGCATCGGCGCAGCGCCCGAACCGGCCGCGATCACGCCCGAGCAACTGCTCGATCTGCGCGAGAGGCCTGCCCCGACCTGTCCCCCGACGAATGTCGCCCCTGCGCCGGGCAAGCAGGCCCCTGCCCTCGTGCGCCGCCCGCCACGCACTGAGCCGGTGCAGCGCGCCCAGCAACCCCAACGCGAGCGCGCGGCCGAAAGCAAGCCGGCGCGAGCCGCGCCTGCCCCCGCAGCGGCGCCCGCAGCCGCCGCGCCCAGGCGCGTCACGCCAGGTCTCGGATTGGGATTCTAGAGCGTTTTCGCGCGAAGTGGACTTCGGTTCGCGAGCGATTGAA
Organism: Allobosea sp. BE125; assembly: GCF_031456075.1. NCBI lineage: Bacteria > Pseudomonadati > Pseudomonadota > Alphaproteobacteria > Hyphomicrobiales > Alloboseaceae > Allobosea > Allobosea sp. BE125. The sequence goes on from NZ_JAVDTY010000003.1 coordinate 381,122, forward strand.
CGATCCAATTGGATCGGAAATTGCCCTCGTGTTCCATTCCATCGGAAACGCACCGCCGTTCCCGGGCAGGCTGCGGCCTGATCGCCATCCTGAGGAGCCGCGGCACGCGGCGTCTCGAAGGATGTTGCAGATGGTTCGGGAGCCTCCTGAAGCATCCTTCGAGACGCCATTCCTTGCGGAATGGCTCCTCAGGATGAGGGCTCGCGGCGTTTCCAAACGGGCTCTGGGCCCGGACGAGATGGAGCGCCCAAACGCAATCGAGCGACGCAATCCTTGCGTCGCTCGCATCACTCATGTGTCGATGGTGTCCGTCGCGAGACGTTCAGTAGACCGTGCCGAGCCAGATGAGGCCGGGCCGCGCGGAGAAAGAGGTGTAGCCTTCAGCGCGACGCGGCGGGCGCGGCGCCTCGACATAAGCCACGCGCTGGAGCGCCGGGGCGGCGCGCACCGGCTTGACCGAGGCCGAGCGTACGGCCTGGGGACGCGTCATCGCGTTACGCGTGGGCGGCAGCGGCGCCATCACCAATTGCGGCTCGTCTTGCACTTCCGCGACCAGAAAAGCGCCGGGAACGATTACGTCCTGCGCCAGCACAGGCGTCAGTCCGATGAGTGCGAGCGCCGTTCCGAAAGCCATGGATCGCGCAGTCGAAAGGCCGAAGGTCATCGCCTTGCTCCATTCTGCATCAAAGCACCGTATCATAACTGAGCCAATGCGCCAACATCTGGAAGGTTCCATCAAACAGGTGAAGAATGTCCGAATCCTGTCGGAACAACCGGATCAAAGCCGGATTCAGGTCGTTTTTGGCGTTCTCCGCCCCTGCCGTCGCCGCCTCCCGCCTCAACCCGGGCGCCTCTGCAGGAGCTTCACGCCGTGGTCGATGCAGGTCGTCAGCCTGGCGCGGCGCTCCTGCGTCGCGTTCCGGGCCAAGGCGATCAGGACTGCGGCGCGAATCGCCTTGGCCGTCAGATGCGGCGGGGCCATCACCGGAGCGTGGGGGTTGTCGGCCATATCGCCGCCAGACCAGGCCGCGCCCAGCGCAAGCCAGGTGCTGGCGTCGGCGCGCACGCCGGCAAAACCGATGCGCAGCGCCTCGATCCGGCGTGATTGCTGCGGATCCTTGACCCAGAGCTCCGCGGCCTGGAAAGCCCGGTTCTGCTCGATGAGAAGGCGCTCTCGCTCATCGGCGAGCCCGCGCACGCAGGAACAGCCCCACCAGACCGCCTCCCGCCTCGGCAGGAGATAGGCGCAGAAGCTGATCGCATCCTCCGGCGTCTTGCTGTCGATCAGCCCGACGAGGAAATCGCGCGGAGTGGCGTCGCTGGGGGCAGCCTCGATATCCTCTCCCGCAGTCGGAAAGGCTTCGAAGACATCGCGCGCAGTGAGAAAGCGATCTTGGCGCATGGCGTCAGTTGATCTTCACCAAGCCACCCGTGATCGTCAGGCTCGCATGGCCCTTGAGCTGCGTCGTCGTGCCCGACATGTCGAGATCCGCCTTGGCCTCGACCTTGATGTTGAGCGACGTCAACGTGATGCTCGAATTGTCCATGACGATCGTCGAATCGCCCACCTTGAGCGTGATCTTCTGGCCCGCCTTGATCAGGATTTCCTGGCTGACGTCGACAACCTGGTTGCCGGTCTCGACCTTGAGGTTGTCGTCGCCCTTCTTCAGTGTGATGTTACGCGAAGCCTCGCCCTTCTCGCTCGAGAAATCCTCGCCGATATTACGGGTCTCGGTGTCCCGGACCAGCGTGTCGAGAAACTTCTCGGCGCGGAACTCGACCTTTTCGGCCTTCTTGGTGTCGTCGAAGGTCAGCTGATTGTAGCCGTTGCTGCCCGTCGTCGTGTCCGATTTGATGCCGTTGATGTTCTTGCTGGCCTTCGTGCCGAACGGCATCTTGTGCTTGCCGTTATAGACGGTGCCGACGACCAGCGGGCGGTCGATATCGCCCTCCAGGAACTCGACGATCACCTCCTGGTCGATGCGCGGGATGAAGGAGCCGCCCCAGGAATCCCCAGCCCAGACCTGCGCAACGCGGACCCGGTAGAGATGCTCGTCGTCGCGATCCCAATGGAACTTGACGAGGATGCGGCCCTGATCGTCGACATCGATCTCCTCGCCCTTCTCGCCGACGACGCGCGCCGTCTGCGGGCCGAAAATCGTCGGCTTGTCCGTGAGCTGCGGCGGTTTGAACGGCCGGTCGGCGAGCTGGAACTCGTATTGCCCGGAATAGTCGTGTCCGCCGGCATCCGCGCCGGAGCGATAGGATTGCAGAGAGACGAAGGAATGCGTCGCCCTGACGACGAGGAACTGCTTGTTCTCGCTGTCGGCGCTATGGCGCTGCAGCGTGGTCAAGCCGCCGGGATAGAGCGTCGCAGCATCGCCCGAGGCGATCCGGCGCCGGTCCGAGGCCTGCTCTGATTCGAGCTTGACCTTGGCCAGGGTCTTGCCATCGCCATTCTCCAGATAGCGGCCGGGATAGTCGTAAACCTCCAGCTTGGAATGCTGGTAGGCTTCCGAGGTCTGCTCCTCCGCCTGCATGTCGGCGTCGGGCTTCTCATAATTGTAGTCGCGGAAGGTGATCTTGCCGGTGCGGAAACGGCGCTCGACCATCCAATGCCCGAGATGCTCGACCTCGCGCCGGTTGTTGGTGTCCAGCGGCAGGAAGGGAATGGTTTCGGTGCCCTGGATCGGCTTGTGCGACGACGCCTGATCGGCCAGCACCAGCCGATGGCTCCCGGCCTCGTGCTCGAAGTAGTAGCAGATGCCGTATTCCTCCATCAGCCGGCTGACGAAGGCGAGGTTCGTTTCCCGGTACTGAACGCAATATTCGAGCTGCGGATAGGATTTGATGTCGAGCCTGAGCTCGCCGAGCTGCCCGTCGCGCAGGACCTTCTCGATGATCTTGTCGACCGTCTGGTTGTGGAAGATCTTGCAATTGGCGGTCTGCCCCAGCAGCCAGAGCCAGGGCCGCAACGTCAGCCGATAGAGGTAGAACTCCTCCTGCATGCCAAGCCATTGCGCCTCGACCAGGATACCGCTGAAGTAGCGCTTCTTCTTGCGAACGACGACGGTGCCTTCGTATTCGACGACATTGATCTCAAGATGGCATTGCTGGCCAAGCGCGGCGTCGAAATCCAGATTCTCCTTCGCGCTCAAGGCCTCGATGCGGTATTCGAACAGCTCGCTCAGACCTTCATTGGCGTCGAGCCGCCGGAAGGCCAGAACATCGCCGCCGAACGGCGTCTTCAGGATCGCGGGTCGGTTGGCCTGGCTAAGTTCTCGGCTCATGTCGGCTCGCATGTCCAATATGGCGGTCGTTAACCAGGCGAAATCTATAGTCCGCCGGCATCACGGTCTAGCACAGAGACCGTCTGACCAAAAGCAAGCCGATGTTTCCGTCAATTCAACCGGCGCGACAGTGCAACTCAGCCCGGTTCTTAGCCGGGACGCGATTGATCTCGGTCCACCATAAAGCCAGGCGATCATTGTAAGATCGAGCAACGCATGGGAAACAAGGCGTTCGTGGACGCCTTGTCACATATCGACGCTACGGCATGATCAAGAACCCCGGCGCGGCAGGGATGCGGGATGAGGGACATGGATCGGGAAAAATCGGGATGACAGCGGACCTCGCCACGACCCTGAGCGAAGCCATCGAGGAGGACGCCCCCTGCGGCCCCGATCTCGACCTCGCCTATGACCCCGATTACAGCCTGTTCGTCGCGCGGGCGGAGGGCCTGCTGCCGGAGAAATCCTTCTTCGACTTCGACCGGACCAAGAACGACCTGGCGAAAGAAAGCAGCGCCGTCGAGACCTTCTTGGAGCGCACCCGCGATCTGCGTCTGCTCGTCCTGCTCGCGAAGCTGCGCATCCTCAACCGCGATCTCAGCGGCTTCGTCGCGGCCCTGACGGCGATGGCGGCCTTGCTGCGCGCACGCTGGGAGCATGTCCACCCCGCCGCCGAAGAGGGCGATTTCGGCCTGCGCATCGTGGTCATCGAATCGCTCGACGATACGACCAGCATCATCATGCCCTTGCTGCACGCCCCCTTGACGGTCAGCCGGCGCATCGGCCCGGTCAACTACCGGATGGTCCAGATCGCCCGTGGCGAGGCCACCGCCCGCGAGGGCGAGCCGGCGCCGGATCTGCAGGCCGTGGAAACAGCCTTCAGCGACGGCGAGATAGCCGGGCTGGTCCAGAACCGCGATCTGGTCGTCGCTGCCACAGCCGCACTGGTCGAGATGGAAACCTGCGTCGAGGAGCAGAACGCCGGCAGCCTCAGCCTCGGAAAACTCAAGCCCACGCTCGACAAGATCAGAACCGAGCTCGACGGCGCTATCGTCAAGCGCGACCCGGGCGCCGCGCTGGCGCCGCAGGCCGCGGGCAGCGCGGAGGCAAACGGCGCAGCCCCGGATGCTGCGGGCCCCATGCCCTCCATCCCGCTCGACACGCCGGCCGGCATCCGCCGCGCTTTGCTGGGCGCCGAGCTCTATTTCCGGACCCGCGAACCGTCGAGCCCGGCGCTCCTGCTGGTCGCCCAGGCGCGCCAGCTCGTCGGCAAGGGGCTCGCTGAAAGCGTTCAGCTCCTGGTCCCCGAGCATGCCAGCGATGCGACCATCAATGTGGGTGGCCGCATGGTCTTCGACCTGCCGATCGAGCGCCTGGCCACGTTGATCGAGGCCGGGGCCGATAGCGAGACGGATGACACAGAAGCCGATCCGCCCGCTGCAGGCAGCCGACGCGAGGCGCTCGACATTCTTCAGCAGGTCGCCACGCATCTGCGTGCACGCGAGCCCTCCAGCGCCATTCCGTTGCTGTGCGAGCGTGCTCGCGCGATGGCCGAACGGGATTTCATGTCACTTTTAAGAGAAATGCTACCGGAACGTGCATTTCGAAACCTCGACGAAAGTTGATCATGGAGTTGACCTTACGGCCGTTTTGAAATGTAGTGTTTCTGCTTCATTTCCGCAGCGAAGCAGCCTCGGGGGTTGACATGTCCGACAGCGGCCAGAAGTTCATCCGACGCAACCGAGCCCCTCGGGTTCATATCAGCTACGATGACCCTTACGATGCCAATCGTAAGATCGAGATTCCATTCGTCATGGGCGTGATGTCGGACCTGTCCGGAAACTATGCCGGCGCAGAAAAACCCGACGTGGCGGATCGCGGTTTCCTCGACATCGACATGGACAACTTCGAGAACCGCATGGCGGCAATCGAGCCTGGCGTCACCTTCCGGGTCGACAACAAGCTCGGCGACACGCCATCGGGCGAAAAGCTCCAGGTCGCGCTGCGGTTCTCGAAGATGGCCGATTTCAGCCCCGCCGCCGTAGCGCGCCAGGTGCCGGCCGTCGCCAAGCTGCTGGAAGCGCGCGAGCAGCTCGCCAACCTCAAGAGCTACATGGACGGGAAAGCCGGCGCGGAAGCTAAGCTGCGCGAGTTGCTGAGCGACCCGAAACTGATGGCGGCGCTGAGCGAGCGCGCCAAACCAGCCCCTGAAGACGAGAAATCCTAAAGCACGCCCGAAATCCCAGGCACGCCCAGTCCTAAGCACGCCCAATCCTAAGCACGCCCACGACGCGCCACTTCGCTTTTTGGAACGGTCATCATGGCTACCGAGCTCAAATCCGCTACCCAAACCGGGCAGACCGAAACGCGCGATGTCGATGAGTTCGCCTCGCTGCTGAAGCAGAGCTTCAAGCCGCGCAGCGAACGCGCCGCGACCGAGGTCGAGAACGCCGTCTCGACGCTGGTCCAGCAGGCACTGGCCGATCAGTCGCTGGTCAAGGACGACGTCCTCGACACGATCGAGGAGATGATCGCGCAGCTCGACAAGAAGCTCTCCGAACAGGTCAACGCGATCATCCACGCGCCGGAATTCCAGCAGATCGAGAGCGCCTGGCGCGGGCTGAACTACCTGATCATGAATTCGGAGACCGACGTTCAGCTCAAGATCCGCGTGATGAACATCTCGAAGAACGAGCTGTCGCGCACGCTGAAGCTGTATCCCGGCGCGAAATGGGATCAGAGTCCGCTGTTCAAGAAGGTCTATGAGCATGAGTTCGGCCAGCTCGGCGGCGAACCTTATGGCTGCCTGATCGGCGACTATTATTTCAGCCACCTGCCGCAGGACGTGCAGTTGCTGCGCGACATCAGCAAGGTCGCAGCCTCCGCGCATGCGCCGTTCTTCGCGGCCGCCGGCCCGACATTGATGGGCATGGATTCGTGGAACGAGCTCGCCAATCCGCGCGATCTCGGCAAGATCTTCGACACGCCCGACTATGCCGCCTGGCGCTCGCTGCGCGATTCCGACGATTCCTGCTATGCCGGCCTGTGCATGCCGCGCGTGCTGTCGCGCCTGCCCTATGGCGCGAAATCCGACCCGGTCGAGGAATTCGGCTTCGAGGAGGAGACCGACGGCCATACCGGCTCGAACTATGCCTGGATGAACGCCTCCTATGCGATGGCGGTGAACATCAACCGGGCCTTCAAGGAATGGGGCTGGTGCACGCGCATTCGCGGCGTCCAGTCGGGCGGCGAAGTCATCAACCTGCCGACACATACCTTCCCGAGCGATGATGGCGGCGTCGACCTGAAATGCCCCACCGAAATCGCGATCAGCGACCGGCGCGAAGCCGAGCTCGCCAAGGCCGGGCTGATCCCGCTGATCCACCGCAAGAATTCCGACAAGGCCGCCTTCATCGGCGCGCAGTCGCTCTACAAGCCGAAGAAATACGACAACAACGTCGATGCGACGGCGTCGTCAAACCTTCGCTCCCGCCTGCCATACATGTTCGCGGTCTCGCGTTTCGCGCATTACCTGAAATGCATGGTGCGCGACAAGGTCGGCTCGACGATGGAGCAGGAGCAGCTCACCGTCTGGCTGCAGGAATGGATCAACCAATATGTCGATGGCGCACCGGCGACATCGACCGAACAAACGAAGGCGCGCAAGCCGCTGGCGGCAGCCAGCGTCCAGATTCGCCCGGACGAGGAAAACCCAGGTTACTACTCGGCGCGCTTCCTGTTGCGGCCGCACTACCAGCTCGAGGGGATGGATGTGAGCCTCAGCCTGGTGTCGCGGCTCCCGCAGAAGTCCTGAGAGGCCGTCTGAACTCGGATTGCTCCAGGTAGCGCGGCTGCAACGACAGCTTCTCTACCGGGGTTGGGAGTGGCACCGGAAGCCCGGGCGGGCAACGGCGCCTAGTCTGCACTGGCAATGGAGAATCCACTATGGCAGCCGAAGACATCCACCTGAAGCTCGAATCGCCGTCAGTCGAAGGCGACAGCACCGTCAAAGGACATGAAAAGGAGCTCGCGCTCCAATCCTGGAGCTTCGGCGCAAGCCAGAGCGCCTCGATGCATGAGGCAACCGGTGGCGGCAAAGGCAAGTCGTCATTCAGCGATGTGCAGTGCTTCATGAAGGCGGACACCGCCTCCGTCACGTTGCTGCAGTTCCTGGCGAAAGGTACCCATATCGGCAAAGGCACGCTGGTCCAGCGCAAGGCCGGCGACAAGCCGCTCGATTTCGTCACGCTGATCATGGAAGAGATCGTCGTCAGCAGTATCAGTTTGAGCGGCTCAGGCGATGAAGCCACCCTGTCGTTCTCGCTGAATTTCGCCAAATTCGAGTATAAATTCGCGGCGCAGGACGCCAAGGGCAACAAGGGCAAGGAGCCCTCGTTCAAATACGACATCGCCAAGGTCGACGCAGCGTAGTCAACCGCGACGGTCTGCAGCACCAGCCTTCGGGCGAGCGCTGTCGCGGCCTTTTGCAGCGCGCGAGATCACGGAAGCCGCACTCCGCGCGGCTTCCGTCGCTGCTTGCTTTGCGGAGTAGGCGATGAGTCGCAAGAAATCGGTCAGCCTGCGGATTCCGTTGATGTCGGCCTTCCGCGCCGGAGCGGAGGCAAAGGATGCCAGAAAGGCTGTCGATCTGCGCGACGAAGCCGGCGAGCGCGTCTTGGCTGGCCGGCTCGTGACCGGCCGGGCCGCGATCTCGGAAAGCCGATTGCGCAGCGAGTTGTCGCGCGATCTCGGCACTCTGCTGAACACCGTGAACCTGGAATCGTCCTTCGATCTCGGCCCCAACGAAGCCGTTCGCCGGTCGATCCTCAATTACGGCCTGCCCGATATCGCGCATCGCACGATCGACGAAGCGGGCATCGAGAATATCGACCAGGAGATCAAGGACGCGCTGCTGCTCTTCGAGCCGCGGCTTGTCCGGCAATCGCTGCATGTCGAACGCGACAAGTCGATCGCCGTGCATGAACTGGCAGTCCGCTTCATCGTGCGCGCCGACATGGTGGCGGACCCGGTCAATGTCCCCGTCGAATTCTTCGCCGAGATGCAGGCGGGCTCGGGCAAGATCATGGTCAGCCGCCTCTAGAGCGGTTTCGAGCGAAGTGGATACCGGTTCGCGTGAAGAAAACGTGTCAAAACAATGATCTAGAGCAGTTGGATGATCCAACTGGATCGGAAATTGCTCTAGAGCCGGCAGACGAGTTCGTTTCGACCTTCGGGAATATGCGCATGACGCCTCCAGACATCATTCCGGCCCGCTCCGGCGCTCATCGCAGCATGAGGGCATGATGTCGCCCAGTGACCGGCTTCCGCTTTTCGACACGACGCTCTAGCTGCCATGGATCGCGAATTCCTCGATCTCTACAACCGCGAACTGGACCTGCTCTACCAGCAGGCCAAGGAGTTCGGCGACGAATATCCCGGCATTGCCGACCGCCTCGGCGGCCTGGTGCGCGACCGCATCGATCCGATGGTGTCGGGACTGCTGGAGGGCACGGCCTTTCTCGCGGCGCGCGTGCAGCTCAAGCTCAAGCATGAATTCCCGGAGTTCACCTCCAATCTGCTCGAACAGCTGGTGCCGAACTATCTGGCGCCGACGCCGTCCTGCATCCTGGCGCGCTTTCAACCCGCCTTCGGCGACACGGCGCTGCGCGAAGGCAAGACCATCGCGAAGGGCAGCTATATCGATGCGACCTATCAGCAGCGCGGCCGCCGGGTCGCCTGCCGTTACAGGCTCGCCTCCGACGTCACGCTCTGGCCCTTCGAGATCACCGGCGCGGAATATTTCGCGACGCCGGCTGCCCTGCAGGGCCTTGGCATCCCGATCGACCGGCGGGCGCTGGCGGGCCTGCGCATCGGCCTGACCCACCGCACCACGCCGCGCCGCGACGACGAGCCTTCCGATACTGAGGCCAAGGCGAAGCCCGAATGCTGGTTTTCCGGAACGAAGCTGGAAACGCTGCCCTTCTATCTCGCCGGCGCGGAGCCGGACGCCCACGCCCTCTACGAACACATCATGGCGCGCTGCATCGGCGTGTTCCTGCGCTATCTCGACCCGTTCGGGGATCCGGTCGCCGTGCCCCTGCCGCAGGATTGCCTGCGGCAGATCGGCATGGATGAGGAGGAAGCGCTGCTGCCGCAAGATTCCCGGATCTTCCGGGGCTTCGATCTGCTGCGCGAGTATTTCATGTTCCCGCGCAAATTCCTCGGCTTCACGCTGGGCGGGCTGAAAGCCGTCCGCCAGTCGCTCGCGGCGCGCAATATCGAGATCGTCATGGTCTTCGACGAGGCAAGCCCGCGGCTCGGCAGCATCGTCGACGGCAATACCTTCTCGCTCTACACCAGCCCCGCGGTGAACCTGTTCGAGATGGGCGCCGACCGCATTCCGATGAAGACCAATGTCCATGAGCACCATGTCGTGCCGGACCGCAGCCGCTATCTCGAATTCGAACCGCACCGCATCGTCGAGGTCTTCGCGCATTTCGCCGGCGGGCGGGAGAAGGTGCCGGTGCGCCCGCTCTACTCCTCCTCGCTCGAAAGCGGCGATGAATCCGGGCTGTTCTACACCATCCGCCGCCTGCCCCGGCGCCGCTCGATCGAGGAGAAACAGCGCGGCGCGGCCTCGGACTATATCGGCACGGACATGTTCATCTCGCTGACCGAGAAGCCGGGCACGGATCTGGCCGCGCGCGTCGTCGAGCTCAGCATCCGCGCCTTCTGCAGCAACCGGCATCTCGCCGAGCAATTGCCGGTCGGCAGCAGCGGCGCCGATTTCCGCCTGCCCGAGGACCAGACGCTCGACATCGTCTGCGTGGCGGGGCCGACGCCGCCGCGCGAGCCGGTCGCCTCCTATCTGCGCAGCCGCGGCGAGACCGCCCATACCGGGACCGTGACCTGGCGTTTGATCAACATGCTCAGCCTCAACCATCTCGGCCTGCTCGAGCGCGGCGGCGGCAAGGATGGGCGGGCGCTGCGCGAGACGCTCGCCCTCTTCGCCGATCTCGCCGACGCCGCCACCGAACGGCGCATCCGCGGGACGCGTTCGCTCGACAGCCGCCCCGTGGTCAGGCGTGTGCGCCATCGCGCGGGGCTGGGCGCGGCGCGCGGCACGGAGGTCACCGTGACGCTGGACGAGAAGGCCTTCGAGGGCTCGGGTGCCTTCCTGCTGGGGGCCATCCTCGACCGCTTCTTCGCCGAATATGCCGGCATGAACCACTTCACCCAGACCGTGATCCGCACGGTCGAGCGCGGTGAGATCGCGCGCTGGCCGCCTCGCGCCGGATCGAGGAGGGTGCTGTGAGCTTCCTCGAGGATCTGACCCAGGAGCCCTGGCGCTTCGATTTCTACGAGACGTTGCGGCGGCTGGAGCGCGCCAACCCCAAGCAGCCCCGCATCGGCGATTCCAGCGCGACGCGCGAGGATTATGTCGCGCTGGGCCAAGACCCCTATATGGATTTCCCGGCTTCGACCCTGGCCAAGGCCGGGGCGGACGCGACCGGGCGCATGCGCATCCTGGTCAAGTTCCTCGGCCTGCTCGGCCCGCAAGGCGCCCTGCCCTATGCCACGACCGAGGAAGCCCATGGTTGGCTGCTCGCCGGCGACGACGCCTTTCCGCGCTTTCTCGACCTGTTCCAGAATCGCTTCCTGCAATTGTTCTTCCGCAGCTGGGCCGACGCCCGGCCGGTCGCCCAGCATGACAGCCTCGACCATGACCGCTTCTTCGATTTTGTCGGTTCCGGCATCGGGCTGGGCAGCGCGCCCTATCGCGGCCTCGACGCCACGCCGGATGCGCTCAAGGCCAGCTTTTCCGGCCTGCTCGGCGCGCAGGCGAAATCGGCGGCGCGCCTGCGCGGCTTTCTCGAGGGGATGTTCGATCTCAAGGTCGAGATCGACGAATTCGTCGGCATGAAGATCGAGTTCGAGGAAAGCGATCGCTCCAGCCTCGGCGGCCGCCATGCCCGGCTCGGCGTCGACATGCTGATCGGCGCCGGTGTCTTCAGCATCGAGGACAAGATCGTGGTGCGGCTGCATACGGCCGATCTCGACGAATACCGGCGCTTCCTGCCGAGCGGCGACATCTGCCAGGTCCTGAACGACGCGATCTTCTTCGTCGTCGGCCACGAGATCACCTGGGATATCGAACTCACCATCCCCGCCAGCAAGGTCGAGCCGATGCGCCTGTCGCGCTCGGGACAGCTCGGCTGGACCTCATGGCTCTCGCCGAAGCGCGATGTGGATGCCGACGAGATCCGTTGCGACGCGCGCTTCCAACCGGGGCAGAAGACCGCCCCGCAGCCGAAAAAACCGCCGAAAACCAACAAGACGAAGGGGCCGTCATGAGCGAGATCAGTCTGGAGGCCATTACCGGCAAGCTCAATCGCCTAGGCTACGACGCCTTCATCCAGGCGCTGCGTGGGGCCAAGCGCAGCGGCAACCGCAATGTCGAAGTGGCGCACTGGCTGCTTCATCTGCTCCAGAACGACAAATCCGACATCGCCATTACGGTCGACCACTACAAGCTCGACCGGGCGAAGATGCTGAGCGAGATCGGCGCGGTCGTGAACGGCTTCAAACGCAACGAGACCGAGATGCCAGGCGTCTCGAACCAGGTCACCGACCTGCTCGATCGCGGCTGGCACTACGCCACGCTGTTCTTCGGCGAGACCCAGATCCGCTCCGGCCATGTCCTGGTCGCGGCGCTGAAATCGCTCGATGTCCGCCGCGCCTTGGTCGACGCCTCCAAGGAATTCGCGAAAATCCCGGTCGACACGCTGGCCGGCGAGCACCGCACCGTCTGGGCCCAGTCGGACGAGGAAGCGCTTCAGCCGATGGACGGCTCGGGATTGCGCGCGGCCGGCACGCCGGGCGCGGAGGCCGCGCCCGGAGCCAGAGGTTCGACCGCGCTCGACCGTTTCTCGATCGACCTCACCGCCAAGGCGGCCTCGGGGACGATGGACCCGATCACCGGCCGCGACGACGAGATCCGCCAGATCATCGACGTGCTGATGCGCCGGCGCCAGAACAACCCGATCCTCACCGGCGAGGCCGGCGTCGGCAAGACAGCCGTGGTCGAGGGTTTTGCCCAGCGCATCGCGTCGGGCGACGTGCCGCCGCCTTTGCGCGGCGTCAGGCTGTGCTCGCTCGATATTGGCCTGATGCAGGCCGGCGCCTCGATGAAGGGCGAGTTCGAGCAGCGCCTGCGCTCGGTCATCGACGAGGTGCAATCCTCACCGACACCGGTGATCCTGTTCATCGACGAGGCGCATACGCTGATCGGCGCGGGCGGGGCCGCGGGCACCGGGGACGCCGCCAACCTGCTGAAGCCGGCTCTGGCGCGCGGCACCTTGCGCACCATCGCGGCGACGACCTGGGCCGAGTACCGGCTCTATTTCGAAAAGGATCCGGCGCTGACGCGGCGCTTCCAGCCCGTGCAGATCGACGAGCCGGACATCGCCCGCTGCTGCACCATGCTGCGCGGCATTCTGGGGCCGATGGAGAAACACCATGGCGTGCGCATCTCGGATGCGGCGATCGTCGCGGCGGTGTCGCTGTCGCACCGCTACATCCCGGCGCGGCAACTGCCCGACAAGGCGGTGAGCCTGCTCGACACGGCCTGCGCCCGCGTCGCGATCAGCCAGACGACGACGCCGGCCTCGATCGAGGATACGCGCATCGCCATTGCCGCGCTCGACAAGGAGAAGACCGCGCTGGAGACCGATCGCGACATCGGCACCGACGCCAGCGAGCGTCTCGCCGAGATCGCGGTCGAGACCGCGACGCTGCAGGAGAAGTTGGCGAAGCTCGAAGCCGAATGGGCGTCCGAAAAGGCGATCGTCGACGAGATCAAGGCGCTGCGCGAGAAGATCGCCAAAGCAGCAGCCGACAAGGCAGCAGCAACCAAGGCCGCTTCCGCCACCGGCACGGACGCCGACAATGACGCCGCCGACAATGATGACGTCGCCAATGACGACACAGCCCCCGCCGCCGCGCCGATCGGCGAGGATGCGGAAGCGGCTCCTGCCGATGCGGAAGCGGATTTCGCCGCGCTGAAGGACAGGAACGCCTCGCTCGAATCCCTGAACCCCGACGAGCGCAAGATCTACGCCCATGTCGACGAACAGGCTGTCGCCGCAATCGTCTCGGACTGGACCGGCATTCCGGTCGGCCGGATGGTCAAGGACGAAATCGAGACCATCCTCAACCTGGCCGAGACCTTGAACAAGCGCGTCGTCGGCCAGGCCCATGGGTTGGCGATGATCGCCAAGCGCATCGAGACCAACCGCGCCAAGCTCGACAACCCCAACAAGCCGATCGGCGTGTTCATGCTCTGCGGACCCTCAGGCGTCGGCAAGACCGAGACGGCGCTGGCGCTGGCGGAGGCGCTCTATGGCGGCGAGCAGAACATCATCACCATCAATATGAGCGAGTTCCAGGAGGCGCACACGGTCTCGACGCTGAAAGGCGCGCCTCCCGGTTATGTCGGCTATGGCGAGGGCGGCCGCTTGACCGAGGCCGTGCGCCGCAAGCCCTATTCGGTGGTGCTGCTCGACGAAGTCGAGAAGGCGCACCCGGATGTGCACGAGCTGTTCTTCCAGGTCTTCGACAAGGGCCAGATGGAGGACGGCACCGGCCGCCGGATCGATTTCAAGAACACGCTGATCATCCTGACCTCGAATGTCGGCACCGATGTCATCATGGACATGGCGCGCGACCCGTCAGCCAAGCCCGATGCCGAGACGCTTTCGGCGGCGCTGCGCCCATCGCTGCTGCAGGTCTTCCCGCCGGCCCTGATCGGCCGCCTCGTCACGATCCCCTATTACCCGCTCTCGCCCGACATGCTGGGCGGCATCGTGCGCCTCCAGCTCGACCGCATCGGCAAGCGCATCCGCGAGAACCACAACGCGGCATTCATCTATGGCGACGAGGTGGTCGCGCATATCGTCTCGCGCTGCAACGACCCGGATTCCGGCGGGCGCATGATCGACAACATCATCACCAACACGCTGCTGCCGGCGCTCTCGCGCGCCTTCCTCAACAAGGCGATCGAGAAAACCGACGTGAAGAGCGCCAAGGTCGCGATTGCGGATGGGCAGTTCGCCTACGAGGTCACGTAGCGCGGGAACACTTCGTCGTTCTGGACAGGCCGCGCAAGCGGCGCCGATCAGGGTCCATCGTTCAGCGTCATTCTCGGGGCTCTGCGCTTCGCTCCGCCAGAGAATGAGGCACCCTTCTTCCCTTCTCCCCTGGCGGGAGAAGGTGGCGCGTAGCGCCGGATAAGGGGCGCGGTGCCCTGTCCGGTTGGCGTCGTGTTCGGCTAGATGGAAAGCTCACAGCGCCCCCTCATCCGTCTCGGCTGCGCCGAGCCACCTTCTCCCGCGAGGGGAGAAGGGTTCCCCGAGCTCTGCCGTCATGCTCGGGCGCAGACCTGAGAAACTCATGACCTGAGTGCGCTGGTTTATGAGATGGGCGGGTCAAGCCCGACCATGACGCACTTCGAATCCCAGGTCTGGGATGAGGGCTGGAATCACCAATCGGGCACTCAGCCGCCGATGATCACCGTCGGGCAGCCCATCATGATCTTGTTGGGCGGCCCGAGCGCCTCGACGATGGTGTCGCCCATCCGGCAGGCCGGCAAACCGTTGATCATCACGGTCGTCGAGCCATCGACGACGACGCCGGGCCCATGCGGCGGCAGCGGTAAGGGCGTGGCGCAGATATGGATGTCGACCCCGCCGCCGCCTGCTGCCGCGCCGGTGATGGTCGCGCTCATCGCGGTGGATGCCGCCGTCTTGGCGGTCTCCTCGGCTGTGACCGCAGCCGGGGCGCCGGGCGTGCCCGCCGCGGCCACCTTGGCAGCTTTCGCCGCATCGAGCGTCGCGTCCGAGGCTTGCTTCGCCGCCTTCACGGCAGCCGCACCGGCCCCGCCGATGCCGCGCCAGGCCGGCAGGCCGCCGATCAGGACATTGGCGCTGCCCGGCCCCGGTTGCAGGATCGGCGGCAACGGGTGCAGCACGGGATCGAATATGCGGGCAGCAGGTCCGGTCGGCATGGCTCGGCCCTCCGTCGAGTGACGCTGCGGAAACTCTAGTTCGTGCGTGGAAAGCTCGCAAGACGGCTCGGGAGCCGGTTTGGACATTCCAGCCCTCATCCTGAGGAGCCGCGAAGCGGCGTCTCGAAGGATGAGGGCTCAGGGAGAAGCCAAACTAGCGGCTCACGAGCGCAGCTTGCTCGCCAGCCTGTCGTAGCATTCAGAAAAATACAGCATGAAGGCATCGACCAGGCCGTTATCGTGACGCTCGGTCTTGGCCTTCCAGCGCGTGACGAAATGGTCCCAGAGCTTGGCCTTGCGCGAGCCCATCAGGCCGCCGAGCCCGCCTTCCTTGTCCGTAGCCGCTTCGATGACGGCGGGATCCAGATCCGCGACCACCATCTTCAGCGCCTGCTGCATGGCGGAGTAGGTGTTCATCTGGTGGGTCTTCAGATCCTTGAAGCTGTCCTCGAGCGCCCGCCTGGCGTCGAGATAGCTCGTCGTGCTGGGCCCGAACATGGTCCGCAGCGCGTCCTCGACGGTCGGCGAGAATTTCAACGGGTTGTTCTCCAGCGCCTGGATCATGGTCTGGTTGGTGCTGCGCACCAGGCCCTTGGTCTCGGCCCGCGCCTGCAGCATCTGCTTGACGTTCTCGCAGGTGATCCGCAGCAGCAGGCCGGCGAGCTCGGCCATCTCCTCGGGCGAACGGCGGTTGAAGATCTCCTCGCTGACGCCGGCGCCGCGCGCCATCCTTGCAGCGAGCTGATTGCCGATCTGCGCCTGGGCCGAAGCCTGGGCAGGCGAAGCCTTGACCGAAGTCGGCGGAGCGGCCGGCGGTGGCTCCGGAGCCGTGGCGACGGCGGCAGCGGCGGCAGCCGGGCGCGCGGGTTTGGCAGCCAGGATCGCGGCCGGCGGCGAGGTCATGTAGCCGCCCAGGGGCACAGGCGAAGGCTGTGCCGGCTCGGGCGCATCGGGAATGGGGTGGATCGACCAGTCGCCGCGCGGCGCCGGCAGCGGCGCGGTCATCGGTGGCAAGGCCTCGAAGCCCGGCGCTTCACCATTCGGGCCCGGCGGCGGAACGGGCGCAGGCGCAGGTGTGGACACGGCGGGGGCAGCGCTCCGGTCCGGCGGCAGCCAGGCCGGTTCGTTGCGGCGCGCCGGCTCGTCGATATCCGGGATATCGACATACCAGTTCATCAGGTCGTTCTGCTCGGCCGCCGGGCGCGGCGGCCTGAGCTCGGAGGCCGGGATCGGCGGCGCGGTCGAGGCGCTCTCCCACATCTCGTCCGGCCGGGCGAAAGACGGCGCGGCAGCCTCGGGCGCGGTCTCCGACGCGCCTTCGCTGTCGACGCTTGCCCCGATGATGTAGTGACCGATCTCGAGCCGGTCGCCATCCTTGAGGCGGTGCGGCCCCGACATGCGCAATTCGCTGCCATTGACGAAGGTGCCGTTGCTCGACACGTCGTGCAGCCAATAGGCGCCGTCGCGGAAACGCACCTCGCAGTGCCGGCTGGAGACGATCCGGCCAGGGTCGGGCAAGGTCCAGTCGAGATACTGGTCGCGGCCGATATCAAGCCCGCGCTGGCCCTTGATGGTGATCTGGAGCGGGCCGCCATCGGGCAGCCGGTCCACATTCTGTATCGACAGCGTAAGCGACGGCACGCGCAGTTTCCCGTTCACACAAAGCCCGGCCGTAATCCTACGCAAGTATCGTACGGCTCGACGGGAAAATCATAGTGCGACGTAAGGAAAGGTCAAAGAATCCTTAGCGTCGAAGGCAAGCATTGCGACGGCCGGATCGCACGGCCCGCAGAACTGGTGGCTCCCCGCCATTCCGGCACGGGACCGGTCGGCGCGGCCACCGCCTCGAAACGGGGTCTTGGAGCGCTCTCTGAGATGTTCCGCAACGCTCATCGGCCGTCATTGCGAGCGCAGCGAAGCAATCCAGGGGACGTCGAGCGAGCCCTTCTGGATTGCTTCGCTGCGCTCGCAATGACGAGGGAGCGGCGGTGAGGTCACGGGCCAAACGCTCCTCGCGATAAGATGTCACATGACACTTGTGAAATCTCACAAACCGTTCCAGATTGCCGGCCATGCTCGACACCTCCTCGCCCTTCGTCCCCACTGCGACCCTGCCCGCCTCCGAGGCGCGGATGGATGTCGCGACCCGGCGTTTGCGCAAGGCGGTGATCGCCTGCGAACTCGCACCGGGCGATTTCATCCACGAGGCCGCCCTGGCCGAGCGCTTCGGCCTCGGTCGCGCCGGCATCCGCGTCGCGCTGACCGCCTTGTCGGCGCAGGGCTTCGTCAGCCGGCACGCCAGGCAGGGCTGGCGCATCGCCCCGGTGGACGGCGCGCTGATCGAGGCGGTGCTGGATGGCCGCCGCCGATTGGAGCCGTCGCTCGCGGTGCAGCGCCTCAATGGTCAGGCACGCGACCTGCTGATTTCGCTGCTCGGCGTGATGGAATCGGTCTTTGGCCGCAGCGAGCCCGCCGCCTTGGCGACCGCGCGCCTGGCCGAGCGGCAATTGCGCGATCTGCTCGTCAGCAGTGCCGGCAGCTTCGCACGGCGCTGGCTCGGCGAGATCTGGGACCATGCCGACCGCATCCTGCGCCTGCTCGATCTCGCCGGCCATCCCGTCGCGCCGCCCGACCGGCGCGCGCTGGCGGCAGCGCTGATCGCGGGCGATGCGGACGCCGCCCGCTTCGCGATCACGCAGGAGAACGAGCGCTTCGCCGGCGCCCTCGCCCATGGCTTCCTGTCGGTGTCGGCTCGCCTGGCGCAGCCGGCGGCCCGCTCGGCGCGCCGGCGCAGGGCACGGCCCATGACCGCAACCGCGGACACTCCGATCCCTCTCCCTATCCCCCTCTCGAAGGAGCAGCAGTGATGAGCATTCTCTCGCGGACCACTCATGTCGCGGCCGCTCTGGCCGCCGTGCTCGCGCTTGGCGCTGTTCCGGCCCAGGCCTCGAAGGAGCGGCTCGTCGTCGACCTCGTCAACGAGCCGTCTTCGCTCGATCCACAGGTGCAGTGGAACCCCGACAGCTACTATGTCTACCGCAACATCTTCGACAATCTCGTCACCCGCGACGACAAGGGCGAGATCGTCCCGCAGGTTGCGACAAGCTGGAAATATCTCTCCGACACGGAGATCGAGTTCGAGCTGCGGCCCGACATCACCTTTCATGACGGCTCCAGGCTGACGGCCGACGACGTCGCCTACAGCGTCAAGCGCATCACAGATCCGAAATTCGGCAGCCCGCAGCTCGGCCAGTTCGACAAGATCACCGACGCGACCGCGCTCTCGCCGACCAAGGTCAAGCTCACCACCAACGGCGCCTATCCGGCCCTGCTCGCCCAGCTGGTCAAGCTCTCGATCGTGCCCAAGGCCATCGTCGAGGCGGTCGGCAAGGACGCCTTCAACCTGAAACCCATCGGCAGCGGGCCCTATAAATTCGAGGCCTGGCAGCGCGGCGTGCAGGTCTCGCTCGTGCGCAACGACGCCTATTGGGGCGATAAGGGCCCCTTCCCGGCCGTGATCTTCCGCGCCGTGCCTGACGGGGCGACACGGCTCGCCAATCTGCAGGCCGGGACCAGCGATCTCGGCGTGACGCTCGATTCAGACCAGGCCGGCCAGCTCAAATCCGCGACCAAGGCCAAGGCCCTGATCGGCCTGACCGAGCGCGTCGCCTATCTGCGCCTCAACACGGTCAAGCCACCCTTCGACAACGTCAAGCTCAGGCTGGCAGCGGCCTATGCCATCGACAAGGAGGGGCTGGTCGACGGCCTGCTCGGCGGCTTCGACAAGCCGGTCTCGCAATTGCTGACGCCGGCGAGCTTCGGCTGGGTCGAAGGCCTCAAGGGACCAAGCTACGACCTCGCCAAGGCCAAGGCCCTGGTCGCGGAGGCCGGCCCGGCGGCGAAAGCCGAGATCGAGCTCTCGACCTCGCCCGTCTTCGACCAGCGCATCGTCCAGGCGATCCAGCAGCAGCTCAACGATGCCGGTCTCAACGTCAAGATCGCGATGTCGGACATGGCGAGCTACCTCAAGCGCTCGCAGGCCGGGCCGGAGGCGACCTCGACGCTGAGCTTCGGCCGCTGGTCCTGCGCCTGCCAGGATGCCGACGGCGTGCTCTTCCCGCTGATCCACAAGAGCAGCGGCTGGTCGGCCTATCGCAACCCCAAGGCCGACAGCCTGCTCGAAGAGGCGCGCCAGACGCTCGACAAGGACAAGCGGCTTGCCGCCTATAAGCAGGTTCACGAGATCATCGCCGCGGAAGCCCCGCTGGTGCCGCTCTATCAGGCAGTCGTGATCTACGGCGCGACCAAGAACCTGCAGTTCAAGCCGACGCCCAATGAAAGCATGTTTCTCAACCGCATGAGCTGGACGGACTGAGCTTCGTGCAAGGCTTCCTGCTCAGGCGTGCCGGACAGGCGCTCGCCACCATCATCGGGGTGGTGACGCTGATCTTCTTCGTCCAGCGTCTGACCGGCGACCCGACCTATCTGCTGGTGCCGGAGACGGCGACCAAGGCGGATGTCGATGCGCTGCGCCATGCGATGGGCTTCGACCGGCCGCTGCCGGTCCAGTATCTCGACTTCCTGGCCGATCTCGCCCGCTTCGACCTCGGCCAGTCCGTCGTGCAGCGCGTGCCGGTGATGACGGTCATCGCCTCGCGCCTGCCCTATACGCTGATGCTGGCGGCGGGCGCGCTTCTCGTTGCCTGCGGCATCGGCGTGCCGATCGGCATCCTGCTCGCGGTCTTCCGCGACAGGCCGATCGCCAAGCTCGCGGCCGGCTTCGTGCTCGCGGCCCAGAGCATGCCGACCTTCTGGAGCGGCATCCTGATGATCCTGGTCTTCTCGGTGCTGCTCGGCTGGCTGCCGCCCTCCTCGACCGGCGACCTCTGGCATCTGGTGATGCCGTCCTTCGCGCTCGGCCTGCTCTCGATGGCGACCTTCGCGCGGATCACGCGCTCGGCCCTGCTCGACGAATTGTCGAAGGACTATGCCCGCACCGCCCGCTCGCGCGGCGTCCGCACCGGGCGCCTGCTCGTGCGCCACATTGCACGCAACGCCTCGATCCCACTGATCACGGTCGCGGCGCTCGAAATCTCCAACCTGCTCGCCGGCGCCGTCATCGTCGAAACCGTCTTCGCCTGGCCCGGTATCGGGCAGGTCACCGTGCAGGCGATCCTGGCGCGCGATTTCATGATCGTGCAGGGCGTCGTGCTGATGGGCGCTTTCGTCACCGTGGCGCTGAACCTGATCTCGGACCTGCTCTACAGCCTGGTCGATCCGCGCATCGTGCTGGATGGCGGGCGATGAGCGCTGTTGCCGCCTCGCCTGCGCGCCGCAAGCGCCAGCTCTGGCGCTGGTGGCCGCTGGCGATCGTCGCTGCGGTGGCGCTGGCCGCGATCCTGGCGCCGTGGCTCGCGCCCTATGACCCCAATGCCCAGAACCTGGTCGGCCGCCTGAAACCGCCGGGCACGGTCTCGCGCAGCTTCCATTACTGGCTCGGCAGCGACGAGCTCGGCCGCGACCTGCTCAGCCGCATCATCCATGGCGCACGCGTCTCGCTGATCGTCGCCTTCGCCTCGGTCATCCTGTCGGGCACGGTCGGCATCACGCTCGGCATGATCGCGGGCTATCGGCGCGGCTGGATCGAGGTCGCGGTGATGCGCGTCGTCGACGTCTTCCTCTCGATCCCCGCCGTGCTGCTGGCGATCATCACCGTCGCGGTGCTGGGGCCGAGCCTCGTCAATGTCGTCCTGGTGCTCGCCTTGACGCGCTGGCCGCGCTACGCCCGCGTCGCCTATAGCCAGACGCTCTCGATCGCGACCATGCCTTATGTCCGGCTTGCGGCGCTGATGGGCGCCAGCGCGCCGCGCGTCCTCTTCCGCCATCTCCTGCCCAACATCATCGGCGCGGTCTCGGTCGTAGCGACGCTCGAATTCGGGCTGATGGTGCTGTTCGAGGCCGGGCTCTCCTTCCTGGGCCTGGGCGTCCAGCCACCGACCGCGAGCTGGGGTGCGATGCTCTCGACGGGCCGCAACTACGTCGCCACCGCCTGGTGGGTCGCGACCCTGCCGGGGCTTTGCCTGTTCGTGCTCGTGCTTGCCGTCAACCTGACCGGCGACGCCGTGCGCGACCGCCTCGACCCCCGTTTTCGCTAAGCATGCGCCAACCATTCGAACTTTGAGGACCATTGCCATGTTCGACGACATCAAGGGAAAACGCGCGCTCGTCACCGGTGCCTGCGGCGTGATCGGGCGCTGGATTGCGCAGACGCTGCACGAGGCCGGAGCGACGCTGGCTCTGACCGATGCGAAAGCCGACGATCTCGACGCCTTGGCTGCATCGCTTAACCTTGGTCCCGACAGCTTCACCAAACCCGCGGACCTGACCGACGAGGCCTCGATCAAGGCGCTCGCCGACGAGATCGGCCAGCGCTGGGGCGCGGTCGACATCCTCGTCAACAATGCCGGGATCTATCCCAGCGGCTTCCTGCTCGACACCTCGACGGAGGAGTTCGACCGGATCTTCTCGGTCAATCTGCGCGCGCCCTTCATTCTGACCCGCGAGATCGCGACGCAGATGGTGCGCAAGGGCGTCAAGGGCTCGATCATCAACATCTCCTCGGGCGCCTCGCGCAAGATGCGCCGCACGGCCGCGGTCTATTCCACCTCTAAGACGGCACTCGACCGATTGACCAAGGGTTTTGGCGTCGAGCTCGCCGAATACGGCATCCGCTCGAATGCGCTCGAACCGGGCTTCGCCGCCGGCAGCAAGGTCAGCGGACTGACCGACGCGCATATCCAGAGCACGATCTCGCAGATCCCGCTCGGCCGGCCATCCTCGCGCGAGGATGTCGGCAATGCCTTGCTCTACCTCGCCAGCGACCTCTCATCCTATGTCACCGGCGCGACGCTGACGGTCGATGGCGGCAATTCGATCGGCTCGCTCGCGGTCCATCAGGACAAGAAGAGCGCGCTTTGAAGGAGGCGTCGATGACCCCCGCGACCTTCCCTCGCGCCGGCTATGACTGGCCTGCCGGCAAAACCAGCGCCTTCTGCTTCAGCATCGATGTCGATGCCGAAAGCCCCTATCAGTGGAACCTCGCTCCCGACGCCCCGGCCACGCTCGGGCAGATCGAGCAGCGGCTGTTCGGCCCGCGCATCGGCATCTGGCGCATCCTCGATCTGCTCGACCGCTACGGCATCAAGGCAACGATGTTCGTGCCGGGGCTGGTGGCGAAAAACCATCCCGAACTGCTGCCGGCTTTCGTCGAACGCGGCCACGAGGTCGGCCTGCACGGCTATTTCCATGAGATCGCGACCGAGGCCGGCCCGGACGAGTTCGCCCGCGCACTCGATGAATCGCTGGCCCTGTTCAAAGCCCAAGCCGGTATCGTGCCGAAAGGCTTCCGCTCGCCGGCCTGGGAGATGACGCCGGCCATGCTGGCGGAGGTGAAGCGGCGCGGGCTCTATGATTCCTCGCTGATGGGCTTCGACCATCCCTATACGATCGACGGCGTCACCCAGGTGCCGGTGCTCTGGGCGGTCGATGACGCGATCTATTTCCGCTTCACCGGCAGCCCGACAGACCGTGCCCCGCCCTCCCCGCAAGGCGGCATCCTCGAGGCCTGGCTCGACGAATGGCAGGTGCTGCACCGCGAGGGCCGGATGATGATGCTGACGATCCACGACTGGATCTCCGGCCGCGCCGGCCGGGTCCGCATGCTGGAAAAGCTGCTCGACGCCGTCACCACCTCGGACGGGGTCTGGATCGCCACCGTCGGCGAGCTCGCCGCCCATCACGCCGCAAGCGCCAATGCCGAGCGCTTCAGCGTGCCGCTGCGGCTGCCCGATCCCAGCGGCCCGCTCCGCTTCAGGACCCCGCGCTGATGCAGACCTTCACCGTCCAGAGGCCCGCCGTCCATTCGCCCCATGGCCTCGTCGCCGCCCAGAACCGGCATGCGGCCGAGGCCGGGGCCGCCGTGCTCTCGCGCGGCGGCAATGCGATGGATGCCGCCGTCGTCACCGCGCTGGTGCTGAGCACCGTCGAGCCCTGGCTGTCAGGGGTCGGCGGCGGCGGCTTCCTCGTCCATGCCGATGGCGCGACCGGCGCCACCGAGACGCTCGACTTCAATGTCCGCGCTGCCGCCGGGCTTGACCCGGCCGATTATCCGCTGACCGATGGCCAGAGCGGCAACTGGTTCGCCTGGCCGGCCGTCGTCGACGAGCGCAATGTCTCCGGCTATGGCGCGATCTGCGTTCCCGGTGCGATCGCCGGCTTCGCCGCGGCGCTCGCACGCCATGGCACGCTCTCCTGGGAAGAGGCGCTGCAGCCGGCGATCGAACATGCCGAGCGCGGCCTGGAGATCGACTGGTTCGCGGCGCTCTGCATCGCGATCGACACTGCGGGCCTCTCACGCGATCCGGCTGCGGCGGCGCTGCTCTTGGATGACGGGCACCCGCCCAAGGCCGGGGCCGATACGCGGCGGTTCAAGCCGATGGCGCGCAAGGCCGCACTTCTGCGGCGGCTGGCCAAGGCCGGCGCGCGCGACTTCTATGAGGGGGAGAGCGCCCGCCTGATCGCAGCCGATCTCGAAGCCGGCGGCTCGCCGATCCGCGCCGGCGATCTTGCCGCCTATGAGGTTGCCTGGGCGCCGGCGCTCGCTGGCCGCTATCGCGATTTCGACATCGCGGCACTTCCCGGCCTGAGCGGCGGGCCGACCTTTCTCGACGCAGCCAACAGGCTCGAAAGCGGCCCGCTCTCGCGCGAGACCACGCCGGCCCAGACCGCCCTGCTCTATGCCAGCGCCATCCGGGAGGCCTATGCGACGCGCCTGACCACGCTCGGCCATGCCGCGACGCCGCAAGCCGGCTGCACCTCCCATGTCAGCGTGGTCGACCGCAACGGCACCATGGTCTCCTTGACCAACACGCTGCTCTCGCGCTTCGGGGCCAAGGTCGCGCTGCCCAATGCCGGCATCTTCATGAACAACGGCATGATGTGGTTCGACCCCCGCCCCGGCCAGCCCAACAGCATCGCGGCCGGCCAAAAGCCGCTCGCCAATATGTGCCCGCTGGTGCTGAGCCGGAACGGCCGCCCGGTGCTCGCCATCGGGGCTGCGGGCGGGCGCACCATCTTCCCGACAGTGCTACAATTGGTCTCCGGCCTTGCCGATTTCGGCCTCTCGCTCGAGGAGGTCTTCCATCGCCCGCGCATCGACGCCTCGACGCCATCAATCAAGATCGATGCGCG
The DNA here is from genome assembly GCF_031456075.1 of Allobosea sp. BE125. Classification (NCBI taxonomy): domain Bacteria; kingdom Pseudomonadati; phylum Pseudomonadota; class Alphaproteobacteria; order Hyphomicrobiales; family Alloboseaceae; genus Allobosea; species Allobosea sp. BE125. The sequence continues at coordinate 405,725 of NZ_JAVDTY010000003.1, forward strand.
CGCCGAGGCCGATGTCGCCGCGACCGTCGCGACCACCTTCCCCATCGAGATCGTCGAGGACACGCTCTACCCGGTGAATTTCTCGATTCCATCGGCCGTGATGGCGGCCCCGGATGGTGGCTTCATCGGCATGGCTCATCCGACCAGCCCCTGGGCCGCCGTGGTCGCGGCAACGGCATGATGACGGTTGACGCACCCGTCCTGGCGATCGACGATCTCGTCGTCGAGATCGACGGCAACCGCATCGTCGACCATGTTTCGCTTGCGGTCGGCTCCGGCCGCATCCTCGCCATCGTCGGCGAATCCGGCTGCGGCAAGAGCCTGACGGCCCTGTCGGTGCTCGGCCTGCTGCCGAAGGCGGCACGGATCCAGCAGGGTGCTATCCGGTTGAACGGGCGCGACCTGACCGGCCTTGATGAGGCCGCGCTCTCGGATGTGCGGGGCAATGAGGCGACGATCATCTTCCAGGAGCCGGTCGCCTCGCTGAACCCGCTGATGCGCGTCGGCGAGCAGGTCGAGGAAGCCTTGATCCTGCATCGCGGACTCCAGGGCAAAGCCGCGCGCACAGAGGCCATCGCGATGATGAGTCGTGTCGGCATTCCCGATGCGGCCAGGCGCGCGCGGCAATATCCATTCGAGCTCTCCGGCGGCATGTGCCAGCGCATCATGATCGCCTCGGCGCTGATCTGCCGCCCGGCCCTGCTGATCGCCGACGAGCCGACGACCGCGCTCGACGTGACCATCCAGGCGCAGATCCTCGAGCTGATGCGCCGCCTGCGCGAGGAAGTCGGCACCGCGATCGTGCTGATCACCCATGACATGGGCGTCGTCGCCGATCTCGCCGACGATGTCTGCGTGATGTATGGCGGCCGCATCGTCGAAAGCGGGCCGGTCGAGCCGATCTTCGCCGCGCCGCGCCACCCCTATACCAAGCTCCTGCTGGCGACGATCCCGACATTGCAGGGCCAGCGCAAGGCAATCTTGCGCACCATCGAGGGCATGGTGCCCAGCGCCGGCGCCTGGCCGGAAGGCTGCCGCTTCCGCACGCGCTGCCCGCTCGCCGACGAGGCTTGCCTTGAGCCGCCGCCCTTGGCGCCGGTCGAGGCCGGCCACGCGGCCGCCTGCTGGCATTCGGCCCGCGTCGAGGCGCTGGCATGAGCGCGCCGCTGCTGCAGGTCCGCGACCTCAAGGTCCATTTCAAGCTGCGCCAGGGCGTCGGTGCGCGAGGCGGCGTGGTCAAGGCAGTGGACGGCGTCTCCTTCGACGTCCATGCCGGGCGCACGCTCGCGCTGGTCGGCGAATCCGGCTGCGGCAAGTCGACCACGGCCTATGCCGTGATCGGGCTGGAGCAGGCGACCGGCGGCACCATCCTGTTCGACGGGCGCGACGTCACCGGGCTCAAAGGCCGCGACCGGGCGGCCTTGGCGCAGGAGATCCAGATCGTCTTCCAGGATCCCAGTGCCGCGCTCGACCCGAAGATGAGCATCAGCGACAGCATCGCCGAGCCGCTCGCCATCGCCGGCTGGTCGCGCAACGACCGGCGCAGACGGGTGATCGAACTGCTCGACCGGGTCGGCCTGCCCTCGGCCTTCAGCGAGCGCCTGCCGAGCGCGCTCTCGGGCGGACAGCGCCAGCGCGTCGTCATCGCCCGCGCCTTGGCGCTATCGCCGCGCCTCCTGATCCTCGACGAGCCGGTCTCGGCGCTCGACGTCTCGATCCGCTCGCAGGTGCTCAATCTGCTGCTAGAGCTGCAGCGCGAGCTCGATCTCGCCTATCTCTTCATCTCACATGACCTCTCGGTGGTTCGGCACATCGCCGACGAGGCGATGGTGCTCTATCTCGGCACGGTCGCGGAAAGCGGGCCGATCGACGCGATGTTCGAGGCACCACGGCACCCCTATACGCAGGCGCTGCTCTCGGCGATCCCGCTGCCGGACCCGGTCCTGCAGCGCCGCCGCGAAAAGATCATCCTGACCGGCGACCTGCCGAGCCCGCTCTCGCCGCCGCCGGGCTGCCCCTTCATCAGCCGCTGCCCGATCCGCGTCGATATCTGCGCGACAACGCGCCCTGCCCTGAAAGACGCGCAGTCTGGAACCCAGGCCGCCTGCTTCGTCAGGGCGGCGTGAGTGCCTCGATATCGTTTATCCTCGGCACCACGCCGTCATCCTGGGCGTAGCGAAGCGGAGCGCCGTCTGACACCTTTCCTCGCGAGCGCAAGCCGAACACTCTTGCCGAATAACCCTTTTGTTGCCGAGACAAGCGCGGGGAACCCTCTCCTGTAAGGAGAGGGCAGGGGGAGGTGTCGGCACCTGGACCAGTTGCGCGATGTCCTGACAGCGATGCGGCGGTGAAGGCACGGCCAAAGCGTCAAACGGCCTACCCCTCACCCCTGCCCCTCTCCCTCCGGGAGAGGGGTTCCCCGCGCCCTGCTTGTCGAAGTTCAGGAATGCCTCCCGGGTCTGCGCGGAGCCTCTCCTTGGGCCGATCGAAGACGGACCCGAGGGCTACGCCCAGGATGACGGCATGGTTCCGAGGACAAACAGCAAGGCCCGGCGGCAACGCCCGACGCACGATACAGCCGGCCCCCGACGGCTCGCGCTGCAGGGCGCTCATACAGACAGGCCAAAAGTTCAGGCGCTGTTGCGCAGCATTGCGGCAGGCCGGACGCTTGCCTTCTGTCCCCTTCGATTGCATCACTGGATACAGTGATGCAATCGAGCGCTGCCGTCCCTGGCAGCGCTCTCGCAGGGAGCGAGTCCATGAGCTTTGGACGAACACCTTCCGCCGCCACGGCGCAGGAGGAGGCCTATCTTGCGATTCTCCAGGCCATCCGCGTCGGGCGTTATCAGCCGGGCGAGCGGCTGATCCCGGAGACGATCGCGCAGGAACTGGCGATGAGCCGCATGCCGGTGCGCGAGGCGTTCCAGCGCCTCGCCAATGAAGGCCTCGTCATGATCCGGCCCAACCGCGGCTGTGTGGTGTCCGGCCTGACCATCGACGAGATCTTCGAGAGCTTCGAGATGCGCTCGGTGCTCGAGGGGCTGGCGGTCCGCCTCGCCATGCCACGCGTCGACGCCGCGGTGCTGGCCGAACTCGACAGCTTCATCCAGCGGATGGAGCGCAGCGGCGAAGCCGGCGGCGGCGATTGGCTGAGCCATCACCAGGCCTTCCACGAATATATCTGCGGGCTCAGCGGCCGGCCGAAGCTCATGCGGCAGATCTCGGCGCTGCATATCGCCGTCGAGCCCTATATGCGCGTCTGGCTCCACCATATCGACCGGCCGCGCACCGCCACGCAGACCCAGCATGTCGTGGTCGAGGCGATGAAGACGGGCGATGCCGCCTTCGCCGAACAGACCATGCGCGACCACGTCATGCGCACGGCGCCGCGCCTCGCCGAATTCCTGCGCAGCGGCAATCTCGCGAACGGCAATCTCGCTGGTGGCAAGCCACGCCGCGCCGGCCAAGTAGCTTCGAGCGCACTGCAACTGCCTTAGCCACGCATCGGGAGGGATGCGCCAAAGCGATCCGATTTCAGGCGCGACAAGGGCCCGCAGCGGCCTGCACGCCATGCACAAGACATCAATAACAGGGGAATGACATGGACAGACGCCAGTTTCTGAAAGCCTCCGCCGCCGCAACCTTTCTGCCCGCGGCGCCGCATCTCGCGCTTGCGCAGGACGCCAGGACTCTGCGTTTCGTGCCCTATTCCGACGTCGCGATCATCGACCCGATCTGGACGACCGGCTATTCGACCCGCACCCATGCGCTGCTGGTCTGGGACACGCTTTATGGGCTCGACGAGGCCCTGCAGCCGCAGCCGCAAATGGTTGAAGGCCATGTCGTCGACGATGACGGCAAGCGCTGGACCCTGACGCTGCGGCCGGGCCTGGTCTTCCATGACGGAGCCAAGGTGTTGGCGCGCGACGCCGTCGCCTCGATCAAGCGCTGGGGCGCGCGCGATGCCTTCGGCCAATCTCTGATGGCAGTGACCGACGAGCTCTCGGCGCCCGACGACCGCACCATCGTCTTCCGGCTCAAAAAGCCCTTCCCGCTGCTGCCGGCGGCGCTGGCGCGCCCGAGCGCGCTCGTCGCCGCGATCATGCCAGAGCGCCTGGCCGAGACCGACCCGTTCAAGCAGATTCCGGAGGCGATCGGCTCCGGCCCGTTCCGCTATGTCAAGGAAGAGCGCGTCTCGGGCGCCCGCCATGTCTATGCCCGTCACCAGGGCTATGTGCCGCGTCCCAGCGGCACGCCGAGCTTCACGGCCGGGCCGCGCACGCCTTATCTCGATCGCATCGAGTTCAATGTCATGCCGGACCCCGCGACAGCGGTCTCGGCGCTCCAGACCGGAGCCGTGGACTGGATCGAGCAGCCGCTGATCGACCTGCTGCCGCTGCTGCGGAAGGACCCCAACATCGTCGTCGAGGTCAAGGATCCGAGCGGCATGGCTGGCCAACTGCGCCTCAACCATACCCAGGCGCCGTTCAACAACCCGGCCATCCGGCGCGTGATCCTCAAGGCCATCGACCAGCAGGCCTGCATGGACGCGGTCTGCGGCGGCGATCCCAAGGTCGAGCGCAGCAGCATGGGTTTCTTTCCCGGCAACTCGCCGATGGCGTCGGACGCCGCAGCGTCGGTACTGAAAGGGCCGAAGGATTTCGGCAAGCTCAAGCAGGAGCTGACTGACGCTGGCTATAAGGGCGAGCGGATCGTCTTCCTCGCGGCCCAGGACGTGCCGCGCATCTCGCTGGTTTGCGATGTTGCGGCCGACGCCTTGCGTCAGATCGGTGCGAATGTCGACTTCGTCGCGGCCGATTGGGGCACTGTCCTCCAGCGCATCACCAATCGCACCCCGATCGAGCAAGGTGGCTGGAGCTGCTACGTCACCTATTGGTCGGGCCTCGATCTCGGCTCGCCGGCGACGAGCTCGCCCTTGCGCGGCAATGGCCCCAAGGCCGGCCCCGGCTGGCCCGAAAGCCCGCAGATCGAGGCGCTGCGCGCCCGCTGGCTCGAGGCAGCTACTCTGGCAGAGCAGAAAGCGATCGCCCGCGAGATCGAACTGCAGGCGATGCAGGATGTGCCCTATGTCCCGGCTGGGCAGTATTTCCAGCCCGTCGCCTATCGCAAGAACTTGACCGGCATGCTGAACGGCGTTCCCGTCTTCACCAATCTGCGCAAGGGCTGAGAACGCAGGCCCGGAGGGCAGCAACACTGCCGTCCGGGCGAGCCCGTCATTGATGAACCCACCGCCGTCGGCGTCGATGCCTGCGGCCAACCAAGATCAGGCCTGCCATGCGTGACTTCGAGCTTCCCGGACGTTCCCTCGCCATCGGTCGCGAGGCGATGGCCGCCACCTCGCATCCGGCGGCGACACTCGTCGCCATCGACATCCTGCGCGCCGGCGGCAATGCGGTCGATGCGGCAGTCGGCGCCTGCGCCGTGCAATGCGTCGTCGAGGCGGGCTCGACCGGCATCGGCGGCGACTGCTTCGCCCTGATCTCGAAGGGCGGCAGCACCGATATCCGCGGCTATAACGGCTCGGGCCGCACGCCCACTGCAGCCACGCTCGACTGGTACCGCGCGGCCGGAATCACCACGCTCGAACGGCACTCGCCCCATGCCGTGACGGTGCCGGGCGCCGTCGACGCCTGGACGCGGCTGGTCAAGGATCATGGCCGGATGCCGCTCGCCGAGATCCTGCAGCCGGCGGTCAAGCTCGCCCGCGACGGTTACGCGATCACGCCGCGCGTCGCCTATGACCTCGGCAACCAGCGCGATCTGCTGCGGCAGGATGCCAATGCGGCCGCGACCTTCCTGGTCAATGGCGAGGCTCCGGCTGCCGGCACGGTCCAGCACCAGCCCCATCTGGCAGCGACTCTGGAGGCGATCGGCCGCGACGGGCGGGACGCCTTCTACCGCGGCGCGGTCGCCGCCGAGATCGTGGACTATCTCAAGGCGGCTGGAGGCCTGCACACGCTGGAGGATTTCGCTACGGCCGAGGGCGAATACGTCACGCCGATCAGCACGCAGTTCCGCGGCCGCACCGTTTATGAAATCCCGCCCAACGGCCAGGGCATCGTCGCCCTGATGATCATGAAGATCCTCGAGCGCTTCACGCCGAAGCCCGATCCGCTTGCCGTGGAGAACCTGCATATCGAGGTCGAGGCAACGCGCCTGGCCTATGCCGCGCGCGACCAGTTCGTCGCCGACATGGCGCTCAGCCATGTGCCGGTCGACTATCTGCTCTCGGACGCGCTTGCCGATGAGCTCGCCGCCCGGATCGACCCGGCGCGCGCGACCGCGCCGCTGCCGGCTTTGACAGGCGGCGCCGAGCATCGCGACACGGTCTACATCTCCGTCGTCGACAAGGACCGCAATGCAGTCAGCTTCATCAACTCGATCTTCCATCCCTATGGCAGCGGGTTGCTGACGCCGAAATCGGGCGTGCTTCTCCATAACCGCGGCCAGAGCTTCGTGCTCGAACAGGGCCACCCGAACGCGGTCGGCCCACGCAAGCGCCCGATGCACACGATCATCCCTGCCATGCTTGCGCAGGATGGCAAGGTCTGCCTGTCCTTCGGCGTGATGGGCGGGCATTACCAGGCGATGGGCCATGCCCATTTCCTGTCGAAGCTGTTCGACCACGGCCTCGACCTGCAGAGCGCGATCGACCTGCCGCGGCTGTTCCCGCTGCCCGGCACCGCGACCGTCGAGCTCGAAGGCCGCCTGCTGGCGTCCTGCGGGCCTGCACTCGAAAGCCGGGGCTTCAAGGTTCAGCCCGCCAAGACGCCGATCGGCGGCGCCCAGGCGATCTGGATCGATTGGGAGAACGGCACGCTGCTCGGCGGCTCCGACCCGCGCAAGGACGGCTGCGCGCTCGGTATCTGATCAGGAGCCGGAGGCGCCTGATCGACCTGGAGTGCCCGGATGGCTCAACACAGAGTGAGCGCCGGGCACGATGCAGGGCCTTAAGCGCAGCGAAATTACCCCGCGAGCAAGCCGGCCAGCTGGTTCATCCCGATACGGAGAAACGGGTCGGAGTGAACGTAGAAATACTGCACGCCCTTGTCTCGCCAGAACGGCAATTCATCGGCGGTTGCCAATGTGCCGGCGACCTTGCCCGCCCCGCGGATCGCCTTGACGGCCTCCGCGACCTTGTCGACAACCGCTTGCGGGCGCGGCTGGCCGAAAGGCGGCGCGGGCGGATAGCCCATGTTCTGTGAGAGATCTCCGGGGCCGATGAAGAAGACGTCGATCCCCTCGACGGCAAGCAGCGCATCGATGCCCTCGATCGCCTCCAAGGTCTCGATCATGCCGATGACGAGCCGCTTCTCATGATCGGCAAAGCAGCCATAGCGGACGGCATCGACCACGCCGCGTGCCTGCTCGGCCGTGTCGATCATCGGCACCATCAGCCCGTCCGCGCCTGCGTTGAGATAGCGGATCAAAAGGGAGCGCTGGTGGCAGTCCGGCCGAACGATCGCCGCACCGCCAGCGCCCCGGATCGCCTGGGCGGTGAGGCGGACATCCTCAAAACTCCAGGTGCCGTGCTCGCAATCGAGAAAGATCGCATCGGCGCCCAGCTCGGTCAGCCTGACGGCATGGCCGGGGGACAGATGATGTGTCGCCAGCATGCTGACGCATTCGCCCCGGCTCAATTTGCCGCGCAGCTTGGCTCCGTTCATCGTCTTGTCCTCGCTCTCAGCGCATGGGCTTGTCAGGCGTGTCGTCGGGCGCGCCGACCCAGCGCGCGGTCTCGATATCGGCGGAGGTGTCGCGCATCCGCGTCGGGCAGATGTGGAGTTCGGGGATCATCGCGCCGGGCTGAAGGCTGGCGCAGAGCAGGACGGCGCGCGCCACGTCATGGGCATCGAGCATGATGGCGCGTTCTTCCGCCAGCGGCGGCCGGGCGCGGTTGTTCATGATCGGCGTATCGGTTTCGCCCGGCAGGATCGTCGTCGCGCGGATGCCCTGGTTGCGATAGGTGTTGTGCAGGAAGCCCATGAAGTTCTTCACGCCGGCTTTGGCCGCGCCATAGGCCGCTCCGCCCAGCAGATTGGGATTGAGCGCAGCCAGCGACGAAACCGTGATGATGGTGCCTTCGCCGCGCGCGATCATCGCCGGCAGCACCGCCTGCGTCAGCGAGAACACCGCGGTTAGGTTGACGTTCAGCGTTGCGTTCCACTCCGCTTCGGACAGGAAGCGGGCATTCAGGACCTTGCTGGCGCTGCCGGCATTGTTGACGAGAATATCGATCGGGCCGAGCTCGGCCTCGATGGCCGCGACAGTCGCGACGATGGCGCTGCGGTCGGCGATATCGAGAGTGCGACTGACAGCCTGCCCGCCCTGTTCCACAATCACCTTGGCGACCTCATCGAGCGGGCCGGCTCGCCGTCCGGTCAGCACCACGGTTGCCCCCTCGCGCGCCAAGAGGATCGCGCTCTCACGCCCAATCCCGGTGCCGGCCCCCGTGACGAGCGCGATCTTGCCCTTGAGCAGTGCCATGATCTCTCCCTACTCGCCCTACTCAGCCGCCGCCGCGAAGGCCTTGCCGTAGATACGTCGCGTGGCATCGGGGCTGACAAGCCCCTCCGCAAGATCCAGCGCGATCAGCTCGGCTGAGCGCGCCGCAGCGCGTCCCCAGCCACCGCCGCCCGGTGTCTCGACCTTGAGGCGATCGCCCGTCTGGAGGACCACCTTGCCTTTCGGAAACTGCGCCTCGCCGTTCCTTGCAACCTTGCCGGGCATGCCCGACTGTCCGTCGACGACGCCGAAGCAGGGGTGGCGCACGCGCTCGGTCGCGAGATAGATGTTCATCGGCGCCTTGGCGCGATTGCGCAGAATGACGCGCTGGCCGAGCCCGCCGCGATGCTGCCCTGCCCCGCCTGAATCCGCGATCAGCTCCTTGCACTCCGTCAGCACCGGCACCGCGATCTCGAACATCTCGATCGCCGTGACCTTGCAGTTGGAGGGGAAGCTCAGCGTATCCAGCCCGTCGAGTTCTGCTCGCGCACCCTGGCCGCCATGGAAATTCTGGACCGAGCCATATTGCGAACCGTCATCGCGCCGGCCGACACAATTGGCCGCCCAGATCGGCGCCCCGCCGCTGTCGCCCATGACCTTGTCGGGGACGATGCCCTCCAGCGCCTTGAAGATCAGCGATGGGATGACGTGGCCGATGAGATTGCGGGAGTTGCCGGCCGTCCAGGCTTCGGGATTGAGGATCGAGCCGAGCGGCGCCTCGTCCGTGACCGGCGTGATGCAGCCCTCATTATTGGGCGTCTCAGGGTCGAGCAGGCATTTCAGCGCGTAGACGGAGTGGGCGTAGCGGTAGTTGGTGCGGCAGTTGATGGAGTGCAGCACCTGGTCGGACGTGCCGGTGTAGTCGACATGGATCGTCTCGTCGGCAACGATGACGGCGGCCTTGAGCGTGATGTCGTCGTGGTATCCGTCGAGGAGGACTTCAGCCTCATAGCGGCCATTGGGCCAGGCGCGGATCGCCTTGCGCATCTGGGCTTCCGAGCGCGAATGGATCGCGTCTGCGAGACCATCGACCTCATCGAGGCCGTATTCATCGAGGAATTTCACGAGCTCGCGGCCCATGACGTTGTTGGCCGCGACCATGGATTCCAGATCGCCGAGCACTTCGGTGGGAAGCCGCACGGACGCCGCGATGATGTCCAGGACGTCCTGGTTGGGCACACCGGCGCGGTGCAGCTTCACGATCGGGAAGCGGATGCCTTCCTCATAGATGTCGCTGGCTTCCGAATGCAGCGGCGCGCCCCCGATATCGGGCAAATGCGCGATCGAGCCGGCATAGGCGACGATCTTTCCGTTCTTGAAGATCGGCGTGATCATCGTGACGTCGGGCAGATGGCCGGTGCCGATCTCGGGGTCATTGGTGGCGAGCACATCGCCTTCCTGCAACGTCTCGGGCGGGAATTTCGGCAGGAAATAGGTCTGTGCGGCCACCGGCAGCGAGGTGATGAAGACCGGAATCGACCAGGTGCATTGGGCCAGCGCCCGCCCGCGACTGTCGAGCAGCACGGTGACGTAGTCGTGGTTCTCGCGCACGATCGGCGAAAAGGCTGTGCGCCCCAACACCGTATCGGCCTGGTCGGCGATGAAGATCAGGCGGTTCCACATCACCTGGAGATTGATCGGATCGTTGAAATCCGTGGCGGCCTTGGCAGTCGAGGTCTTGGCCATGGAGGTCTTGGCCATCGAGGTCTTGGCCATCAAGGTCTTGGACATCGGAATCGCCCTCAGAGGATGTTGATGACGAGGTTGCCATGCGCATCGACATGGGCTGTCCCGCTTGGACCGATCACGGCTGTCGACTCGCGCTGCTCGACGATGGCCGGCCCCTTCACGGGTTCACCGACCGGCAGGCTGTAGTGGTCGTAGACGGGGGTCTCGACGGCCGTGCCCAGTTCCTGGAAATAGACGTCGCGCCGGCCTTTCAGGGCCTCTGCCGCTGTCGTGCCATGAGGGCGCGTGACCTTGCCCTTCCGCCCTCCGGCCCGCAAACGCCAGGTGATCACCTCGAGGCCGGCCTTGACGGTGCGGCCGAAGAGCTCGCGATAGAGCGTGGTGAAATTGGCCGTGAGCTGCGCCAGGAAATCCTCCTGCGGCAGGTCGAGCTCGGGCAGCGCGACCGTGATCTCATGACCCTGGCCGACATAGCGCATGTCCACGGTATAGCGATTTTCGATGGTTTCCTTGGGCACGCCGGCAGCCGACACGACCTCGGCTCCCTGAGCCGCAAGGCCACCGAGCAGCCGGCGCATCTGCGCAGCATCCCAAGCCGCCAGGCCCATCGGGAAGCTCGCGGACAGGTCGACGGCGACGGGAGCAATGATCAGGCCGATCGCGGAGGTCACGCCCGCCCCCGTCGGGCAGATGATGCGCTTGATGCCGAGCTTGCGAGCGATGCCATAGGCGTGGACCGGGCCGGCGCCGCCAAAAGCGACCATGGGCAGGGAGCGGGGATCGACGCCGAGATCGGTCGCATGCATCGCAGCCGCCTTGCTCATCGACTCGTTGACGAGATCATGGATGCCCCAGGCACAGCGCGTGACGCCCACACCGAGATCGCTGGCCAGGCGCGCCATCGCATCGTGGGCGGCCTGTTTCGAGACCTTGAACGAGCCGCCGACGAAGGATTCCGTCCCCATATAGCCGAGCAGGATGTCGGCGTCGGTGACGGTCGGCTCGGTACCGCCGCGCTGATAGGCGGCAGGCCCCGGCAAGGCGCCCGCCGAGCGCGGGCCGACATCGAGCAGTCCGAGCGGATTCTTGACGGCAATCGAGCCTCCACCCGCCCCGATCTCGATCATCTGGATCGACTGGATCTTGAGGGGGAAGCCAGACCCCTTCCGGAATCGTTGGTAGTGCGCGACTTCGAGATCGGTGCCGACCGTGGGCTCGCCATTGGGGATCAGGCACAGCTTGGCGGTGGTGCCGCCCATGTCGAAGGAGAGCACACTGCCCTCCCCGGCAATGCGGCCAAACTCGGCGGCAGCGACAGCTCCGGCAGCAGGGCCGGACTCGATCAGGCGCACAGGCAGCTCGGCTGCGCGCTGGCTGGGAACCAGACCGCCCGAGGAGGTCATCCACAGCACCTGCCGATCGATGCCCTTCCCAGCGAATTCGCGCTGGAGATGGGCGACATGGCCGGCCATCTGGGGCCGCGTATAGGCGTTGACCACCGTCGTCGAGGCACGGTCGAACTCGCGAACCTCCGGACAGACCTCGGAGGAGAGCGAGACGAAGATATCGGGATATTCGTGCTTCAGCAGGGCAGCGACGCGCTGCTCATGCGCCGGGTATTTATAGGCGTGGAGCAGGCAGACCGCGACCGAGCGGACCCCCTTTTCGCGCAGCCGCCCGGCGATCTCGCGCACGCTATCCTCGTCCAGCTCGGCGACGATTTCGCCGTCGGCCGCGATGCGCTCCCGGGCGCCGAAACTGTTGGCGCGGCTTACCAGCGGGTCGGGATAGCGCAGGTTGAGATCGTAGAGATCGTAGCGCCCCTCGTTGCGGATGCGCAGCATGTCCTGAAAGCCGGCGGTCGCGACGAAGCCGGTCTCGACGCCCTTGCGCTCCAGCACGGCATTGGTGACGACCGTGGTGGCGCCCAGGACCTGCAGCGTGGCGGTGTCGATAACCTCGCCGAACGCCTCCAGCAGCTCGGTGACGCCCTGAACCACGGCCTCGGCCGGGTTCAACGGCGTGCTCAGCACCTTATGCAGATGCACCTCGCCTGCATCGTCGAGCAGCGCGAAATCGGTGAAGGTTCCACCGGTATCGAATGCCAGCTTGGCCATGATGTCCTCTGAGCCTGCCTTGCGGAGGTCGCGGAGGCTGCGCCGGCGAACCGAACGCCAAGCCATTCACCGCGACGACACAGGAAGGGTAGAGCCAGCCACGCGCAGCTGGCCAACAGGACTGCAGTCTGCCGCTATAGGCTTTGTTTATGGCGCGGCATTTATGGCGCGGCGTTTATGGCGTGGCTTGGGAACGCTCGGCCTCGCCAGCCGATTTCAACCCGAAGGGCGCCTCCCGGATCAAGGCCTGAACGATTTCTATCAGCACGGAGCGTGCTGCAATCGCGGGCTCCGACATCGGCAGATGGTCGGACACGCAAAGGGAAACCGTAGCCGTCATCGCGGGCCGTATCAGCGGCCGGACATCGGCGCCGCGAAAGCCTGCGGCGCTGGCTGCGACGGACCCGGGCAGGATCGTCGAACCCAGACCGTCCATGACGGCTGCGACCAGCGACGAGACGGATTCGATCTCGGCGCAGACGCGCGGCGCGACACGGGCGCGCGCAAGCGACTCGTCGATCATCTGGCGCAGGAAATGGCCTCGGCTCGGCAGCAGCAGGTCGACCTCGGCCAGAGCCGAGAGCGGGAGCGCCTCCCCCTCGACCGTCCCGATGGCCGCGCCCGGCGGCGACACCAGGACAAGCTCCTCCCGGAACAACGGGTGCAGCACGACGCCCTTGATCGGCCTCGATCCATAGATGACCGCCATATCCATTTTGCCGGTCATGATCAGCTCGCTCAGCACATGGCCGAAGCTGTCATTGATATGGACGACGATGTCGGGGTAGCGCGTCTTCATCGCCTTGAGCAGCGGCAGCGACAATGCGCTCGACGCCGAATAGGTGGCGAGCCCGATCGAGACACGGCCTGCGACCGAGCGCGAGGATTGTTCGATATCGATCCGCGCCTGCTCGACCTGTTTCAGCAGGAGCTGGGCGTGACGGTAGAGGATCAGCCCGGCTTCGGTCGGCGCGATGCCATGATTGCTGCGGATCAGGAGCTTGTGCTTGAAATGGCTCTCAAGCGCGGCGATCTGCTGGGAGAGCGCCGGCTGAGCCGTGCGCAGCATGCCAGCGGCGCGAGACACGCTACCGGCATCCACCACCTTCACGAAGCTCTTCAACTTCTTGAAATCGACACTCATCGACCCGGCCGCCTCCACAGGTCGCGAAGTTAGGTCATTCCCCGGCAACACGAAACCGACCGGCTGCCACCACCGTCAGTGCTGCACGTCCGTCTCGCCGCGCATCTTTCCCGTCATGAAGAGCTCGCCGAGCTCGTCATGGCTGATCTCGGTTGGCTTGCCATCCCAGATCACCTTGCCCAGCCGCAGGATGACGGCGCGCTGCGCCACCTCCATCGCCTTCTTGGTGTTCTGCTCGACCAGCAGGATGGTTTGACCCATCGCGTTGATGCGCAGCAACTCGTCGAAGACGATGCCGATCGCGGCCGGGGACAATCCGACCGACGGCTCATCGACCAGCAGGATGCGCGGGCGCTGGAGCACAGCCATCGCGACCTCCAGAAGCTGCTGTTCGCCGCCCGACATATTGCCGGCGAGCGTCGTGCGGCGCTTCCTCAGGATCGGGAAGAGCTCGTAGACATAGTCGCGATCGGCCTTCACCTTGGCGTCGCGCAGGGTGTAGGCGGCCATCTGCAGGTTCTCGTCGATCGTCATGAGCGGGAAGTTGCAGCGGCCCTGGGGCACCAGGGAGACGCCTTGCGCCAGGATCGCGCGCGATGCCAGCCCGGCAATGTCCCGGCCCTGCCAGCGTATGGCGCCCCCCTTGATGGTCGTCATGCCATAGAGCGTCTTGAGCAGGGTCGATTTGCCCGCGCCATTGGGGCCCAGAAGCGCGACGAACTGGCCCTGCGGCACGTCGAGATCGACGCCGTTGAGAATGTCCAGCGAGCCATAGCCGGCACGCAGGCCCGCAATCGAAAGACTGGTCTCAGCCACCGAGATAGGCCTCCCGAACCGCCTGGTTGCGCATGATCTCGGCCGGCGTGCCCTCGGCGAGCTTGCGCCCCTGGTCGAGCACGGCGACGCGCTGGCAAATGCTGGTGATGACGTCGATGTTGTGCTCGATCACCAGGAAGCTGACGCCGAGCTGTTCATTGGCGTAGCGGATCGCCTCGACGACGCGCTCGATCAATTTGGGATTGATCCCCGCCATCGGCTCGTCGAGCAGGATCAGCTTGGGCTCGGGCATCAGCATCGAGGCGAACTGGATCAGCTTCTGCTGGCCGCCCGAGAGATTGCCCGCCGGCTGGGTTTTGACATCCCAGAGCCCCGACAACCTGATGAGTTCGCGCGCACGCTGGCGCAGGCCGTCGACCCGGGCGCGCGAGCGGGCACCGAGCCCGAAGGTCGAGGCGACACTCGGGAAGGTGAACATCTGGCCGGCGATGACGAGGTTCTCCTCGATATCGAGCGCACCGAAGGTGACCGTCTTCTGGAACGACCGCAGCATGCGGCCTTCCCGGGCGATGCGGTTCAGCGACCAGCCGGTGATGTCCTGCCCATCGAGCCTGACCGAGCCCGCATTGGGGCGAGCAAGGCCTGACGTGCAATCGAAGAAGGTCGACTTGCCGGAGCCATTAGGTCCGATCAGCCCGCAGATCTCGCCGCGATGGACCTGCAGATCGACGCCGTCCACGGCTCGGATCGCACCATAGGATTTGCTGAGGCCAGTGATCTCCAGGATCGGCAGACCGGTCATGAGCGCCCCCTCAGCATGGTCCAGAAGCGAGTGATCAGCGGCGCAAAGCCCTTGGGGAACCAGAAGACCAGCGCCAGCAGGCAGAAGCCGTAGGCCACCATCCGCAATTCGGGAGCGATGCGAAGCGCCTCGGACAGACCGACGAAGAGCAGGCTCCCGAAGACGACACCCGAAATGGTGCCCGGCCCGCCGCCGAGCACGATGATCAGCATCAGCGTCGAATTCGACATCTGGAATGTCAGCGGGCTGACCACGGTCAGATAATGCGCGTAGACGCTGCCGCCGAGCCCGGCGAAGGCCGCGCTGATCATGAAGACGATCAGCTTGTAGCGCCAGGTCGGCACGCCGACGGACTCAGCCAGCGTCTCGTTCTCGCGGATCGCCACCATGTTGCGGCCGGCCGGCGAGGTCACGATCAGCCAGACGGCGAAGGTCGCCAGCGCAGCGATGGCGAGCACGAGATAGTAAAACCCGACCGTCCCGGAGACCGTGAACGAGGCCGGCCCGAGCGCGAAATAGGGTTTGGGGATGGCCGACAGCCCCATGTCGCCGCGCGTCAGGCTGATCCAGTTCTTGGCGACCGCCTGTCCGATGATGACGAAGCCGAGCGTGCACATCACGAAAGACGTCGAGCGCAGCCTGAGAGCCGGGATGCCAAGCGGCAGCGCGAGCGCCCCGGCAACGAGGCCCGCGCCGAACAGGTTGACGTAGAACGGCGTGCCCCAATGCACCGCCATCAGGGCGGAGACATAGGCGCCGACGCCGAAAAAAGCGGCCTGGGCGAGCGAGAGCAGGCCGGTATAGCCCACGAGCAGATTGAGCCCATGGGCCGGCAGCAGGAAGATCAGCGAGATGATCACCGCATGCAGCGCGTAGTTGCCGAGCAGCAGCGGCGCGCAACAGGCCAGGACGACGACGGCCAGCCCGAAGGGCAGCCTCAGGTCGCGGCCAGGCAGCGGAAGCGAGCTCTCGTTCAGCGACATGGTCGATCCTCGGACAGATTGGCTGGAAAGGGTCGCTGGCTCAGTAACGGGCTTGGGCGGAGAACAGCCCGTGCGGGCGCCACATCAAGACGAGCATCAGCGTGGCGAAGCCGACCGTGTCGCGAAACTGCAGGCCGACATAGGTGGCAACCAGGCTCTCAGCGATGCCCAGGATCATCGCGGCGAAGAAGGTGCCGCGGACATTTCCAAGGCCGCCCATGATGATGATCGGCAGCGTCTTGAAGGTGATCAGTTCGCCCATGCCGCCGTAGACACTGACATTGACCGGGGCGGTCAGCACCCCTGACAGGCCGGCGAGCGCCGCCCCCAGGACGAAGGTCCTCACCACGACCTTGCGGACGTCGATGCCCACCACGGCGCAGCACTCGACGTTCTGCGACACGGCGCGCATCGCCTTGCCCATGCGGCTATAGGTCACCAGGAGCTCGAGCCCGAAGAAGACCAGCACGGCGACCGCGATGATCAGCAGGCGCTGCTCGGCGAGCGATACGCCCAGAATGGTGACGGGCTCGATATAGCCGCCTTCGAAGAACTTGTAGCCGCCGCCGAAGAGCAGGATGACGGTGTTCTGAAGGATGAGCGCGATGCCCAGCGTCGCCAAGACGCCGGCTTCGGCCGGCGCCCCGACCATGCGCCGCATCACGAACTGCCCGATGACCAGCGCAACGAAGGCCGTGGCGATGACGCCGGCGACGATGGCGACCGGATAAGGCAGGTCGAAATACTCGATCGCGACCCAGGCCCCGAAGGTGCCGACCATGTAATATTCGCCATGGGCGAAATTGATGGCCCGCAGGACGCCGAAGATCATCGTCATGCCGACGGCGACCAGGGCGTAGACGGCCCCGGTGACGATGCCGTTGACGACCTGCTCTGAGATTTGGAACAGCATCCCGACCTCCCCTTAAGCCCGCGCGCTTACCCCCGCGCTCTTGCACCCGCGCGGGACGGTCAGCGCGGATAGTCGATATCGGCGGAATAGGCGCCCTTGACCACCGGCTTGCCGTCCTCGATCTGCAACAGGATCATCGGCAGCTTCGCCTGGTTGTGGTCGTCGAAGGTCACCTCGCCCACGGCGCTGTCATATTTGATCTTGGCGAGCGCATCGCGGACCTTGGCGCGGTCGGCGCTCTTGGCGGCCTCGACCGCCTTGCCGAGCAGGTTGACGGTCTCCCAATGGACATAAGCGTGGTTGTTGGGCGCCTCGCGGTATTCGGCCGTGAACCGGGTCACGAAGCCCTTGCTCTTGGGGCTGTCCCAGGCCGGCAGCCAGGCTGCGGCCTCGACGGCGCCTTCGAGCGCCTTCGGCGCCGACTTGATCGTCTTCTCGGTGTTGAACTCGCCATTGCCGATCAGCGGCACCTTGCCGGCGAGCCCGACCTCGGTCATCTGCCGCGCCACGATCGGCGTGGTGTCGGCAAGGCCGTACATGATGATCGCCTGAGCGCCGGAATCGCGGATCTTGGCCAGCACGCTGCGGAAATCGACCTCGCCTTCCTTGTAGTAGTCCTCGGTCAGGATCTGGCCGTTGAAGCGTGGCAGGTACTTCTTGGTGAAGTCGATCGCCGAGCGGCCATAATCGCTGTCGACCGAGAGCACGGCGAATTTGGTGAAGCCGCGCTTCTCGGCGGCATATTGCGCGACGATCAGGGCGCGGTTCTCATCGGTGGGATAGTTGCGGAAGCTCCATTTGAAGCCGCCGACGCCCGCCGCATAGGTGATCTTGGGGTTCGACGAAGCCGCGTTGATCAGCAGGACGCCGGCATCCTCGACGACAGGCTGCATCGCCAGCGTCACGGAGCTCGACACGTCGCCGATCAGGAAATCGACCTTGTCCTGATCAATCAGGCGCCGTGTCGCCGAGACGCCCTCGACCGGCGTGCCCTGGCTGTCGGCAGAGAAGATCTGGATCTTGCGGCCATCTATGCCGCCAGCCGCATTGATGTCCTTGGCGGCAAGCTGCGCGCCGCGCAGCGAGAAGGCGCCGTAGCGGGCATTGGGTCCGCTCATCGGCGCGACGATGCCGAGGCGGATGCTGTTGTCCTGCGCCAGCGCTGGGGTCTCGAAGACAGGCGCGCCGGCAAGGCAGATGGCCGATGCGAGAAGGCAGAAAGCCCTGCGGTGAACTGTGTTGGCCATGATCGACTCCGTTCCCTGATCGTGTTCCGCGATCGTGTCGCGGTTAGCCGGAACCGGCTTCGTCGCAGGCACGCAACGATCCGACCCGATCGGGCACGATTTGCAGGCCCGATGGGAGAAAATTCTAGGTTCGGCGGACTCGCTCTGGGAACCACAACTGCATTCTGCCGCCATAGCGTTTCTTTATGGCGCGGCAAGGCGCAACGATAAATTGGAGGGTCCGGGTCGCGCGCGACGGCCCCTCGGGCATAGGCATCGGCCAGAGCATCCGCCAAGCAAAGGGACGCCCGCTTACGGGCGCGAGCCAAGCTTGCGCGCTGCCCCATAGCGAGCGCCCAAGATGCCCGCTTTCGCTAACGCACGGCAAACCGGCTTGGGGTTGGGGGCGGCGCGATGCGGAAAACTCCGCCTATGCCGGGCAGCCTGATCAGGTCAAGGCGACGTCGCCCGTCGCCAGGGTCAGTTCCTGGCGATGGCGGTTTCGATCGCGTCCGACATGATCGCCAGGCCGCGGTCGATCTCGGCCTCCGAGACCGTCAGCGGCGGCGCGATCCGGAAGACGCCTCCCATGCCGGGAAGCTTGACGATGTTCATGCTGAGCCCCTGGCGCATGGCCTCTTCCATGATCCTGGCCCCGAGCTCGAAGCCCGGCGCCTTGCTCTGCCGATCGGTCACGATCTCGAGCCCGAGAAGCAGGCCCCGCCCGCGCACGTCGCCAACGCATTCGAATTTCTGCTGAAGGGACAGAAGTCCATTACGGAGCCGCTGCCCGCGCGCGATGGCCTGCGCGACCAAGCCGTCGCGCTCGACCACGTCGAGGACCGTCACGCCCACCGCCGCCGGGAGCGGATCGGAGACATGGGTCGTGTAGAACAGGAAGCCGCGCTCATGCGCCTTCTCCTCGATCGCCTGCGAGGTCATCACGGCCGCGAGCGGCAGGCCGGCGCCAAGCGTCTTCGACAGCGTCAGAATGTCGGGCGTGACGCCATCGCGCTGGAACGCGAACATGTTGCCGGTCCGGGCGATGCCGGTCTGGGCCTCGTCGAGGATCAGCAGCATGCCCCGCTCCTCGCATTTGCGCTTGAGCGCGGCGAGATAACCAAGCGGGAGCTCGAGGATGCCGCCGCTCGACAAGATCGGTTCGGCGATGAACGCGGCGAGGTTGCCGGTCGACTGCCTGTCGATCAGCGCGAAGGCGTCGTCGAGTTCGGCCTGCCAATCATTGGAGCCGTCGGGATGCGTGAAGCGCGGGCGGTAGGAGTTGGGCGCAGGGATGACGAGGGAGCCGGCAGCGACCGGCCCATAGCCCCTCCTGCCGGCACTGTAGGTTGCCGCAGCGGCCGCTCCCGTCATGCCGTGCCAGCTCTGTGCGAAGGCGACGACCTCATGTCCGCCGGTCACCAGCTTCGCCATGCGAATGGCGGCTTCGTTCGATTCCGCCCCGGTGGTGAGGAGCTGCACCCGGTCGAGACCGGGAGCGAGCGCGGCAAGACGCGAGGCCAGATCGACAACCGGGCGCGACAGCATCCCGCTGAAGAGATGCGCCACGGACCGCATCTGCCGGTCCACCGTCGCGACGATGTCGGGATGGGTATGGCCGAGGACGGCGCTCATCTGGCCCGAGGTGAAGTCCAGGATAGCGCGATCGTCGGCATCATAGACGAAGCTGCCCTCGGCCCGCTCGACGATGATCGATTCGAAATCGGGCCCATAGCGCGTCAGATGCGTGTTTGCGGCGGCCCAGAAGGCGGGATCGGCGTTCAGCGACATGGATCACCTCGGAAGCGGGAGCGTCCCATGGTTAGTTGCGGCTGTTGCACCGCGCAAATTGATACTCTTTCAAGCCGATATCGATTAAATTGATGACCATGCGCACGCTCGACCTCGCCTTGCTCAGGAACTTCGCCGTCATCGCGCGCACGGGCTCGATCAGCGTCGCATCGCTGCAGATCGGGCGGACGCAATCGGCGTTGAGCATGCAGATGCAGCGCCTGGAAGCGCTGACGGGCCAGGCTCTCCTGCACCGCAGCGGCTCGGGCGTGCGCCTGACCACAGCGGGGGACAAGCTGCTCGCCCATGCCGAATCCCTTTTGGCCAGGCATGACGAGATCCTCGCCGACATGCGCGGAACCGGCCTCAAGGGCTCGGTCAGCTTCGGCTGTCCCGAGGATTACTCGATCGCGTTTCTGCCGGATCTGCTGCGGGAGTTTTGCGCCCTGCATCCCGATGTCGAGTTGCGCATGGTCTGCGCGCCGACCTCGGAGCTGCGCCCGCTGCTGCATCGGCGGCAGATCGAGATGGCGCTCGTCTCCCTCCCGGATCCGGCCAGCGCCGAGGTCATCCGGAGAGAACACTTCGTCTGGGTCGCAAACGCGGTGGAGCCGGACATCCTTGACCAGGCCGTCCTCCCCCTGGCGCTTTCGGCGCCCATGACACTAGATTACCGCGCGGCCTGCGATGCCATGGAAGCGGCTGGCCGTCGCTACAGGGTGGCCTTTGCCAGCAACAGCCTTGCTGGTCTCATCGCCATTGCCCGATCGGGGCACGCCATAAGCGTTCTGACCCGAACCGCGGTTCCGCCGGATCTGCACATCGTCTCGGCAGGATTGCCGGTGCTGCCCGCGATCGGGATTGCGCTGGAGTTCGCGGAGCTACGGCCATCATCCGCCGCGCGGGCGTTGGGCGACCACATCGCGGCCGTGTTGCCGACCCTTGCGGGCGAGGCGCGCCCGATTTCCTGCTCGGGATCTGCGTCTCCTGCCTCGCGCGGGCTGTGAAGACAGGCACCACTGGGGACGAACTGCAGCCGCCTGAAAGAATCACGCGCCGATTGCCGGGCCTAGTGTCAGGACGAGTTGGAGGCGAGCGATCGCTGGCTGGACTGCAACGCGTACGCCCATTCCGGCACCGCCCGACGTTCGCGGCCGAGAACCTGCCTTCGGAGAGCCGCCATTTTGGCGAACGAAACCCGTGCGTTGACGCGAGTGGCTCACCCGGCGCGCGATGATGCGCCGCGGACCGCACTGTTGACGGCGGTGTTTTCAGCCTTGGCCGGCGAGCCGAATTGCACAAAGCACTTATGCGACTGGCGCGAATCTCCCGCGCATTCTCATCACAGAATTGCCTTCTTTCTTAAGCAAAGGCCCCCATCCTTCAGCAGCCTTTCCCGCGATCTCGCAACCCGCAAGGCGGACCATGACCATGTGGTTTCGGCTATGACGACCTTTGCCTCCGTCGCGACATGGACTCTCGGTGTCGCTCTTTTCGCCGGAACCCTGCCAGGTTCGGCCCAGGCCGATCAGCTCGCGGCCAGGACCCGCGGGCCGGCGTCGCCACCACCGGCATTCCTGACGTTCTGCGCCAACAACCCGGCGGAATGCCGCCGGTCCGGCGCCCTGACGCGGCAGATTCTGCTGACACCGGAACACCAGCGCGACCTTCACGAGGTCAATGCGCGGGTGAACTCCACGATATCCGAGGTATCCGACCGGGATCATTTTGGCCGCGAGGATGTCTGGAGCATCCCGACCGACGGGCGGGGTGATTGCGAGGATTTCGCGCTCTTGAAGCGCAAGCTGCTGATCGAGCGTGGCTGGCCATCGTCGACCCTGTTGGTCGCGGTCGTCGCCACGCCCGCCGGCGAAGGGCACGCGGTGCTGATGGCAACGACCTCCGAGGGGGATCTCGTTCTCGACAACAAGACCTCCCGCGTCCTGCCCTGGTCGCAAACCGGATACCTGTTCTTCACCCGCATGTCGCAAGCCAATCCGCGCGCCTGGGAGTCGATCGATGGCGGTACGATCACCGTAACCGCTGCAACACGGCGCCCGCATTGGCCCTGAGTGGCCTGATCATCGAGGATACCCGTTTCGGGTAGCCGGAGATCTGAGGACGTGCTCGCCTTTGTCTGCGTCGGCTGCTGGCCGGGATCAGCTTGCCTGATTGGAGCGCGCGAACGGTCAGGCTGGTAACATAGCCTGACCGGATGCAGTTGCGGCTTTCAGCGACCGCCGGCGTTACCGCCGCCGCCACCCTGGCCGCCACCACCATTGCCGCCGCCGCCCTGGCCACCGCCGCCATGACCGCCGCCACCATTACCGCCGCCACCGTGGCCGCCACCACCATGACCGCCGCCGCCCTGGCCACCGCCGCCATGACCGCCGCCACCATTGCCGCCGCCGCCCTGGCCACCGCCGCCATGACCGCCGCCACCATTACCGCCGCCGCCCTGGCCACCACCGCCATGACCGCCGCCACCATTACCGCCGCCGCCCTGGCCACCACCGCCATGACCGCCGCCACCATTGCCGCCGCCGCCGTGACCGCCACCACCATGGCCGCCACCACCATTACCGCCGCCGCCGTGACCGCCACCACCATGGCCGCCGCCACCATTACCGCCGCCGCCGTGACCGCCACCACCATGGCCGCCGCCACCATTACCGCCGCCGCCGTGACCGCCACCATCGCCGTGACCTCCGCCGCCGTGGCCACCGCCACCACCGTGACCTCCGCCGCCATGGCCACCGCCACCGCCGTGACCTCCGCCGCCGTGGCCACCGCCACCGCCGTGACCTTCGCCGCCATGGCCACCGCCACCGCCGTGACCTCCGCCGCCATGGCCGCCGCCACCGCCGTGACCTCCGCCGCCATGGCCGCCGCCACCGCCGTGACCTCCGCCGCCATGGCCGCCGCCACCGCCGTGAGCTCCGCCGCCATGGCCACCGCCACCGCCGTGACCTCCGCCGCCATGGCCGACGCCTCCTTGGCCACCGCCGCCCTGGCCGCCGCCACCTTGGCCACCGCCGCCTTGGCCACCGCCGCCCTGACCGCCGCCACCTTGGCCACCGCCGCCCTGACCGCCGCCGCCTTGGCCACCGCCGCCCTGACCGCCGCCACCTTGGCCACCGCCGCCTTGGCCACCGCCACCTTGGCCACCGCCGCCCTGACCGCCGCCGCCTTGGCCACCGCCGCCCTGACCGCCGCCACCTTGGCCACCGCCGCCTTGGCCACCGCCGCCGGAATTGCCGCTCGCCCCGTTACTGGAGCCGCTTCCAGAACCGTCGCCAGCGCCGCCGCCTCCAGAGCTTGCAGCGCTGCTCGAGCCGTCCGAGGACAAGGCTCCCGTCGTCAGGGGTGGGCACATCCAATATTGACTGCCGCCCTGCTGAACCAGGGTGCACGCGGCATTGGGTGCGCGCATGCGCCTGCCATTGGAGGAAACCGCACTGTAATATTGGACATTGCCGGCAGTGGCGCCCTGAGGCGCGGGCGCGGGCGCCGGCGTACCGATTGACGCGGTTGTCAGTGGCGGGCATGTCCACAGCAGGTCATCGGCGTATTGTACGACGATGCACTCCCGGCTCGGCGCCCGCGTTCTGCGGCCATTTGGGGATACGGCGTTGTAGTATCGTACCCCACCCGCATCTGCCAGGGTTGGCCCGGGCGCTGCCGGTGGGACTGCGCTCAGGCGGAATGGGTTGCCGGGTGCCGCCGGATCGCATTCCCACAGCCAGTTGCCTCTGATGAGCTTGCGTTCGCAAGCGCCGTGGGGCCTCGGCGTCGGACTGCCGTCGATCGCGAAGCCCTCATGGTACTCCGGCCATGGCTGGGCCCCTTGCGCGTAAGCAAAGGTCGATGTGGTCGCAAGAAGTCCTGCGATGAAGATCTTGTTCTGCAGGTAGCGCATGACGTGCCTCCCGCCCGGGAGGCCTAGCGGCTGCCCAGCGCAAAAAAGATTTATTTCGGGATGGCCTGCTTAGATTTCGGAAGAGGGCCAATCCGACACGTTAAGCAATAGCATGCGGTATCGGCTTGATTTTATTCTATTCGAGCGAAAACTTCAGTTCGTTCGAACTAATCCGATGGGGTTACTTCCGGACGAAGCGGCCGCGCTTCCCATCGAAGATCTCACCGAGATTTTAAAGGTCATAGCGGGTCGGACCTGCAATCCCTGCAGGCGGCGTCGGCGCAATGGTGTAGCTGAAGAGGGCAGCGTGCCTTTGCCGCGCCAGTCGAACAGCGCGTTCACGCGGGGATGATCGCCGCGGCGCCAACCTGCCTGTTCCCCTTTCGAGAATTGGTCCAGGCAGCCAAAAGAAGCTCCGGCGACGCCCATGCGCGCTCTGCGTGCGCCATCAGCGAAACTCTAGTATGACGCTGCGTCATTATCGTTAACGCAAAGTATTTAAATATATCCACACGCGTTCGCGTGGGAGAAGAAACGTGCCGAGATTTCAGTCGTTGGGCGCCAAGGCTGCCGGACTTGTCATCATCATGTGCGTGACGTGCTGTGTCGTTCTGCTGGGGCTCTCGCATTTCGAACTGAAGTCAGATGCGGATCTGGTCATGGCGAAAGATGCTTTGGCGACGCGCGATCGAGCTCAGGACGTGCTGGCCAAGATCGGCCAACGGGTCGAAACCTACTCCTCGATCTACGCGACGCACCCCGACGTTGTCGCGGCGGTTCGAAGCGGCGACACGGCCAGGCTGCGGGAGACGTTCGAGCGCCTCTTCGCGCAGATCAAAAAACTCGATCCCATCGTCGGCACGCTTGAAGTGACCGATGCCAAGGGCATAGTGATCATGCGCGGTCACAACCCCAGCAGCGCCGGCGATGACAAGAGCAGGGAGCTTTTGGTGAGCCAGGCCATCGCGGGTCAGGCGGCGAACGGCCTTTCCGTATCGCCCTCATCCGGAGAGGTCGCGACCGAAGCCGTTCGGCCGATCAATTTTGGCGAGCAGCGCATCGGCACCTTGAAGATCGGTTCTCGCTTTAGGGCTGATACGGCTGCCGAGATCAAGCGACTGACCGGGGCAGAGGCCGTGCTCATCTACAAGGCCATGGTGAATGCCTCGACGCTTCCTGATCTTAAGTCTCTCGCCATACCCGATGGGGCACTGGCAGCGAACGCGACCGCCCCGCTCCAGTTGGGGGAACGCTCCTTCGAAGCTTCAGGGTTGTCACTGCCACTGCATGGTGCAGAACCTCTCGTCGTCATGACGCTGACCGACCGCGGGCCGAGGCAGTCAGCCCTCATTGCCTTCGAACTGGGGCTCGCGGTCAAGGCGATGCTCATGCTCCTGGTCCTGATTCCGCTTGTGGCGCTGATCTCGCGCCGCAGCGTGCGGACGATCGAGCATCTGACAAGCGTCATGAAGTCGCTGACCTCGGGCCATCTCGATGTCGTGGTCCCTCATCAAGGCCGCAAGGACGAGATCGGAGCGATGGCGGCGTCTATCGCAGTGTTCAGGGACAACATCATTCGGGTTCGCGCTCTGGAAGGCGAAGAGCAACGCGGTGCCGTCGAGCGTATCGCGCGCGCCGAGGCGATGGCCCATGTCGTGATCCAAGTTGGGGGTATCGTCGAACGCGCCGCCAAAGGCGATTTCAGCGGGCGTGTTTCGAGCGACAACATTGGGCCCGAGCTGCGAAAACTCGTTGAAAGCGTCAATCTGATCAACCAGGTGGTCGACAGCGCGACGGACGAATTTGCGACCGTTCTGCACGCCGTGGCCGAGGGAGACCTCACGCAAGAGGTCGAAAATGCCTATGAGGGCCGACTCGGCGAACTCAAGGCTGCGATCAACGGCACCGTTCACAAGCTGAGCGCGACCGTGACCACGATTCAAGCCACGGCGGCCCAGATTGGCCTTTCGGCGCGCGAAATCACGATGGGCGCCAATGATCTGTCGCAGCGCACGGAACAGCAGGCGTCCTCGCTGGAAGAGACGGCCGCAACCACCGAGGAGCTCGCGGCTTCTGTCAAAGAGAGCGCCACGTCCTCGCGTCATAGCGTTTCGCTGGCTCATGAGACGACGTCCATTGCCGAACAGGGCGGCGACATTGTCAGCGATGCGGTTGAAGCGATGGCGCGCATCGAGCTGTCGAGCGGCAAGATCGCCGACATCACGACGGTCATTGACGGAATCGCGTTCCAGACCAACCTGCTAGCGCTGAACGCGGCTGTCGAAGCCGCGCGGGCAGGTGATGCCGGCAAGGGCTTTGCCGTCGTGGCCTCCGAAGTTCGCACCCTGGCGCAACGCTCGAGCGAGGCGGCTCGCGACATCAAGTTGCTGATCAGCACCTCGGGATCGGAAGTCACCCAAGGTGTGGCGCTGGTGAGAGCCACCGGAGAGGTCTTGAGCAAGATCGCCTCGTCGGCCAATACCCTCTGCGGAACGATCACGCAGATAGCAGCAGCGTCCGGCGAGCAATCCAACGGCATCGATGCAATGGCGCAGGTCGTGGCGCATATGGACGAAATGACACAACAGAATGCGGCCCTTTCGGAGGAAAGCGCTGCTTCGGCGATCTCGTTGTCAGAGCAGATCGACCGACTGAACCAGATGGTCGACAGCTTCAAGACCCAGGATCACGGTGCGTCGAAGCCCAGGCTGGTCAAGGCGGCAGCTTGATGGCCAGCCCCTCCGGCGCGGCAATGATTGCTCGCCCTCCTGGTCCAGCACCATCCGCACCGCGCGGCCCCGCACCTCAGGCGAGACCATGTTCGTCGTCTTACTCGTCATGACTCCACCTGCTTAGTAGCGGGAGCCTCCGACAAATCCGGCGCGGTTCAGGGAGCTTGACGACCGAGAACGGCAAGGTTCAGCAATTCACGCTGCGCGAGCGCGGCGCGACGGTCGGCACCTGGGATCGCGAGGCGGCCGGCTATGTGCTCAAGCGGTTGTAGAGCCGCTTCAGGCGGCCTTTGGCGGCGAACGCACAGCCTTCGCAAGGGGGCGGACTGCCCGCCGGCCGCTCAGGCCGCCCCATCGAAGCCGTGAGCGAAGCGAACTGGCGCGAGATCAAGAAAGTGGCGGAGAGTTCGGACCTAAATTCGAACTCCCTCTTCGACATCTTGGCCGACTGGAACCACCAACTCAAGCATTCTGGCATCGACTTCGACAGCCTGCCAAACAGTGCCGTTACCCCCGCTAAACCGGCCGCCCCCGCTCCGATAACGTCGCTTCCGGCCATCGCGGCCCGCAAGACAAGGAAGCGCGTCCTGCGCCCCCGCGCGTCGCCTCTGACGCCGAACTGAGGGCCGGGCCATGGCAAGACATGAACGCGCTGCGGAAGCGCGGCCCTTTTCCATTCGCCTGACGGATGGCGAGAAGGCGGCGCTTCAGGCCAAGGCCGGGCGCGTGCCGCTCGGAGCCTATGCCCGTAAAATCCTGCTCGGCGACAACGCCGAGCATCGTGACGCTGTCGGCCTCGTGCCGCGCACCGATGCCGCTTTGCTGGCGCGGATGCTGGCAATGCTCGGCGAGTCGGGCCTCGCGGACAGCCTGAACACCCTGGCCCGGCATGCCGAGGCGGGCGCGCTGATCGGCGACGCCGTCACCATTGAGCGGCTGCACAATGCCTGTGATGCCATCGTCACCATGCGCCTCCTGCTGCTGCACGCGCTGGGCAAGCGCATCCTCGACGCCAGCAAGACCGCGCCGCCAGCCAATCCGGAGGATTGGCTATGATCCTCGTCGGCTCGCAGCGCGGCGGCGGGGCCAACCTCGCTCAACACCTGATGAAACTCGACGAGAACGACCACGTCACCGTGGTCGAGCGGCGCGGTTTCGTCGGCACGACGCTACGCGAGGCCTTCGACGAAGCGCATGCCATCTCGAAGGCCACGAAGGCAAAGCAGTACCTGTTCTCGCTGAGCCTCTCGCCACCACGCGACGCCCATATCGATCTGGAAGGACTGAAAGACGCCGTCGAGCGTGCGGAGCAGTCTCTTGGTTTGACCGGCCAGCCAAGAGTCATCGTGTGCCACGAGAAGCACGGGCGGCGGCACTGGCACTGTGTGTGGAGCCGTATCGATGCGCACGCGCTGAAGGCGATCAATCTCCCGTATTACAAAACCCGCCTCAACGCGCTGTCGCGGGATCTTTTCCTCGAACACGGCTGGGAGCTGCCGGAAGGCTATCGCACCAATGGTTGGCGCAATCCGCTCAATTTCGATCTGGCGGAATGGCAGCAGGCGCAGCGTCTCGGCCTCGATCCGCGAGAGCTGAAGCAGCTCTTCCGCGACGCGTGGATCCGCTCGGACAGCCTCGCCGGGTTCCGGCACGCGCTGGAAGAGAGCGGGTATTTTCTGGCGCAGGGCGACAGGCGCGGCTTCGTCGCGGTCGATATCCATGGCGAGGTCTTCGCGCTCGCGCGGGCCGTAGGCGTCAAAACTAAGGACATCACAGACCGCCTCGGCGACCCGGCGCAATTGCCGAGCGTCGCGGACGTCCACCAAACCTTTAAGACGCGCATGATCGAACGCGCGCGAGAACTTCGGCGCGAGAACCGTCAGACGCAGGAAGCTGAACAGGCCCCCTTCATCGCCGAACGCGAGGCGATGAAGGCCCAGCACCAGGCCGAGCGCGAGCGTCTGCGCGAAGGACAGGAACAACGCTGGCAGCGAGAGGCCCGCGAGCGCGTCGCGCGGCTGCGCACTGGTATGCGCGGTGCCTGGGATCTGCTGACCGGCCGCGCCCGCGTCATACGCCGCGAGAACGAGCGCGAGTCATACGCGACCTTCTCGCGCGATCGGACCCAGCAGGAAGAACTCTATCGCGCGCAGATGCGCGAGCGGCGTGAACTGCAAGCCCGCATCGATGCGCTGGCGCAAGCGCAGCGGCAGGGCCGCCGCGAACTGGCCCGCCGTATCGGCGCGCTGCTGCGCCCGCCCGATCCGCCCGATCGCGACCAGTCCAAACCGTTCGCGCGACGCATTCGCCCGCGCGGGCCTTCGCTCGACCGCTGACCATCACAGGAGGAACTCATGCTGAACTTTCTCGACAATGTGCATCTTTCGCTGTCGCTTTGGTGCGGGCGCCACTTTCGCGGACTGCTGACCTTCACCACCGGCGCGCCCGTCGCCTGGCTGGCGGCGCGGCGCGAGACCAATGCCTGGGGCCAGCTCATTCCGACCGGGCAGATCCAGCTCAATCAGCTGACTCAGGTTGTGATGGTGGGCGCGGGCGGGTTCATCGCCGGCTTCTGCGCCGTCGCCATCATTGTGCTGATGCGGCGCTACCGCGACGTTGCGATAGCACTTCTGGCGCTGGCAGGACTTTACATCACGCTCGTGCCCTTCGTCGGCAACATGATGATCCCCATCGCAGCGCTGACCGGCCTCGCGGTCGGCCTCGCCATTGCCTATGCCCGGTTCCTGTATGACGCGTCGCCGCGATCTACGACCTTCGGCTCGGCGATGTGGGCCAATGCCGCGCATATCGACGAGAACGGCCTGTTCGCGGGAGATGGCCTCTATCTCGGGCGGTTTCCGGTCACCGATGTTGCAAGCGGCAACGTCGAACTGAAGGCCCTGCGTTATATCGGTGACCGCCACGGTCTCACGATTGGTCCAGCGCGCTCGGGCAAGGGGGCCGGGACGGTCCTGCCCAATCTCCTGACCTATCGCGGCTCCGTCATCTGCATTGATCCCAAGGGTGAGAACGCGCTCGTGTCGCTGCCCGCTCGGCATCGCATGGGACAAAAGCTGCATGTGGTCGATCCGTGGGGGTTGGTCGCGCCGCTCTACAAAATCCCCGCCGCACGCTTCAATCCGCTCGACTGGCTGCAAACGGACCCTGCGCATATCAACGAGAACGCGCTCATCATCGCGGACTCGCTGGTCGTGTCGTCTGGCGGCAAGGAGCAGTTCTGGGATGAGGAAGCGAAAGCCTTCCTGGTCGGCATCATTCTTCATGTCGCAACTGACGCGGAGGAAGAGGGGCGGCGCAACCTCGGTCGTGTCCGCGATTGCCTGCTGCTCGATGCGGACGGCACCGAGGCGCTGCTGCGCCGGATGTATCAGAGCAACAACGCCGTCGTCTCCGGCGCGGGCGCGCGCGGGCTTCAGAAGGAAGAAAAGCTGCTCGCCAATGTGCTCGCGTCGGCGCAATCGCATACGCATTTTCTCGACAGCCCGCAGGTGCGCGAGAGCCTGTCCGCGTCGGACTTTCGCTTTGAGGATTTGAAGCACGACTCCGCGAGCGTGTTTCTCATCCTGCCCGCCGATCGGATGAAGCCGTTTGCGCGCTGGCTGCGCCTGCTGCTCCAGCAGGCGATCACCGTCAACGCGCGCAATATCGCGCATAAACCTGAGCGCCCGATCCTGTTCATGCTCGACGAGATGGCGGCGCTCGGCAAACTCACCATGGTCGAGCAGGCCTATGGCCTGATGGCGGGCTACGGCATGCTCATGTGGGGTATCGTGCAGGACATCGGGCAGCTTGAGCACATTTACGGCAAGGGCTGGTCCACCTTCGTCGCCAATAGCGGCGTCCTGCAATATCTCGGCAGCCGCGATGCGCAGACGGCGGAGTATTTCTCCAAGCTCTGCGGCACCACGACGGTGAAGACGCTATCGTCCGGCCTGTCGCGCGCCGTCTCGTCCAGCGTCGGCAAGCAAGGCGGCGGCGAGACCACGACCAGCAGCAGCAATACGGGTGAGGCGGCGCGCAGCCTCGTCCTGCCTGACGAGCTGATGACGATGCGCAAGGATATTCAGCTTGTGCTGGTCGAGAACATGAACCCCATCGCCGCCCGCAAGATCGTCTGGCACAGCGATCCCGCTTTCGAGAATCTCGGTGTCAATCTTCATCGTGCTCCCAAGGCTCCGGCGGCCCCAGCCAGTCAGGCCGTGGCAAACCTGCCTTCTCCCGCGCGAGCCAGGTCCAGTACAGATTCCAGGCCAGCGCGTTCGACAGGGGGCAATCCTTCCGGCTGAGATCGCATGTCCTGATGTACATGGCGACATCGAGGCCGCTGGCGTCGATCCAGTCGAGATAATCCCAGTAGCGCTGGGTGAGAAAGACGATCTCTTTCTCACCCAGCGCATTGTCCACATAGCGTCCGACAAGCTCTTCTTCGTCCGTTTGTGCCTGATATTCTCCGTCGTCCATGACGGATTCTATCAAGCCGCGCCAACGGCGATCAATGATTATCGGGAGCGATCATTTCTCTCGCGGCTAAGGTCACCGGGCGCAAAGCGCTGGAACTCCTTGCGCTCGCTTGTCTGGTCACGCGACGACGCGCCTTGCTCCCGCGAGACAGTATCGCGGCCCTCCAGACGGCGCTTGAAGGGCCGTTCTTTCTCGCCGGGATTGGGCGCGGCGATCGGCACGTCGCGCGGCGGCGTGGGCGGCTTGTTTTCGAAACTGGCGGGGTCGCGTGGCCGGTCTGGGCGCGCTGCGCTGCGTGCGCCGCCCCCACTTATGCCGCCCGGTCCTGACGGAACCGGCGCGGCGAGGCCGCGCTGCAAGACGTTTCTGCGGCTGGCGAAATCGGGTTTGGGATCATGATCCGTGTTGCCGCGCCAACGCTTGTCGCGATCGGTTTCATCCGCCATGACGCATCCCCCTGGCGCCTCTGATGCCGAAAACATTCCACCCGACTGAGGCCAATCTGTGAGCATGGGCGCGTGAAGCGCCCATGCTTGGCTTTAAGCTTTATCGGCCTCGCGCCGCTCGCGCTCGATGCAACGCACCTCGCGCCAGAAGGCCGCGACATCCTCGTATTCCCAGCCCATGCAAAACACGAGAATGCGTTCAACCTCGCGAATGTTGAGAGGCACGGATTTGAGCGGCTTGCCTTTGGGGGTCATGACTGCCCCCCGTTGGCGCGGGCTTCGTCGGCTTCGCTGACAGCCCGAACCTGGATGCGGCCCGTGAGGGGGAAGCTGTCGAATTTGAGCGAGACGCCTTTCTGGTCGCGGTTGCTCCAGCCTGCGCCGACGCGAACCCATTTGGCGGCGTCGCCTTCGCCTATCACCTGCCAGATGATGTGGTCAGGGCGGCGGCGTGATGTGTCTTGTGTGGTCATGGTCATAGTCCTTTGCGTGTTCGTTTCGAGGCGGTACTGCGCCGTCCTCATGGAAAGCCGTTGGAGCGGGGCCAATAGGCGGCGGATCACACCCCGCGCGGTCACGCGCGCCGGAGGGGCGGAGCTGCACAAGCGCGTGCAACGAGTGCGGAAGCGAGCCGGGTTGAACCGCAGCCGGACCCGGTCAGGTTTCCATGAATGAGGACGGTCATGTGCCAGAAATTGAGAAGCGACAGGATGCTACCTAGCCACGCGCTTGAGACAGCACCGGACTTCGCGACCTACTCGGCACTATTTTCGCTGGGAGCTTTAGTCGCATACTGGATACCACGGACGCGCAAACCTGATTGTAGAAGGTGCCTCTTTGTGGTGTGTTAGTCGTCAAGATTGCTGAGCACTGGGGTCAATGATGTTGAGACAGCTGACTGCAGGTACCATGATTGCAAGCATGTTGTGCTCGACAGCGATAGCCGAGACTTCAACTCAGAAAATGGTTGACGACCCGAAAAGCAATTATTTTTTTATAAAGAAGTATTTAAAATCAGATCAGCGCATTAATTCACTTATGCCGTCCGGAACGGACATCGACATTAATGATGATCGTCGGACGCTAATGACATGCTCTGATACGACACTAGCGTTTGGTCAACAAAAAAAAATTAAAAGCACAAATCTTATCAATTTTGCATTTGAGATGCTTTATATGGAGGCGATGCTCAAAACTACAGGCTATCCAACTTCGACCTGGGCTTCAAAAATTTCTGCGTACGAACGGGACAGCATCATAGCTGTTAGTCTATCAAGGAAAATGGTCGATAATCGAAATGGAAACAGTTTTACTAAACGATTGGCAGCGGAATTGAATGATTACCGTCGCAAGAACAATAGACGTCTGCCCGTTATTTTACCGACAGCCACAGAATGCGGCGACGGAGAGATCGATGTGAAAATCGTGACTGATCCCAAAGCTATCCGTGTTCAGTTTATTAATAAGATTTATTTTGATTTGTGTAAATTTCAAAAACTAGACGCCTCTAAGCCATCTGAATGCGATCATTATACCGACTACGCTTCCGAGAAAGACGGGATCTATATGGCTGGACGTTATAAGGTTCTGGTAACTTGGACTAATTCTTCAAAGATATTTGATATGGACGTTGACAATTTGCGAGACGGCGGTGCCGGAACAAGAATATGGAGGGTAAGCCAGTAGCAGGAATAACTACGATGTCTGGTTATGACGATTTTTTGCAGACGCTGAGGCGATTTCGCAGTCTGTCTGTATTGACGGTATCGGGCGGCGCGGTTGTGCCATTTTTTGCTTATCTGGCGAAAATATCTCCGCCATGGCCACCGGGGATCATGATACTAACGGCGATAGTCGAGCTTTTAGGGCTTATTATTTCTTTTCAGTTCTATAAACAAAAAAGCCGACGAATTGTAGAAAAATCTATGATTTTTGTCGTTCTGAGTTTGGCTTTTACCAGCGTTGTCTACCTGTCGACTTTTTCGCAATTCACTTACCAGGCTCCCAATGCATCAACTCGATCTATAAAAGGCTTTGTATGTCGACCCGAAGTAAAATTAGCATTTTCTCAAGAGTGCCCGGATCTCACTCCGGAAAGGCTTGCTGACGCGCAGTACCGGGCTGAGTTGCTGTGGACGGAATGGTCTATAACAATTGTTCGGATGATCCTTACGTTGTCATGGCTTTTATGTTGCGTTCTTTTGACGATATTCATCGGAATATTTATAGTTTTCCAAGGAAGACGGCGCTGAACGACTGATTTGCGCGGTTTAACTGCCCCCCTCTGACGGTCAAATCACTCAATTTGGACGTTTGTCTATGCCCACATCCTTGCGGCGATGCGCCGCTCTTCCTCACCCATTGCCTGGAGATAGATGGCGGTCGACTCACGCGCGCGCCGACCGCTTGCCGTCATTGAAACGTGCAGGGCGACAGTGCTGAAGTGGCGCGAAGCTCGCCATCGTCAGTAGTCAGCGACGAGCGCAGCCGGAGATCGTCCCGTCATCGGAAGGTGGCCAGCGCGGTAGGCCTTCTTGTGCTCTAATTTCTTGCCGTGCAGGCTTTAAGGCGCTCCGCGCCGCCCCATTTCTGTAAGGCAGCCGCGCCAGATTCGTTGATATCAGCGCGCCAGGCGTCGATATCGAGACGTGGTTTGGATGTGGTATCAGGGAAAACGACCACCGCTACCTGGTCCTCTATGTTGGTGTAAGCACGCAGGACGCCCCTCATTTTGACGTACGGCTTGCCGCCAAGATCCTGTTGTAAACGTACGGACGCCTCGTCAAGACGACCACCCGTATCTCCAAATACGGCGTAGGCGAGCTTTCCGGTTTTAGGTCGATACACTGCGGCAAGCGCACCATTTTGTACATTATGGGCCGACCGGAACGCCTCAGGTA
Source organism: Allobosea sp. BE125 (assembly GCF_031456075.1). NCBI lineage: Bacteria > Pseudomonadati > Pseudomonadota > Alphaproteobacteria > Hyphomicrobiales > Alloboseaceae > Allobosea > Allobosea sp. BE125. The sequence goes on from NZ_JAVDTY010000003.1 coordinate 440,172, forward strand.
AAACAACATACGGAATAGCTGTGGCGTCGATATATCGACGCTGCGTGCCTTCTGCCGCATCCTTAACCTCAACAAAAGTTGTCGAGATAAAGGCTTCACCCGGCAGTGGGTCGCCAGCTTTCTGGATGGCAGGCTGGCCTGTTACTTTATCTTTCATGAAGCCAAAAATGGCCACACTATTGTAATTTCCACTGATTTTTGCTGCGGCCCATGCAGTCTGGCATTTTGATTGCCAGTCGGGATCGCTTGTTGTGACCCTCCGCCCGTTTTCGATTGCGGCCACGCCATCGCACGTAAACGAAAGGCCTCTGCCATCGACACGGTAGGAATTCGGAGCTCCGTCCGCATCCACCTTCAATATATTGGTGCGGTACACCAAGGCGTTTTCGATTTTCCAGGCGGTATTGGAGCCATGCTTGGCAATCGGATTAATGGTTGGGCATTCAGCGGCGTGCGCAGCCTCCAACATAAGGACACCCGCAAAAATTGAAATCCACGCGCGCATGGGCCAGCCCCTCCTGCTTTAAATCCCAGGTTGCAAGATCCAACAACTATGGTTGTATAGCAATTCCTGAATCCGGGGATGGGCGCGTGAAAGCATTTTTTCTTAAATCGCTCATCGCGAGCGTGTTTGCCGTCGCGACTTTTGCATCGAACGCGTCAGCTGACGCGCCAAAACGTGGGCTTTACTGGAATGTTAGAGACACAAACGGCGTAGGCAGCGACCCCGCAAAAACAAAAGCCGCGATTGACGAGATAAAATCTTACGGCGTATCTGAAGTTCATATTTGGCTGAACGAAAATATCGATGTCGCCAACTGCAAAGCGACATTCGATTACAAAGGCCCGAACGGCTACTTTCATCCTGCTAGCTTGCGCGGCTTTACAAAAGCCCTAGCTGACGAAAATATTAGCACTGTTTACACGTTAAGCCCTTTGTTTCAGTCACGTGCTTTTCTAGATTCTCTAAAAGGCGGAGATAAACCTTTAGCTATTGCCGCTGAATTTGGTGGTGTTACGATTGAGCTTGATCTTGAATACAACTGGACTGAAAAATCACGCAAGCGTTCCAAATTCAGAAATTGTGCCGACAGCATAGAGACGAGCAAGGCAAGCGCTGAGCTTGTGAAGGCAATTCGTGAAACGACACCACGATCAAAAATCATGGTCAGCACTAATGGCTACGATAGATCTCATCTCGAATTGATCGCTGCCGCCGACATGATCAGCCCACAACTCTATGGTGCTCATTTTGCCTATAAACCGAATGAGCTCGACGCGGAACTCAAACGCTTTATGAACACCTATAGAGACAAGATCATCATCCCCACTCTGTCTGCTGAATGCAGCCCCTCGCACGCCAGCGAGTGCTCGGAAGCAATTTTCGACGCCGGTGTGCAGATCGCGCGCAAAGCGGCGGCCTGTTTTCCGCAACGAGTTCCGGGCTATCTGGTATGGGGAAAGATGGAAGTCAGCGAGGTCAACGCCACGGGCAAGGGATGCACAGGCTATCCCATTTGCAGTAGTTTTGGCCGGCGCTATCTGCGTGACTCCGCGAATGCGCCTGCGGCGAGCTGCGGATAGAGCGCTGGCGAGGGTTTTTAAATAGCCCCCGAAGGCAAGGCGGTTCTTCACGCGATGCCCGATAAATCCAAAACCGACAGGGCTTCTGCCTACATCCACATCCGCGCTGCAATAATCCGCTCTTCCTCGCCCATGGCCTGGAGATAGATGGCGGTGGTAGTCATGCTCGCGTGGCCGAGCCAGCGCTGCACCAGATTGAGCGGGACGCCGGAATTGACTGCGTGCAGCCCGAACCCGTGCCTCAATCCTTTCGGCGTCGCATGGATGCCGGAGGGAATGCCCGCCTCCACCATGACCTGCTTCACGAGCTGCCACGCGCGGCTGCGCGACCAATGCCACAGGCATGCATCGGCATTGCGCGTTGACACGCCGTGCACGGCGTCGAGCATCACAAGCAATTCGTTAGGCACCGGCACCTCGCGCATGACGATCGTCCGGCTGCGCTTTTTCAAACTGCGGATAGCGATGAGCCCAGAATCCATGCCGACCTGCCCGACCTGCAACGCCAGAGCCTCGGAGATCCGGCAGCCAGTATAGGCCAGCGTCAGGCACAGGGTTTTTACCTCGGGCCGCGCACACTGTTCGGCCGCATCGAGGAAGCGCGCACGCTCTGCGGCGGTGAGGTATTTCCGCTGTCCGCCCTGTGTGTAGAGGCTCGCATTTGGCGCGCGAAGAACCGGCATTGGATCGTCCCATCCGGCAAGGCCGACGAGGGGACGCGACAGTGTTGCCTATTCTGTTGACCGCCTTCAACCCCTTGCAAACGCTGCGTCGGGGCGCCTTTCGCGCTTAAATTGCTAGCACGACGTTCAGTCATCGGCAAGGGAATCGCGCGTATTTTCCGGCATACGCGACAGAATAGGCAAGTCTGTCGTACCACCTGACCTTCTCGTACATAGCAAAGCCTCACGGATTTTCCGGGGGCTTTTTTGATTCAAGGCCGCTCATCAAGGGAGATGACCATGTCTGACATCGACCATGCCCAGAAACAGGCGCAGCAGAACTTCAACCTCAATCCGCAGACGCCGATGGTGACACCGCAGACCATCAACGATGCTGTTGTGCGCAATGCGTACAACGCGGAAGTCGCCCGCCAGCGCAGCGAGAGCGAGAAGCGCAAGTAAGCGCCGCTGACGAGGGAAGGGCCGGGGCAGAAGCGCCCTGGCCCTTCTTCACGAGAAAATCCCATCACCCATCAGTGGAGTCAGTCCGTGAACATCAAGACCATCTCGCTCGCCGCCACCGGCTTCGGTGCGGCCCTGTTCCTGTTCGCCGTCATCATGTGGGTGGGGAACAAGCCCGATTTCTACAAACTCGGCACCTCGACCTGCGGTCTGTTCGGCAGCCCCGGCGGCAGACAGTATGACCAGTGTTATGAGGAGGCGGTGCGCAACGGTGATGCGGCGAGTTCTGCCTATAACGGCTGTCTGTTCAGCTCGCGCTATGCGCTGTGCCAGGGCGTGACCGCCGTCCCCTATCTGAGCATCGCGGGCATCATGATCCTGCTCGGTGGCGGCGGCCTGTTTCTCTATGGCAGAACAAGGCGCCCGGCCTGACGTTCAAGGCATTCCGGAAGCGCCTCGCGCTCCGGAATGCCGCCACGCAATCATCCGGAGAAGACCATGCAGAAAATGACAGGCCTGCTTTTGATCGTCGGCATCCTGGGCTGCGGGCAGCCCGCGATGTCCGCCGACTCGTTCCCGCTCAGGCGCGGGCATTACGTGGCGAACGTCCCGTGCGGGAACGCCTCGCACGGCACGCTCTCGACCTATAGCGGCGGCACAGCTTTCGGCGTCGGGCCCGCGCAGTGCCGGATGAGAATTCTGACGCAGACCGGCAACACGTATCGCGTCCGGCAGGAATGCACCTCCGCGCGCGATGAATCGCGGTCCAGCATCGCGGCGGAAATCACCGTCGAAAGCGATACCGCCTACACCCTGAAAAACGAGTACGGCACATTCAGAAGCCGCTACTGCGCGGCGAACACGCTGCCGAGTCCGTGGGGGACGCGGTAGGGGCATGGCTCCCTGTCTCGGTTCTCCGTGATGCTGGCCACAACGCGCGGCCAGCATCACGGCTGATTGGGTATAATCGGGTATCAAATTGGGTATGCGGCATATCTTAAATTGCATTATCATATTGAAAAATAACGATTTATATGAGATTTGGGGGAAATAAAAAACAAGCTACAGGCTGATAATACAGAAGTAAAATAAGGCTGTAGCATGATTTAATGCAATGATGTATCATACCAGAGACTGATAACGCATAGTACGGATCAGGCTCTGATATGAAAAATGACACGCGACACCGCGCCCGCCAGCGCCTCGACGAACGGCTTTTGCCGCTGAAGCCGATCGAACGATACAAGCAGCCCCCCAAGGGATGGCTCCGGGCAATCCGGGATGCACTCGGCATGACCGGCGTCCAGTTTGCCCGGCGTCTCGGCGTCAGCCCGCAAAGCGTGGACGCGCTGGAGAAGTCGGAAGCGACCGGCTCCATCAAGCTCGATACGCTGCGCCGTGCGGCGGAAGCCCTCGACTGCACCCTGGTCTATGCGTTGGTTCCCAACACGTCGCTGGAAGGCGTCGTGACTGACCGCGCCCGCGCCATCGCCCTGCATGATCTCGGGCGCGTCGCGCATACGATGAAGCTGGAAGCGCAGGGCACGGGCGATGCCGACATGGAACGGCGTATCGAGTCCTATATCCGCGACACGCTGAAAGACCGCGATCTGTGGGCGCGGTCGTGACGGATCTGTTTCAAGAACCGGATGACGCCACGCCGCTGGACCCTTCGGAGCGCGACGACCTCAAGCAGAGCTGGATTACGCATCGGCGCGACTTGAACGAGGCCGAGCAGGAAAACATCGTGAAAGGTGCGGCCTGGGCTCGCCGCAGCCGTGGCACCAATCCCGCCGACATCCTGAGCGAGGATTTCGCGAAAACACTGCACCGGCGGATGTTCGGCGATGTCTGGAAATGGGCAGGGACGTACCGCCGGACCGAGCGCAATATCGGTATCGAAGCCTACCGCATCCCCGCTGAAGTCCCCGCCATGTTCGACGACATCCGCTACTGGGTCGAGCACAAGACCTTCCCGCCGGATGAAATCGCGGTGCGCCTGCATCACCGCCTTGTGGCGATCCATCCGTTTCCGAACGGCAACGGGCGTCATGCGCGGCTGATGGCGGATTTGCTGATCGAACGGCTGGGCGGCCAGCCGTTCAGTTGGGGCGGTGGCAGTCTGGCCGATATTGGGACGCTGCGCCGGGGCTATGTCACCGCGCTCCAAGCAGCCGACAGTCACGACATCCGCGCGCTGCTGGCATTCGCGCGGTCGTAGGACGCGGATTTGTAGAGTGGCAGATTGGCGCTTCTGGCAGGCGCATTTCGACACTAGGATGGATAAGGGCAACCAAAGTCTGGAACAAGCGTCTGCGTATCGTTTATCTCGATCAGAACAAATGGATTGAGCTGGCCCGCGCGGCTAAGCGACCGGATGAACATGCCGGTCTACAACCGCTTCTGAAGCGCATACGTGAGTGCATTGATGCCGGCTCGCTGGCGTTGCCCCTCACGTCCACAAACATCTACGAAACGCAAAAGGTCAACAGTCCGGAGCGGCGCCATGATCTGGCATTCATGCAAGCCGCATTCAGCCGAGGGCTCGTCTTTCGTGGGCGGCAAAGGCGCCTGGAAGCGGAGTTGGGCGCGGTTTTAGCCAATTGTTGCAGGCTGACCCTGCCTGTCCGTGAGCCGCACTGGTTTCTGTCGAGTGTCTTTTTTGAAGCTTTCGCCGAATGGAACGACGAACGGCTGGGGCTCCGGATCTCGGAAAGGGTAGTTCGCTTCATTCGTGCGGACCCGGCCGCCCAGCTTTACGAGTATCTGATCGGAACGTCGGAGGCTGTCCGAACGGCTGCAGTCAGCAATTTTTCCGATGGCTCTGAACGCCTGCGAGCGCTGGTGGAGGATCGACGCGCCAGACACGCAAACGAACCCGTGTCCATGCGTCGGAGAATCTACAGTGCGCTTCTGATGATCGATGATGTGGAACGCATCATCCGGTTTGCAAACGGAATGGGCATACCTTGGCAGACCGTTCAAGATGTGGGGTCAACGAATGCGCGCCGCATTATCAATGAGGTGCCGGTCTATTACATTGAGCGCGAAATTGCGTTGCGACTTGAAGCACAGAGCAGACCGATTGATCAGAATGATTTTCGGGATATGCAATCTTTCTGTGCGGCCATCCCGTATGCGGACCTCGTGATTGGCGAAAACCAGTTTGTTAATTTGGCTCGTCAATCAGGCCTTGACCGGAAATTCGAAACTAGGTTGGCGACGGACATTCTTGCGCTCGGCGAACTCCTTGATCAACGAGGAGAAACGCCTGAATTGCGCGCGGGCGGCTAAAGACATTCCCGCCCTTTTACGCCCTATATTTTGTTAAAAGCGATAGTCAGGCGCTGAGAGTGAAGCTCAAAAAGTGGCCGAACTCTTAAAACAAAGTGAGAAGTCTCAGAACCTTTTGATCCGGCTTGTATTCCAGCGCGGCTAGCAAGCGCGTGGGTTCGCGCGAAGCTCGCGAAGGCAATTCAATGATTACGTTAAACTTGGCGACATCGTGCTCGGCGAGGAAGACGAGATTGTAGATGTAGCTTGCCGATATCTTGGCCTTTATCAGGCCCGCAAGCTCGGCAGGTGTAATTGCTTCCAACCCGGCGCGCTCGACAGAGCCTTCTTTTATGCTCTTAACGTAAGCGAGTTTCGCATCTTCGACCTCGATCGTGAAATCGTCCAGCGGCAAAGGCTGCACGCTTATGGCATTCAAAGCGAACTCGGTATCGACTTCGAAGCCTTGGAACACCGGGCGTTCAATTTTATAAGTGAGGAGCACCCCTTCCAAATCCGCGGAGATGCTTCGGCATACAAAGCCGGATGCCTCGAACGGATATCCGCACATATTCACATCGTCTGTCTCGGGGCGATCCGGCTCGTGGCCTTGGATGAAGAGCGAACCGTGCTTGATTCCGAGGTTAACCAGCATAGTCGACAGATATAACTTGAAGACAGACGCATACGTCGTATCGGCAAAGCCGACATAGGCCTCATAGTCCTTGAGCCCTTCGTCGAACCGTTGAATCATCGAGGCCGACAAATTATTCAGATAGACGATGTAAAACTGCGTCGGATGACGGAATTCGACGTTGCGCCGGAGATTAACTGACTCCTCGAACGCTGCAAAAAGCCGATCCGTCTGACCGGGTTGATCAAGGTAGTCTCCCACCAGAATACTATGGTTACTCTTCTTCTCTAAGAGAGGAATAATTCGTTTGAAAACGTCAAATCCATACCAGCTTGATTCAATGGTGAGTGTATCGAAAACGAGTGCTATCTCACGGCGCTTCTGATCTGGAACAAGCGCGCTTTTCAACTTCTCGTACGATATGCCCTTCTTCGAAAGTGCATCTTCCAGCATACGACGCATGCCCTGAATCTCACGCTGCATGTGCTGAGGCGTCAGTTTAAAATGATCACGCATCACCTCCAGCATTATATTGCCGCGTGCATTAAGTGTGTGGATAGGCTTGGTCACTGCCATGCTTCGAGATTATCGTCCCTATCTAGGAGGGCAACACACCCAATATTACCACACTGATCAACAAAAAAATCATCGTAATTTACTGCACTATCTCGAACTCGTCCAAAGTGACGCCGAACACCTTCTTGAATGTGTCGTTCGCCCAAGTATCCGCACGCTGTTGATCGTAATTCTCTAACAGCCACCGATAATCACAGATGAACGGGCCATTCTTTAAAATCCATTGGCGTGTCAGGTCATAGAGCGCCATAGTTCCATAGAAATTATCGAATGTCTTCTTGACTGCCGCTTCTGATCGCATTGGCCATTTTCTCGGATACACTCCGTCTTTATCTCCTCGATCGGCGAATAAAGAAAGGTGGCGCAGCCAAATTTCCCTAGAGTCCTGTTTATCCCTGCTGCCCGATAAATATCGACCGGGCCAGCAGAAAAATTCTGGATGTGCATACCTGTCTTTGCAAAACGCAACGAAGTGAGAAACGAAGACCCTTGTGGGCAGATTCATTTGATCGAACTCAAACGTCCGATGCTCCTCCATGAGCGCTTTGAGACCAGGCGTCTCGTCGATCCATTTGATGATTCTCTGAAGCCCGGTAAGTGGATAATCATATTCCGTAAGGTCAGACAGTTCGGTTGTAATCGCGATATATTCTTCCCTTGAATGATCAACCACCGCACGTCTCAAATGGGGAAGCGCTTTGACCGCTAGACACAGCCGGGTGAAGCGGATGCCTACGTCAACATCGAGGATGAAATCTTCAAAGCTGTCAACGTCGATAGGAAAACCCCGTGTTGGGTTGATCGCTAGATCGCACACGAGGAGGAACAGCCCCATTACGGGATCTGACATTCTTTCTGGCCACTCTGTTTCGGAGAGTTTTAGGAAGGCTTCGAATGCCTCTACATAAATGCCGGAGAGGAACCCCATTTCGCGCCACTCTTTACAGGATAACGACTCACCCCGAGTATCATCCAGAAACTGGAGCTGAATGAACCGCGCCTGCCCTTCGTAAATCGCCTGCATGCCTACCGCAGGCAGTTGGACGGGTGATCTCCAATAGAAGCCCTCACACTTTTCAGTGTTAAGCCTCAGAATTTCCGGATCCCACTCTTGTATTTTGGGAAGTGTCTCGAAATCGGGGTCGATTAGCGCCGCGACCATACCCACAAGCTGACTGTAAACTACAAAATACCCGTGCCCGACCGATTCAAAATGTTTCTCCTCCATCATCCATCTGATATTTTTGCGTGGATCAAGCGCGTAGGATTTATAGTATTCTACATCGATCGCATTGTTGACGGCTATATTAGCGGAAGCAAGCTTCGCTTGGGCCGCACTGCCCTCGGCTGACAAAACTTGATCGGTCCAACCCTTTAGTGGCTTTTTGGGTCCGAAAGTGGCGAGCACTTCCTTAAGTTCTCCCATGCTGGAGTGGAGCTGTGCAAGGTAGCTCAGACTAAGCAGAAGTCCGGAGGTCGAACCGACGTGCTGCCACCAGTGGATTGTCTCGTGAATATATGTCGAGTAGGCCTGTATCACCTCTGACGTTACGGGATCCGTATCAAAGGAGTTGGCTTCGACGATCGCCATCAGCTCGTGATTGCGCGGACTGAGCCGGAGAACGAAGCGCATCGTCTCGTACATTCCATGCGCATTAACGCACGCCTCGAACGTCGGAATAGTTTCGCGCTGATCGTTCAACGCATCGAGCAGTTCGTGTTGCGCGTCGTGAGATTCCGCCCCGGGTTCAGTCATGATCGCTCACTTTATGATGCTGAACCGGAAAGGAAATTTCTAGTTCAGAGCGGTAGGGCGTCGCTATCTGCCTGGGTGCTCTATGGATATATTCAATTGCACCGGAGCGCTCTAGGCCGCTCAGCGCTACTAAGTAGGTCTTCATCTCGGCGAGTGTCGGAACCGTGCCGCGACACCCTTTCATCCCCGGCGGAAGCGCAGTCCAAACGACGCCAGTCAGGCCTTTACCTATGGCCCATTCGGCGATTGCGCTCTGATGCAGATACTGTTCCTCGCCGTCGTTCGGCCATCGACCAATGACCCTTTTGTTGGGCACACCCTCCCGCTCTGCGAGCGCCGAAACCGCTTGGTCAAGGGACGTGGCGTCCAACTCTACCCAAAGCGTGGGGGTGTGGTGGTCCATATCGACCAGTACAAGCGTCATTCGGTTGTCTGCCGACTGGCGGGCGAATTCGAGCGGCAAGCTAGGCCCATCATCACGCCAGCTTCCCTTCACTGAAAAGGGGCGGCTCGTGTCCCAAATAAGCGAGCCCCAGCCGATGCAAGCGATGGTTTCACTTTTCGGCGCTGCGGTTTTTTCCATCTTGGCTTATCATTTTGGAGGTTGATTGCGGTCCCACCGGGTCGCCGATATGCCACAAGTCTTGCCGTCGAACACGAACGCAACGCTATAACGCGCCCGCGTCGTGGCCACGTACATCTTGGCAGCTGACTTCTCGACATGACTGAGTTTTCCGGACGACAGCCAGGAAACCGCCTTGCCGTGCGGAAAGATGAGCACTCGATCGAAAGTGAGCCCCTTGGACGCACCGAAATTCATCGCATCGTCGAGATCGCACTTGGTCGCGGCGGAATAGCGCAATACTTGCGGGTTGTGCTGTTTCACATACGCATCTACGTCCGCGCTGGCGACAAGGAACACGCCGTCATGGCCGGACACGACGGTGTTTAGGGATTTGGTTTTTGGTTCGCTTGGGAAAAAGCCATCACCTAGGTCGGCGATCGCTTGATTGCACCGATGCGTGTGACATTCGTAGTCCATGGCGATCAGCCCGGCCTTCTTCCAAGCCTCAAACTTCTTAACGATAGCGGGGCCGGCGAAGGCCTTGTTCTTAGCCGAGTTGTTGGTAGAAAACGTCGCCTGCCGATGATCTCCAACGAAGGACACCGGAATATTGGCCTTCAGGATGAGCTCCAATACCTCTAGGTCGTAACCAGCCAAATCCTGAATCTCGTCGATAATGATATGGGCAAAGCGCGCCTTGAGGCGACGTATAACCGCACCGCCAGACAGCTTGTCGCACTCACAAATAAACTTCGCGATTTTGTCGGAGTAGATGCGACCACCGTCGAGGAAGTAATGGGGGGCTGTTTTGGCTTCGGGGATATACGGGACCGACTTGCCCTCGATAAAATGAATGCCTTCGATCCGTCTCTTGTGTAGTGCCCTTCGGTACGGACGTGCCATCTCTCGAAGGAGCAGGGAGTACCATGACATCACCTCGACATGTATCGGAATGATGGGCACGCGCGCATGCACCTTTAGCCGAATTTCGCGCACATTGTTCCGCGTGTAGGTGACGAGCGCAGTTATCCCGTCGGTCGCAGCGAGCGCCTGATCGACCACCCGCGTGGTCTTGCCACCGCCTGCGGCGGAAATGATGACGCGGCTAGCCGAGGGCACGGTCAATATAGTCCGGAGGGGACCAGTCCACGCTTGTCTCGAAAAACCTCAGGGCCGTGTCAGCCTTGTTGGCCACCATATAGGCTATGGCCGAAGCTTCATCGGTAAATGATTTTTTTAAGACAGCATTGATTACCGGGAGCTTATTCTTTTTCATGAGCTGCGGTTCAAGAGTGCTGGCCGCTTCGTCATCGTCATACTGAATAGAGACGACAGAAGAGCTAAGATAGTCAGCATACTTCTTCTTAATGGCAGCAACATTTCCGTCATTGTCGGTCACGACGTCGGTGGTCTTTTTGAGAATTACCGCAATCTCAAGAAAACGCTTGAAGGCAAGCGAATTGACCGAGATAACATCGATACCGTGCTCAAGCGGCATCTTGCCGTGCTTCTTCACGTAAGCCCGTTGAACGATCAGCTCATCTGAGGGACCTTCAACAAGAATGGAGCGCTTTGCCAGGATCAATCGGAGCGTATCGTGGCCGGGCAGCTTCATGAAGTAATCTTGCGTCGAACTATCCTTCAAATCAGTAAGGCGAATACCCTCGCCGCGCTGGAATAGCAGCACCGATTGCACCCCCAGCTTGTTCAGCACGAAGCTGCTATGGGTCGTTATAAATATCTGCCGCGAGCCAGCGTTGGCGGAAATGTGGCTGATTAGCTCGTTCAGACTGGCATAGGAGAGATGATTTTCGGCCTCTTCGATGAGGATGATATGCGATTTCGCGGAAGTCTCCATCGCGAGCTTGATCTTGACAGAATTTTGCTCGCCCTTGCCAACCAGCGGGAGCGGAATGTCGTCCAGATGCGGCATGATCCCCGCCTCCCAGCTCGCGCGCGCAGAGGTGTCGAGGGAGACGGAAATCGTCTTGTCGCTGATCCCACCCTTTTTCAGTGCCAAAGCATCATTGATATTTTTGACCTTTGGTTGCTCCAGAAAGCGGTCCTTCATGAGCCGATAGCTCAGAGCAAGATCAACCCTCTCCGTAGAACTGAGACTCTCTTTAACGATATCAACTACATAGCGGCTTGCGGCTGTATTGTTCCTGATGGTGCTGGCGTCGATCAGGCTAGCGTCCAAGGGAATGCTGCGCGCATTGATAATATCGTTTTCGGCGAAGTCGCGCCATTTGATTGAATAATATTCTACCGGGACGGTTCTGATTTCCGAAGGATCGGCGACGTATTGGGCGAAATCGCTTGCATGGGACGGGTTTGGTTCAATCAAAAGTGAAACACCAGGAAGATCCAGGCCGAGAGAATTGTTGTCTCCGCGAAGTTTAGCGAGAGCCGGATCGTCAGCGAGGTATATTTCTATAAGTATGTACGGCGGCTCTGCCGTAAGGCCCTTTTTTAGCGTTTCAATGTATTGGACAACCGTGTCGAGATTAAAAAGATACGGGTGCAGCTCGACAACGAGCGGGCGCCCATTGAGTTGGCCGGTTAAGGCAAGATGAATTGCTTCGAGCAGCGTTGACTTCCCGCATTCGTTATTTCCGACAATAACGTTTAGCTTTTCGTTCAGAACCACGTCCGCTTTTTGCAGGCACCGGTAATTTTTTATGATGACACGTTGAATGAACACGCGGTCTTCCTCCAATCAGGTACTTTAACATGAGTGGTTTGTAGAGCGAAGACGAGGGGGCTGTTTCGTCCCCAGTAAACTGAATTGCAGCCAATTCGGGGATCGGAGCAGTCCTTTGCCGGGCGCATGTGGTCCAGCGGCGGAACGCTGGCGGCATCCAACCCGTGTAGGGTTGGTCAGGTGCCAGAGGGCACGAAGGCTCTCGGTCGTCTCCATGCGCGAAAGCATGGTGCGGGATCCAGGGCGGCATACGTCCCTGGTTGCGCTCCATCGGCAATCACGGTGGCCTGGGTGGGGTCTTGGGGAGGGGCACGGAGGCCTTTCCCTAAGCGCGATGAAACGGCGGACGTTTCGCTTGGCGCATGGAGGCTCGATGCTGGAATTCGCCAAAGGCTTGGGGGTGCACGGGGGCGCGCAGCAGCCCCCTGCCAAGATGGTGGCGTATTACGCCACACATCTTGCGTCTCACCGGCTCACCGGACATCTCGCGCTCTCTGGCGCTCTCTGGTTTGCCGGTTTGGCGACTTGGGTGCCGTCCAGTCCTGTTGTCTTTTCCGGTCGCCGTCCTGGCCCGGCCCGACGTTGTCCAACCATACGACCTTGCACTAAAGTGTGGCTCATGAACCTCGAGTCTCGAACACCCAGTGGCTCGTTCGATTGAATGGTGCGGCTGCAATTATGAGCCTTCAGAAAAAACCTATTCAAAAGGCAGATTCGAGTGGTGCTCCGTGGGAGGAGTCCAAGTTTCGCTTCGTGTTGTCGGAATTTGTCGATTGGCTGGCCGCATTCCGACGCGAGCTTCCTATTTTAGAGGCTGTATATTGGAGGAAAGTCGAGCTTGGGCGGGAAGGGCAGGTGCAGATAATTTCGGTTCAGAGAAGAGGGCGCGACGTATTCGGACGCCCTCAGAAACGACGGCCACCGTCTCCGTCTGAAAATCTGTCAGCATCGCGAAGTAAATTATTTGCCGAGTTCCGTAAATATAAGACTACGGGAACAAATACGTCGCAGTTTGCATTGTCTAAAGACTTTGAGAATTTAGCTATAAAGTTCATATTGCCAGGAGAATCTATTAAAAAACTTGAAATCAGGTTGATTGATGAATTATTGGATACTCTAGGTGATTTGGACCTAGGGGGCAGCATATCGATTAAAAAAACAAAGGTGGAATTTAAGAAGGCGGCTCATCAGCAAAAAGATGCCGCCTCGCTCCCCATTAAGCCATCGAAGATTTGGGAATACAATTTTAAGGGTAGATCTAACGCTGAGAAAAAGCCCGTTCTTCTGAAGTTTATCGAGGATGTGTACGGCGATTATTTTACGTTGTGTCGAAATGAAATTCGCGACTACATTCGACGCAACGATCCTAAGCTTTACCTCTCACTTAAAGGCTTTGGATTTTCTAACTTGCCAGCCAAGTTTCGAATGCCGTCACGGGACGATCGGTTGGAGCTTCGGATCCAAAAAGCTGCTGCGGGCGACTACTCTAGGCTCGACGCCAAGGAGCGCCGCTCAGTTAAAGGCAAAATAGACCGCCTGGAAAAAGGAGCGCTGAAGCCTAAGCGTCTCCCATCACTGGGAAAATGAATTCCCATATTGTATAATCGGAATTTATGACGTATCCCTTTCGAAGGGCCGGGAATCCGCGCCTGAAAAAGGGTTCGCAATGTCCACCTTTCCCTGCGGCCTCATCGAAAAACGAACGCGCCATTTTTGGTGCCTCGGCGGCCCCTCGATGCCGATTGACGAGGTGGCATTCCGCTTCAGGTTGACTCCAACGACGCTTCGCGCCGCCCTCGGTCATATTGTCGACCTGAGCTACGTGACCATTCGCCTCGCGGGTTTGGAGGTCATGTCCTCGTTCGACTCATGCAACGGCCTGTCCGCCGGTTTCCTAATCAACGCGCACTGGACTGAAATTCTCGAACGGGACGCTGAAGAGTATGAGCGTTTAGCCACTGCGCGCGGACTGCTTTGTGCTTCTTATCTCATGCCTAGAAAATCTAAGGAATAAATTCCTTTATCTTTTGTTTGGTTTAAGCTATGCTGTTCTTGGTTTGTTCTACGGCGGCATGCCGTGTTTGGAGAGGAGAAGGCCGATGCAAAATGATCAGAGCCCCTCGCCAGGGCTTTCGCCGGGCCAGTCAACAGCCCTGAGCTTCGATGTCGAAGCCTATCTGCCCTACGTTCAGGAATTCGACGTATCCGATGCGCAGAGCCGTGAACTTTTGGGCGCTTTGTGGTCAATCATGGTCGCCTTTGTCGATCTGGGCCTGCCCCTCGCGCCCGTCCAGGAAGCGCGCGAGGTTGTGTATGACCGCTCGAAATCTCTGTCCGCCGATTCAGCCACCGCGCTAGCCTCGATCCAGTCCATCGCATCCCAATTCACAACATCTGCCGCGCCGCTCGTCGGACGCGTGCAGGAAAGGAAGGAGACATGACCTCAAGCAAAATCGATCAGACGCTCATCGCCGTGACCTATGGTCGCGTGTCGAGCGTCGCGCAAAAACTCAAAGGCCACGGCATCGCCTCGCAAGAAACCCGATGCCGCGAATTCGCGCGGATGAAGGGCTACGCGGTCGAGCGCAGTTTCTGCGACGAGGCCGTGTCCGGCAGCCTCATCGACCGTCCCGGCATGAAAGCGATGCTGGCCTATCTGCACGCCAACCGGAAACGCGCCAGCTATGTCGTTCTCATTGACGACATATCGCGCCTCGCGCGGGACATCCGCGCGCATCTGGATCTGCGCAGCGCCATCGCTGGCGTCGGCGCGCGGCTGGAAAGCCCGTCCATCGAGTTCGGCGAGGATTCCGATTCCATCCTGGTTGAGAATTTGCTGGCATCCGTGAGCCAGCACGCGCGCCAGAAGGGCGCCGAGCAGACAAAGAACCGGATGCGGTCCCGCTTCCTCAACGGCTACTGGCCGTTCATCGCATGCGTTGGTCTCAAGCACGTCCACAAGGCGGGCGAAGGCCGCGTGCTGGTGCGCGACGAGCCACTGGCGTCCGTCATTCAGGAAGGCCTCGAAGGTTTCGCGTCTGGACGCTTCCAGCAGCAGATAGAGCTGGCCCGGTTCTTCGCGACTCATCCCAATTTCCCGAAGAACCGCCATGGCAAAGTGCGCCAGCAACTGGTCAAGGACATCATGACCAAGCCCATCTATGCGGGCTACATGCAGGCACCCGCCGATTGGGGCCTGCCGCTTCACAAGGGCAGGCACGAGCCCATCGTCTCGTACGACACGTTCGAGCGCGTGCAGCGCCGACTCAACGGCGAGGCCTACGCGCCCGCCCGCGCCGACATACGCGCGGACTTCCCGCTGCGCGGCGCTATCGCCTGCGCGCATTGTGGCAAGCCGCTCACCGCGTCGTGGTCGACCTCGAAGACGGGAGCCAAGCACGGATATTACATGTGCTTTGGCAAAGGCTGCGACCGCTACGGCAAGTCCATCAAACGTCAACGCATCGAAGGTGCGTTTGCCGAACTGCTCCAGGCACTGACGCCGTCGCTGGGCCTCATGACGGCGGCGAGAGCAATGTTCAAGGACGCCTGGAATCAGCGTCTGGCGCAGGCGAGCGAGATCACAAAAGCCTGCGCGCGCGAACGCCAGGCCGTGGAAACGCAAATCGGCACGCTGCTCGATCGCGTTGTCTCCGCCACGTCCAACACGGTCGTCGCGGCTTACGAGAAACGGATCGCGGAACTCGAACGTCAGAAGATCGCGCTGGCCGAACGGCAAGCTTCGGACGGCAAGCGCCAAGGCACATTCGAGCAGGTTTTAGAACTGGCGCTGCGATTCCTCGCAAACCCCTATCTTATCTGGGAAAACGGCAATCTGGAGGTGCGAAAAATGGTACTCAGGCTGACCTTCGCCCGTCATCTGGAGTGGTGTCCGGATGCAGGCTTTAGAACACCGCAAACCACTATGCCGTTCAAGGTGTTGGAGGGCTATCGCGGCCCTTTTGATGGAATGGCGGAGACGGAGGGATTCGAACCCTCGATACCCTTGTGGGGTATGCTCATTTAGCAAACGAGTGCCTTCAGCCTCTCGGCCACGTCTCCGTTACGCGCTCTATGCCCGATTGCCGCGCGCTTTGACAAGCCGTCCCGTGGAGATTTGCGTGGGTTTTGCTGCGAGCCGCTGAATCAACGCCAAGCGGCGCCACGCAAACCACCGCCCTGCCCGGCTCCGGAGCGCCAATGGCAACGCAATAGAAACAATCCAGAACAACTTGCCCGGCATGCTCAGGCGAATCGCGCGCGCGGCGCGCGCTCCGGAGCCGGTCATGAGCAGCATATCAGGCGTCAGCGCCGCCTCAGCCATCAGCACGGCGTCGGCCGGCAGCGACAATAGCTCCGCCCTCGCCCAGGCCGACGCGGCCGCCGCCCAGGCCTCGGCCGCGCTCGCCACGGCATCGGCGAAGCTTGCCGCCGACGAGAAGGACAAGGCCGACGACAAGACGCTGCAGCAGGACCGCGCCGCCGTGCAGCAGGCCGAGCAGGCCTTGCGGGCAGCCGAGCAGCGTGCAGCCCAGCTCAAGCAGGCGACTGAAGCGAACAAGAGCGCCGAGCAGGCGAAGCCGGCCGAGGAGACGCAAGGCACGCAGGAGAGAAGCGCCGTGCCAGGCCTCGGCGGGGCGGTGGACGTTTCGGTCTGAGCCAGACCTGCAGCGCAAACGCGCTCCCGTCCTGTACAGCGGCCGCGGCAGCCACTAGCCTTTGCATGGACACGCCCGACCGCCGCACCCTGCTGGCGAGCGGGCTCGATGTCGCCGCGACCACGCACAACGCCAAGGCCTCCGATGAGCCAAGTTCGATGAGCCAAGACAGACCCCGCCGACCGGTCAATCTCCGGGACAAGGCCGAAGCCCTGTTCAAGCCGGCCCCACCGAAAGTCCCCGCCCCGGCCGTGAAGCGGCCCGCTATTCCCGGAGCCCGGGAGCTGGTCTCGCTGCGGATCGACAGCGAGGTGCTGGAGCACTTCCAGAGCGGCGGCCCCGGCTGGCAGGACCGGATCAACGATGCGCTGCGGCAGGCCGCGGGCCTGGGCAGCGACGATGAAGGCCTGACGCCGGACGAATTGAATTCCTCGAATGACGGCTGATTGGCGCGGTTAAGCGTTTTCCGTCACGCTGCCCCCGTCATTGCGAGCACCCGGGCCTTGCCTTCGGCAAGCCCGAGTACAGGCTCCGCGAAGCAATCCAGGGGCCGTCGAGCGAGCCTTCCTGGATTGCTTCGCTGCGCTCGCAATGACGGGGGCTGTGTGGAAGGGAATCTAACGCGCGGCGCGGCTGCGCTTCACTTGCCGGTCACGCAAGCCCCGAGGCTCGCAACGGTCCCGGCGGGGCAGGTCTTCCTGCCGAGCGTCGGGGCTGCCCGTTGCGTGCTGGCCTGGAAGGATTCGCAGCAGGCGCCGCGCACATAATAGCCGCTCGGGCAGGCGCCGCTGCGCTCGATGCGGTCCTTGCCGTCAAGCGTCGGCCGGCACGCTCCGGCGGCAAGCGCCTCGCCGGCGAGACCGGTGATGGCGACAGCGATGAGGGCGGCGATTCGGATCATGCGGGCGAGCATCGCGCATCTCGCCCGGCCTGTCACCGGCGCAACGCGCCTGTCCCCGGCTCAGGAGAGCCGGCCGGCTTTTCGCGTCAATCGCACTCGCGGACGCGGTTGTAGCCGACCAAGTCGCCCCAGCTATTATAAACTGGGCGCCGCGTGACATAGCAGTCGGATTCGTAATAGCGCGGCCCGGCATAGACGGGTGCGGGCCCGTAATAGGGCGGCGGCGGAGCATAGCGCCCGGCTCCGGCGAGCGCGCCGCCAACGAGAGCGCCCGCCGCCATGCCGCCGAACAAGGCGCCATTGAAGCCGTCGCGGGCCTGCGCGGCCGTCGACAGCGGCAGAGAGGCTGCAGAGATACCCACCGCCAGGAGACCAGCGATACCGATTCGAGTTAGCGCGCCCATGGCACCCTCCATCACGTGTAGGGCAGGTTTAACAATCCAAAAATGAATAAAAACTGAATGACAAGATATCGCAGCGTCATAACCATGCCGAAATTCGGCCACAACTGTTAATCTGCATAACCTTACGTTGGTATTGGCAGTGTAATCCCTGGGTATTTGGCAATCTATTTCGACAAATTCAAAACACCCCCTTCGTCGCCGCATCATCGTGAGACGTTCCTTAGGCAGTCCTCGACCCTTATCCTGAGGAGCGCCGGAGGCACGTCTCGAAGGATGCTCCAGCAGGCTCGGAATCATCTGGAGCATCCTTCGAGACGCCGCTTCGCGGCTCCTCAGGATGAGGGCTGTGGTGAGTAAGGAGGCTGTGGAGGGACGAGGGCTGCGCCAACCTCAGCGCTCCGCCGGCCAGCCGATGAGCGTCGTCGGTATCCAGCGCGCCTTGCGCCGCGCGATGCGGCCCTCGGCTGCCTCGGCGCTGAAATCCCTGGGCTCGGCCGGCCGGGTGAAGGCGGCACGCTCGTCGAGCACATCGATATTGAGCGTGGTCCAGGCCTCGCCCTGATCCGTCACCAGCATCGCGACATAGACCCCGCAGCGCCTGCAGATCACCACCTCGGAGGTGCTCAGCCCGAAGGCGTAAAGCTGCAACTGCTCGGGCTCGCGCGCCATCAGCGTGGCGCTCGATCTCGGATCGGAGACGGTGCGGGCATTGTGCTTGCGGCAAAATGCGCACTGGCAAGCGCCGATGACCTGCTCATCAGGAGCGCGCGGCGTCCGCAACTCCACCGCGATCGCCCCGCAATGGCAGGCACCCTTGTGCAGGCGTTCCATGCTCAGTCCTCGCGGGTTGGCAGCTACGGCGACCGCGACGCTGCGCCTGGGCGACGGCTTCGGTCAATGGCTGCTCAAGGCAGGCGTAGCGATCGCTGCCGCTAACGGCGCAAGCCTAACGGATCGTCACGGAGACAAAGCGATTGCGAGGCTCCCGCTCCCCGGCCGAGGTAGCAACAGGCAGTCCGCGGGTACCGGCGGCGTCGAGACGAACAATGGCCCGGCCCGGCACGCCCGCTGCAATCAGCGCCTCGCGAACGGCCTCTGCGCGCGCCCGAGCCAATTGGGCGGGGCGTTCTTCCGACCTGTCGGTGTGACCCGAGATGGTTATGCGAGAAGACGGGGTCATGCTTTCGCGGATGGCCTCGATGATCTGCCCGGCGGAGGGCGACACGGTGGCCAGGCCCCAGTCCATGAAAATCATCATGGTTCGCGGCGAGCGCGCAGCAGCCGCGATGGGCCTGCACTCATATTGCTCGAAGCAGGATGGCAAACCGGCCGCCCGGTCCTCCGGCCTCTGCACGCTGCAGAGCGCGCCACTGGAGATCCGCTTCGTTTGGGAAGGGCACCTGCACTCCGGAGCGACCTTCCCGTCTTGTGTCGCGCAGGTCTCCGCACGAACGGGGGAGTAAGCCGCCAGCGTCAGCGCCAGCAGCGTCGGCAGAACCGTCCAGAGTTTCACGCCCGTTCCCCCCAGTTTGCGAGTGGGGACTATGAGCCCCATCATGGGCCCGTGCTAGGGCCGCCGCCCGAATGTGGCGGGGCGAGCACTATCCCCCGGCAACCCGGCGAATCCCGTCGTTCTCGGCTGGCGGCATCGGCCGGGCGAGCAACTCGCTCACACGCGCCTTCACCTGCTCGACCGCCTTGTCCTTGACCGGGCCATAGCCGCGGATGTCCATCGGCGCAGTGGCGATCTCGGCTGCCCCCGCCGGCCCCTGCTGCGGCAGGCGCTCCAGCAACTGCGCGACGATACCTTCGTACCAGCCGATCAGGCCCCGCTCCATCCTGCGCTCGGCGGTATAGCCGAAGACGTCGAAGGCGGTGCCCCGCAGCCGCTTGAAGCGAGCCAGCACCTGCAGCGGCGTCTGGATCCATTGGCCGAACTGGCGCTTGAGCGGCCGGCCCCGGGCATCCCTGCCGCTCGCGAGCAGAGGCGGCGCGAGGTGGTAGTTCACGGAGAAGTCGCCTTCGAACTCGCGCTTCAGCTCGTCGAGAAACCCGCTCTGCATGTGCAGGCGCGCGACCTCATATTCGTCCTTGTACGACATCAGCTTGAAGAGCGAGCGCGCCACCGCCTCGGTCAGTGCGGTGGAGTTGAAGGGCGCCTCCGCAACCCGGACACGCTCGACGGCGTCGCGGTAGCGTCGCGACCACGCCTCGTCCTGATAGCCGACGAGAAATTCGGCGCGGCGCGCGATCACCTCGTCGAGCGACTCGGGCCCGACCGCTTCCTCCCTGCCATTGAAGTCCGGATCGGCGCAGGCCAGACGCCCCGCCGCGAACGCCTGCCGGTTCTTCTCGACCGCGACCCCGTTGAGCGCGATGGCGCGGTCGAGCGCCGCATGCGAGACCGGCACCAGCCCTTGCTGCCAGGCATGCCCCAGCATGATGACATTGGCGAAGACGGCATCGCCGAAAAGCTTTTCCGCCATGGCGTTGGCATCGAAAGCGCTGACGTTTCCGGCTCCCGCCACGGTCTCGATTTCACGCAGCCGGCGGCGCGAGGCGAGATCGGCATCGCGGAAGCGGACGACGTCGCCGGTCGGCATCTCGGCAAGATTGACGACCGCTCGCATGCCGCGCCGATAGGTCGCCGACGCCTTCGGCGAGGAGGACACGACGATGTCGCAGCCGATCAGGGCGTCGGCGGCGCCGTTGTCGATCCGGACCTGGTTGATGGCCGATGGCGTGCCGGCCAGGCGGATGAAGGACAGGACCGGCCCGAACTTCTGCGCGAAGCCGGTGAAATCGAGCACCGAACTGCCCTTGCCCTCGAGATGGGCCGCCATCGAGATCAGCGCGCCGATCGTGACGACGCCGGTGCCGCCGACGCCGGTGACCAGAAGGTCGAACGGCTTGTCGAGCGACGCCGGCGCCGGCGCCGGGAGGACGGCGGCGCGGGCCACGAAATCGACCTCCAGCACGGTTTTCTTGCGCCGCGTGGCGCCTTCGACCGTGACGAAGCTCGGGCAGAAGCCGTTCAGGCAGGAGAAATCCTTGTTGCAGTTCGACAGGTTGATCTTGCGCTTGCGCCCGAACGGCGTCTCCTTCGGCTCGACGCTCAGGCAATTCGACTCGACCGAACAATCGCCGCAGCCTTCGCAGACGAGATCGTTGATGTAGGCGAAGCGCTTTGGGTCCTCCATCGTGCCGCGCTTGCGGCGGCGGCGCTTTTCGGTGGCGCAGGCCTGTTCATAGATCAGCACGGAGACGCCCTTCACGTTGCGCAGCTCGCGCTGCACGGCGTCGAGCTCGCGGCGGTGATGAATGGTGATGCCGGCGGGCAGGTCGCGGCTTGAGAATTTCTCGGGCTGGTCCGACACCAGCGCGAGACGCTCGACACCTTCGGCGCGGACCTCCTGCGCGATCGCCTGCACGCTGATCGGCCCGTCGACCGGCTGGCCCCCGGTCATCGCCACGGCGTCGTTGTAGAGGATCTTGTAGGTGATGTTGGCTTTGGCCGCGATCGCCTGGCGGATCGCCATCGACCCGGAATGGTAATAGGTCCCCTCGCCGAGATTCTGGAAGATGTGTCCCTTGCCGGTGAACAGCGACGAGGCCGCCCAGTTCACGCCCTCGCCCCCCATCTGGATCAGCGAGGTCGTCTCGCGGTCCATCCAGCTCGCCATGAAATGGCAGCCGATGCCCGCCAGCGCCTTGGAGCCTTCCGGCACCTTGGTCGAGCTGTTGTGGGGGCAGCCCGAGCAGAAATAGGGCGTGCGCGTCGCGCCCGGCACCTGGATGAGGCGGTCGGCTTCGGGCATCAGGCTCGCCGCCCGCTCGGACAGGCGCAGATCGGGAAACAGCGCGTCCAGGCGCCGCGCGACGATCGGCGCCAGCATGATCGGCGACAATTCGCCGATCCAGGAGATCAGCCGGTTGCCGTCCTCGTCGCGCTTGCCGACCATGGCGTGGGGCTTGTGGCCGGGATAGTCGTAGAAATACTCCTTGAGCTGACTTTCGATGATGCCGCGCTTTTCCTCGACGACGAGGATCTCGGTCTTGCCGCGCACGAAATCGAGCGCATCGCGGCGCGCCAGCGGCCAGACCATCCCGACCTTGTAGATGTCGATCCCGCGTTCTCGGCAGGCCGCCTCATCGACGCCGAGCAGGCGCAGCGCCTCCATCAGGTCGAGATGGCCTTTGCCGGTGGTGACGATGCCGAAACTGGCGTCGGGAATGTCATAGATGCGGCGGTCGATCGGATTGGCCTCGGCGAAGGCGAACACGGCCATCTTCTTGGCCTCCATCCGCTCCTCGATCTGTGGACCGGGCAGATCGGGCCAGCGATAATGCAGGCCGGTTGCAGGCGGCGTGTAGGCGGGCTCGTTGAAATCGCGCGGCGGCGGAATCTCGACCGATTGGCCGCTTTCGACGGTTTCCGAGATCGCCTTGAAGCCGACCCACATGCCGCAATAGCGCGACAGCGCGTAGCCATATTCGCCGAAAGCCAGGTATTCGCCGATCGAGGCCGGATTCAGCGTCGGCATGAACCAGGCCATGAAGGCGACGTCGGACTGATGCGGCATGGATGACGAGACGCAGCCATGATCGTCGCCCGCCACGACGAGAACGCCCCCATGTGGCGAGGAGCCATAGGCGTTGCCGTGCTTCAGCGCGTCGCCGGCGCGGTCGACGCCCGGACCCTTGCCGTACCACATCGCAAACACGCCCTCGACCTGCTTGTCGGGGTTCGTCTCGACCTGCTGCGAGCCGAGCACGGCGGTCGCGGCAAGGTCCTCGTTCACCGCCGGCAGGAACGCGATGTTGTGCTGTGCGATCAGGTCCTTGGCGCGCCACAGCTCCAGATCGACACCGCCGAGCGGCGAGCCGCGATAGCCGGAAATGAAGCCGGCCGTATCGAGGCCCCTGGCCTTGTCGCGCCGCGCCTGGTCGAGCGCGATGCGCACCAGCGCCTGCGTTCCGGTCATGAAGACGCGGCCGGAGCTCTTCGCGTAACGGTCGCCTAGCGCGTAGTCGCCAACCGGGACATCGTAAGCCATGAGCGAAACCTCCCGCATATCATTGTTGCGGTCGATTCAACCGGAATTCCCTGGAAAATCCTGCCTAACTTTGTAGTTTTTGCCTTTAATTCGGTTTATCCTACCGGAAATTGCCGCGATATCGGTGGAAATTTCCAGAATGACGAAGATCGAGCTCAGCGCCCAGGACAGCAGGCTGCTGCAGATCCTGCAGTCGGATGCGCGCGTCTCCAATCAGGATCTGGCTGATCAGGCCGGCATGTCCGCGTCCGCTTGCTGGCGCCGGGTGCGGGCGCTGGAGGAGGCCGGCGTGATCGCCGGCTACATGGCGATCGTCGACGCCGAGAGGGCGGGGTTTGGCTTCAGCGCGATCGTGCATGTGACGTTGCTGCGCCACGAAGCCGATCACGTCTCCAATTTCATCGCGCGCATCGCCCAACAGCCCGAAGTGGTGGAATGTTTTTCGACCACCGGCGAGGCGGACTATCACTTGCGCGTCGTCTGCCGCGACAAGGACGACTACAACGTCTTTCTCGAGCAGTTTCTCTTCCGCCTGCCGGGCATCGCCCATGTGCGCACCAATCTGGTGCTGAAGGAGATCAAGCTGCACGGCAAGATTCCGGCATAGTGCGCGCAAGACGGCCGAGATGCTGTTTGCGCACCTCAAACGCATTCCGAAGCGCGACCGCCTGCGGCTGCGAAGACCATGTGGCGCCCGCGACGAGCTCCTCCCCGCAGCCTCTACCGCCCAGAGCCCTCTTTGCACCGCAGGCCAGGCGCTCGCTTGCCCGAGCGCTCCCATGTGCCCCGATCGTCCGCCGCGTTCATGCAGGCAACACGGTTACAGGTGTGCCCAGCGACACCCGCGCATACAAATGAATGATGTCCTGGTTTATCATCCGAACGCAGCCGGACGACACGTTGGTGCCCACTGTATAGGGTTCAAGCGTTCCATGAATGCGGTAACCGAGATCGCCGCTTGCATCGAACAGATACATGGCGCGCGCGCCCAGCGGGCTTTTCGGGCCGCCGAGCACGCCGAGGCCTCGGGGTGTCCTTTCGAGCTTGGCTTTGATTTCCGGATCGCGTTCGACCATTTCATGAGGCGGCACCCAGTCCGGCCAGTCGCGCTTCATATTGATCTTCGCCGCGCCGGACCAACCGAAACCCTCGCGGCCGACACCAACCCCGTAACGGGTCGCGATCCCCGGCGATTCAACGAAATAGAGATGGTAGGATGCAGGGTCGACGACGATCGATCCCGGAGCATGATCCCGGTTGAGCTCGACGGTCTGGCGCAGATACTCCGGATCAATCTCGCCGGAGTTGACGGCAGGAACCGGAAAGCGCTCGCCTGGATAGGCGGTGTAGACCTCGGCATAGTTCGGGCGCGCCAGCGTACGGGTCCGAGCGCGCGGCTTCCCCACCGACATGTCGGGAAGGGCAACGATGCTGCCGCTCCCACAGCCTGCCAGGCCGGTAGCGCCAACGGACAGGGTGAACAGGTTAAACGATCGGCGGCTCAGCATTGGATGTCTCTCAGCAAAGGCTGTGGAGAGACATGGGCTTATATGGTTACCACCGCGTGAAGGCCGGCGGGGCCATCTGGGCTAGCCGAGCGGGACCGGCCTTACGAAGCCAATAGACGCCAGCCTTGGAGGGCTTGTACGGACGCAGCCATCGAAAGAACCATGTGGCACCCGCTTGTATCACTCGGGTGCCTGCAAGTTCTTGATCCAGCGGCTTTGCTTATTGATCAACCCCTTAAGGGGGAAATGGTGCCCAGAGCTGGAATCGACGAACCAAAGGGTTCACAATGACTTACGCCAAAGTGGGACGTTCGATTTTCTCGCATCGTTATTAGGCTTTCTATTGGCGCCATCCCACTACCGGTGCGGTTCCCCTTCGCGGAATCGAACCGGCGCCCTCCCCCATCCGACCACCTCCTATCCCGACGCGTCTCGGACAACGCGGGCTCATGGCCGAAGGGCCATCCCATGCAGATTTCCGATTTTACCCTGTTGCCTGATCCGGGTGGCGGCGAACAGTCGCGCGCCGTTGCTCGATTCTCCGTTCAGTTACCCAACATGAAACTGACCGGCTTTCGACTCCGGCTCCGACCGGACGGAACCTTCATTTCCGCCTCACCAGCCCGCGATGGTGTCCGCGTCGTGAACCTCGCGCCATCCCTCTACCGTCAGATCAACCAGGCCGCCTCCGCGGCTTTCAGGGGGCTTCATGCCGATCAACACCGTTGCGCCTGAACTAGATGACGTTGCCGAGTCCGAATTGCGGGCTGAACGCATAGTGCGCATGCTCGACGATCCACGCACGCCGCCTCTGCGAATCGTGCCCGACGCGGAGTTAGCGGCGGCGCAGTCTGCTCGAGAGGCGCGCAAATCCACGAGCATGGCCTTGCTAAAGGCACTTCGCGACAATCGTCCAGACAACGCCGCCAAGATTTTCGGCCTCAAATCGACTACGGATCTGCGCCGTGCCGCACCCAAGGCCGCGAACGACAACGCTCCAGTCTACCCCGGCATCGTGTCGAGCCGCGATTTTGTCGCTGGTTTCGTACCTCCCGACTATCACGTCGATCATGTCGCCCAGGCTGGGTTCATCTACTCGGTGACCGCCATGACCGGCACGGGAAAGACCGCGGTCATGCTCCTGATCGCCGCGTTGACGGCGCTAGGAGGCACGCTGGGCGACCACGAGGTCCGCAAGGGTCGTGTGCTCTAACTGGCCGGTGAAAACCCAGATGATGTCCGCACGCGATGGATAGCAATGTCGCATCACATCGGGTTCGACATCGACTCGGTCGACGTCCACTTTGTGCCAGGCTCGTTCGATATCGCGGGATTGATGGCGCGCATTCGTGCTGACGTCGAGACGCTTGGCAGCGTCGATATGATCGTAGTCGACACGTCGGCCGCGTATTTCCTTGGCGATGACGAGAACAGCAATAACGCGCTCGGGCAGCACGCACGGACCATGCGCAGCCTTACCACGCTCCCCGGCCGGCCGGTTGTGTTCGTGCCGTGTCATCCCACCAAGAATGCCGAAGCGACGAACCTCCAGCCTCGCGGCGGCGGTGCATTCATTGCCGAGGTCGACGGCAACCTAACGCTAACCAAGATGGGGCACCTCGCCAAACTCCATTTGCAGGGAAAGCACCGCGGGCCGGATTTCGAGCCGCTGTGGTTCGACCTGAAGACCGTCAGCGCACCCCGTCTTGTCGATACGAAGGGACGAGCCGTGCCAACCGTAATGGCCGTTGTCGCAGCCAAGCCGGGCAATATCTTCGGCGCCGTCAAAGACGTTCCGCCGGCCAAGCCGAGCGGACGCGACGTAGCACTCGGTCACCTAGTGGACGCAATCGAGGCCGACGGCGCGATGCCGCCTGATCCTGCCTTTTCCGATGGCGCTATGGTGGTCAGCGAAGATGTGTGGCGCGAACGATGTTACGCGGATTACAGAGACACGGACGCTGCCACCAAACGCCAGCGGTTCCATCGCTATAAGAAGGCTCTTCTGACAGCCGAATTGATCCGCGAAAGCGGACAATGGGTTTGGGTGCGAGCGTGACATCAGACCGTGACACCGTGACATGCGTGACAGTCACAGTGTCACAACCGGCACAAAACCGACCGTGACACCGTGACAGTGACACCGCGTTCCTTGGAACGGGTGTGTCATGTCACGCTCGGACGGTGCTCCGGAAATAATAAGAGCTTAGGGCGCGAATAGCAGCGCTTGCTATCCGCGCTTGTCTAAAATCTTTCCGGTCGTCGTCAGGTAGCGAACGAAGTCCTGCCCCAGCGGCGTGAGAGCTATTTTGGCGCCATCAATCTGAATGAGGCCACTGTCCCGCAGGAACCCAAACCAGCCTTCAAACGAATATTCACCATAAAAGGCCGGGTCGGCGGCCTTTGATTTATCATACAGCGCCTTTACTTCTTCCAACTCAGCAGAGCCAAACTGGTTCAGGTGAATCAAGCCTCGAATCTGACTGCCAAATATAAATGAATAGAGACGGTCGAAAAGCGCGGTTAGCCTTGTTCCGGCAAGCTCATTAATCAGGAGATCGACCTGCGATTCGGGCGACAATTTGCCGTCTTTTATGAGGTCTTGGAGAGATTGTTGGAGTTTTATTTCAAGATCAGCCTGGGCGACGCTTCGCGACCTTCCCGGCAGCTCTCTAAGAGGACCATTATGCGGTTGTTCTAGGGTGTCCGGTTCGGAGACTTTCGCTTCGCCTTGCTTTTCGGCAGAACGTGGACCTAGCTCCACACCGCCCGGCCCAACCCTGACGATCCGATCAATCAACGGTCTGATCTCGCGCTTGAAAAGTAGCATGATCAGAATCATCGCTCCCGGCCACGCGACAGATTTCACTACGTCAGCTGCGATCTTTGCATACTCAAGTAGTATGGGAGACTGAACGAACTCCTTTAGCCACACGCATGTCGCGGATAGGAAACTGATCGCGCTGTCTGTGTTCATGGACGGTTGGTAGCCTAACGGAAGTTCAAATGAAATGAGCCCCCTTCAGATTCCGGGGCAAGACCGACGCGGTCCCCAGGCTCCGGCCTGACGGCCGCCAGCCCTCCCGGTCACCGTATTAGACGCCTCGTCGCGGCAGCACACCCACGGCCCGCGCTGACCCGGCACGACGCCATGCCGAGGCATACCCCCCATCAAGGGACCGTTTGACTATAAATCGCAAGTATCGGACGCAAGACCCCCGGCCGTCCGCAGGTGTCCCTACTAAAAAGTGGGTAACAACCGCTACAAAAGGTAACACAAATGGCTTCTCAAGCCGAATATGCAGCCCATCGCGGCGTCTCGTGAAAGACAATCACGGCCTGTAAGCAGCGCGGACTGATCATTTTTAACAAAGACGGCAGTGTTAACACCGCCAAAACTGACTCTTTCATCTCGAATCATGGCGGCAACATCACACCGTTACCAGAACGAGCCAAAGTGTTACCTATGGTGCCCGCGGGTGCCCGCACGGTAACAACCAAATGTCCCCACTGCGGACACCCTATGGCGGCGGACTAAATAAGCCGTCGGCCCCTTCGCTATCTCAATTCCAGGTGCGCATTGGGTCCGACGAGTCGACCCGCTCCCAAAGGTCGACAATCTTGCGGGCCACATCGCAGTCGTCATCGTCGGACAGCTTTGAGCAGGAGGCCCATGCGCCTCCTTTGTCGCCGAAAGCTTGTCTTGTCGACATCACTGCTGCGATCTCAGTCAATTCCGCCGACATCTCAGGAGGCAAGCCAGCCGGCCGAATGTGAATTAGGTCGTAGATGTAGGCATCGCAGACACGGCGCTCGATGCTGTTCGCGCTGACAGCCATTCCGGTGACAGCGCTGTGCAACTTCTCTCGAGCGTAGGATATTTGCATCTATCGTTCCCTTGTCGCTTACCCGCCGATGCGACGAGGGATTGAAGCTACCTGTTGGAGGTCGTGCTACCAAGCACAACTGCGTCGAGTTCGTCCGCGAACGGCTGGTGTCGATCGGATCAAGGGTAGCGCCGGACTGGCCGGGATGCCGTCGGCGGAACTGATCAAGGCAGCGATCGACGGGGAGGTTTCCGCGGCATTGGAGCATTTATCGGGCAACGCGGCGCGATCGACTGACTATGTGGAATTACGGGCTTCCGATCCAAGGCGGCTTATGAGGCCGGGGTAGCTAGCAAGAGTAGCCACCCTTAGGACGCCGGCAGCATTAAAAAATGCAAGGATGGTCTATGTCTTACTCGCTTAACGACTTTAAAGAGCTTCTAAAAAACTTCAATGGCGAATTAAATGACGCTGACGGCGAACCTTTGTCCTGTCAATTATATGAAAGCTCTAACTCGGACCCCGTACTGAACTCTAATCATGAGGAAATTCATGGCCTTGTTGATCATAATCCCGTAGCGTGCAATATAGCTGATATAATCGCGTCAATATCGCGAATTTTGGCACTACCGAGATCGAACGTTGCATGCAATGAATTATCTGCAGTTTTGATAGTTATGCTCGATTTGCTTCGCGAGAATATAATGGCGGCTGTCCGATTTTCTGGGAATATTCCATACGAACCCACTAGAGATGACGATAATATAAGACGGTGGGCAGGCTTCATAAAACATCCAAAGGAGTGTGTCTTCGCGCATAGATGTTTCGACGATATTCCATCGATATCTGCATTGAACCCGATTGTTGTAGACAGTGATTTTCTTTCAAATTGGGATACTCTGAATAGCAAACAAAAAGATCGGGAAAAATCGGAAATGGCACGGCATTTGGTGGTCACCAAGCTACCGGATACTGAACAGATCATTCGTTTTTTTCGCTCGTGCGCGAATCATATCCAAAGACTGATTGGCGCGAGTTGTCACGGTAGCTGCTAGCGCACTCCCGTCGACCGTAACAGAGTCGGTACGCCGGCCTTCATGCCGCTGACTACCGAGGCGCTGGCGCCGTGACCCGGGGCCGGACGTACCCACGTGCTATTGTGGTTTAGTCGGCATTCCCGCCAAAATCGGCGCCCACAGCCATATAGATGCCGCTGATCTCCACCTGCTCGTGTGACATCGATTGTCATAGTCGCGCCGGGTGTGATCCGGGCCTGCCGGACCTGATGTGCCATAATACATTTAGTAGCGAAATTCGCGCCGATCCGGCGCTCCCGAATCCGGCCCCGCCGGTACCGCGACGGCCTCGCGCCGCTTCGCATCCAGCCCGCCACCCTCCGGGGTCGGCGGGCTTTTCTTTGACCTCGCCAATTCCGCATTACCAACCATTGGAAACGATATGGACTCTCACACCGAAAGGTGGCGATCGGCTGATGCCGCGTACGCCGCCGGAATCAGCCATCGTCGTTTGATCGAATTGATCGACCGCGGCGTCTTCGCGCTCTCACCCGGCGACATTGACACGACCAGTGCCGGGGTCAGCCGCGAATTCAGCCGAGAAAGTATCTACCGACTCGCCGGCGCAACCGCTCTGTCGAAAGCGGGCCTGCGCATTAGGCTCGCGGCGCGCCTGGTCGATGAGTTCTCGAGCCGGCCACATGCAGAAGCCCACGCGCAATATTTGCTCGCTGACTTGGCGAACGGTCCGCGGCTTCTTGTTGATGAGCCCTCCGAACCATCCGTCAATCTTGTCGTCGATGCGGCTGCGATCGTTGCCGCCGTCGACGCTCGCCTTAAAGAAAGGGCGCCCGTATGACCCGACGAACCTTCGCAATCGATCGAGACCGCGTCGACCGCATCGTTTCCGCGCCCGCTAGCGCGCACGTCGCGGCACTGTTCGCGCGCGACGCCGAGCACGCTTTGCGGTCCGAGATCGCAGCGGCTGAGGAGGATGAGCGCAGAGCCGAGCATGTGAGCATTCACAAGTACGTCCCGAAACCCGAGAACCTGGCACGCATCGCCCAGTTGAAGGCCAAAATTCCCAAGGCCGTCGCCGACACCTCGGCCGCTGCCGAGGAATGGGCCGCTGCCGCACGGCTCGCTAGAGTTGTTGATGAACACGCCAACGGCGCACGGCGCTATCTGGGCAATCAAGAAATTGAGAGGCCCCGCCGATGAGCCTAAGCAAACTCACCAGCGCTCTTGTCGCCGCGAGCGCCGAGCTTCGCACCAGGCGCGATAAAATCAATGCCCTGAAGGCGGCTTTCATAACCTTTGCGGGCATCGGCGCGTGGATTTACGGCCGCTCACTGCACCATGATGCGCTCAAGGAGCTCCAGAAGCTGCGCCCGTAGGAACCCGAATAACTGAGAATTGGGCGCAGGCCGCCTACGATGCCTAGTATGAGGAGCGCGAGGTCGACATTTCGTCGATTCCGAAGCTTCAGGTTAGCTGATCGGAGTGTTCCAGTTGAGCGAAACAATCACCGTCACGCTCGCTCCAGAACTCCTAGCGAAGCTAGACAAATGAATTGATCAGCACGTTGAGCACCGCCCTACGCGCGAAGCAGCCCTCGCGGCTTTTGCCCAACAGCGCCTAGCGCCAATAGCGCTTGAGACGGAGAAGGGGCAATTTCAAATGGCTCCGCGATGGCATGTGGCCCAGGCCCAATTCCCTGCAGGAAGCCGCACATGCGTAATCCTAACCCCAACAGAGGGGCCAGGCATGATGACACTCCTCGACGATCGAGAAGCTTCAGAGATGGCTGACCTTCTGCTCGCTGCAGTGAAAGATAGAGGCCTGGGCTCGACTGGTGTTCCCCAATAGCGGATACATCCTCGACCTCACTCATCGCACAGCACCCTGCATATTCCGCGGTGCGCCGCCCCGAGGCACAAAGAAGCTCAAGACCGCCGATTTCTCGGGGCTTTTTGAAGGCTCATGGAAGTCTGTGGAGAGAAGAGCGGTGCCCAGAGCTAGACCGGCCGCTCAGCGAGAAAAACGCAATAAAATCAACGAAGCAGAAGGCCCGACAGAGCAACTTCCCTATCGCCGCCTTGTGGCACTTGTCGATCCCCGACGGTGATCAGTTGCGCCCATGTATCGGCGTTTGCATTCCGCATCTGGGAACCGCATTGGCCCGACCTGTGTCGGCACTTGATATTTCCAATGCCCCCAGGCGTGCCCTTGTTATGCACCACGCCTAAAAACGATCTCGCTGACCATTCCCGTGCCAAGAAAATCAATCAACATGTTCGATTTTGACAGTTCCTCGCTTGTTAGTGCGCCAATCGCCTGACCCGCAACTACCTCCCAAGGTTTCTTACACCCAAGTACGGCACAAACGAGCAGACGGATGTTCTTAATCTTGCTGTGCCGCATCCGGTCTTTCGACCTAGCAAGCTCATTAACGAGTGCGGCGTCCCGATGCTCTGGATTGTCGCCGACCCATGTCAACGCTGCAGCTACAAAGCCTTCCCAAGTCGAACCCATCGCGGCAAGGCACGGATCAGTCACTAGGACATTTTCGATCGCATAGCATTGCAGGCGGTAACGCTTGATCGGCGGACGATGTTCGAGCGCATCAAGAATGCCATCACCGTCGCGAAGGGAAAATGCGACTGGATTGTCGTAGAGCGTATCGAGCAAATCGATGCAGAAGGTCTCTAGTTCGCCTTGCTGGTCGACGCTGCCGGCGAGTACGGGAAAAACCTTGATCCGCCCCTTCGAGGTTCTTGCAGCCTGTTGCCATACGCGTTCGTCATCCTCGCCTTCGAGGATAAGCGCTGCATCTTCACTCAGTGAGAGCGAAAGGGGATGGCCGAAGAACGGGGCAATCTTGCGAAGCTCAGCTCCTGTCGGTTTGAGCTCGACCCTATCGACTCCAAAACTCTTGGTGCCTATCGACACATATTGCGAATCAGCAAGAGAACATACGAGCGGACTGCTATGTGTGGAGAGGCATACAGCGATGCTGTCCAAATCGTTTTTGAACTCGTCGAGCATGGCGATTATCAGCTTACCGAGCCTTGCCTGAAGGTCTGGGTGAAGGTGGACGTCTGGCTCGTCGAGTAGCAGTAGGTTGAATTTTGTCGGGTCTATCGTGTCGAAGAAATAGAGAATCTCGGTTGCCAGGGCGACAGCTTCGGATTCGCCGCTGCTGATTGCGTCTGGACTTATTATCTGGCCGTCGGCGAGGGAGCGGAACTCAAAATCGATGTTCCCCATCTCTAACGAAATATTAGTAAGAAGCGCATTGACCTTGCTAAGTCGGTCTGCGTCGAAGTTTCGATTCAGATCCTCCCGTATTTCAGGCGTGTTGGCGAGGCGACGTAGGTAAAGTGTTTCCGCTTCGCGGAACAGCATCGCCGATGCTTCTTTGAAGTTGGACGCTTGATTTACTGCCCGAATTGAGCGCAACCAGTTGGGGTCACGGCTCATGTTTGTGAGAACGTTGCCGTCGCGTTTGAACGACCCGGCACGCTCCGGGCTGACGTACCGCACATAAAAGAGCTGGCTATTCCCGCTAGCTACGCCCTCGATATCGCGTAGGAAACGGCTCTTTCCCGCGCCGTTCCGGCCCATGATCACGTTGATATTGCTCAGATTGGTGAGATGGGCGGTTTGCCCCTTTAGTTCGTTTAACTTCAACGTAGCCCCCAGGGTTCATCGCCCGGATGGTATTGGACTTTGCACGGGACAGCCTAGGCCAGATTCAGGGGACGTCCGGATAATCAGCTGCAAAAATCTGAAAGCCTACCTTTCTCCAGCCGCCCCCTCATTCCCCCGTGGCCCCCTCGCCTTTCCTGCAGGTCTCACTAAGTGACCTGCCGGGGATCTGAAGGTCCTTCGGCACCGCTTTGCGAAAGCAGTAGACGCCTGTCTTGGGATGCTAGTGCGGACGAGCCATCGAAAAAACAGCTACGGCACCCGTTTGTATCACTCGGGCGCTGCAAGTTCTCGATCCAGCGGGCTCTGCTTGCTGATCAACCCCTTAGAGGGGGAATGGTGCCCAGAGCTGGAATCGAACCAGCGACACTGCGATTTTCAGTCGCATGCTCTACCAACTGAGCTATCTGGGCGCCGGAGATGGGCAAGCGCCCGTCCCTGTTGGTGGAGGCGGTATAATGGCCGGGCTCGCGGCTGTCCAGTCGCTTGCGCAAGCTTTCCATCGCTATTGCGACAAGGCGCTTTCCGGCCACGTTTGCGGCGGCTTTCCCGCCAAACCCGCTCAATCCTCGTCGTCGCGCTCGCGTGCGGGCTTGTCGGCCTCGGCCTCGTCGACGGGCGCGCCTGGAATCACATAGCTGCCCTTGAGCCAGCGGCCGAGGTCGATATCGGCGCAGCGGGGCGAGCAGAAAGGCTTGTACTGGGCGACCCGCGGCTTGCCGCAGATCGGGCAGGGTTTGGCGGCGGGCGGCGCGGCGTTTTCATTGTCAGCCATATTTGAGCGTGATTCCTCCATCGACGACGAGTTCGAGGCCGGTGACATAGCGCGCTTCGTCGCTGGCGAGAAACAGCGCGGCGTAGGCCACGTCCCAGGCCTCGCCCATATGGCCCATCGGCACCTGCGCGTCGCGCGCCGCCCACATCGCGTCGATGTCGCCGTCGCCATAGACCTGGGCGAGGCCGGCGGAATGCTCGACCATCGGCGTCTTCATCAAGCCGGGCAGGATCGCGTTGACGCGGATCTTCTGGGGCGCGAACTGCGCGGCCGTGGTGCGGGTGAGCTGGTTCAGCGCCGCCTTGGTGGCGGAATAGCTGGCATAGGGCACGCCGGTATGGCGGATCGAGGCGATCGACGAGATGTTGATGATCGAGCCGCCCTCGCCGCTCTCCTCGAACTGGCGCTGCATCACCGGGATGACATGCTTCATCGCCAGGAAGGCGCCGGTGAGGTTGACCTTGAAGACGCGGTCCCAGACCTCCTCGGGCAGATCGACGACGCTGCCGACCTCGGCGATGCCGACATTGTTGTCGAGGATGTCGATGCGGCCATAGCGGCCGAGCGCGCGCGCGACGAGATCGGCGACCGCATCGGCCTTGGTCACATCGGTCTGCAGGGCAAAGGCCTGGCCGCCCTCGTTCTGGATGATGGCGGCGGTTTCCTCGGCGGCATCGCGGTTGATGTCGGCGCAGATCACTTTCGCGCCCTCGCGGGCGAAGATCGTCGCCGTCGCCTTGCCGTTACCCCAGCCCGGCCCGATCGAGCCCGCGCCGGCCACGATCGCGACCTTGCCCCTGAGACGTCCCGTCATGCGCAATCCTCCTGGAGGCGCGCCTTGTCAGGCCGGCGCGCTTACAAGAGGCAGGATCGGGCGTTATGGGGCGGGGTGCAAGGGCGGGTGTGGGCTGTGAGACCGGGTTGCGCGGCCAATGGCACCTAGTCCGAGTAATGCGCCCAAATTAGAATTGATTTGGGCGTTTGCTCTTGGAGCTTGGTGAAGAGTTCTACAGGGACCTCTACTCCGGCAAGTTTTTTGGCTGCTACTGTCGAAAATCCTTGCTGGTTGAGAAGCCGCGAAACAGCGCTACCTCGGTCGCTCGGATCTTTACCCCAAACGCTGACGGCACGGCGCTTTCTAGTTTGCTCGATCAGTTCTTTCGGTTTTTGGCTATCGCCTAGCGACGCCCAGACGACGTCCTTTAGAAAGCGCTCGACATCGAGGGAGGCCAAAAGTCGCGTGTCGATCTCTGCCACAAGGTGGTGAGCAGCATTAATCAATGATGCGACCTCTTTGAACGTCGTCGGCCGCACCGCGTCATACCCACCGAGAAGCATCTCAGCGTCAAGGCCCCGGAATCGATCCGCGAGCTCCTTAGCCCTAGATCGCAGCACATCGAGATGATGCTGTGGCGCATCACGATCAGCCTCCGAATGGGCGCTGCGGTTCCGCCACGCGACCATCAAGAATATTATTGCCAACGGGAGGCTATCGAGGTTTGTACAGTTGCGCTCAACAGCCTGCAGTTTTCCGAAAATGCTTAAACGTGCAGCGTCTAGATCTCTGCGGAAATCCGCTGACTGAATGAGCGCAGGTTTGCGCACGGCCTCACGAAGATACACATCGACTGCGTCGATCGCTCTGATCAACGCCATATCTAAGATCAATCGTCGGCTTCGCTTAGCTGAGCTGACTATGTCCTTCGGAGACCAAGCAGTCCGCAAATCTTCAGGCACTTCTTGCACAACACCCCGCTCAACAGCATCGAGCCCAACCAACGCGGTGATAATGAGGTGATTGGCGTTGCCGAGCAGGTTCTTGAACGCGCTTCTTGGCCGGCTGCGCGCGAGGTAAAGCGTCATTCCGTTTCCAAATGCTGGTGCGTCGGCGCGTTTCGAACGCGCATCATCCGCTCTGAGAAAGCCAAGGCTTCATAAAGGCGGCTGCTCTACCCCTTGAGCTACAAGCGCAGTCCGATTTGTTCCGGTACAACCGCAACTTGTCAAGACGCCTCACAGCACTCGGCCTGCGCGTTGCGATTCTGGTCCCGACGCTATCCCGAATGCAGGCCATTCAAAGGCCTGAGAGGGGCCACCACGAGCCCCCTACCCCACATTCATCCAGCCGAAGCGGATCGGAAAACCCTCGCCGCCGAGCAGATTGACCGTCTCGTAGAGCGGCAGGCCGACGACGCCGGTATAGGAGCCCACAAGCTTGATGACGAAGGAGCCGGCGATGCCCTGGATGGCATAGCCGCCGGCCTTGCCGCGCCATTCGCCCGAGGCGAGATACATCTCCAGATCCTCGTTGGTGAGCCGCTTGAAGCGCAGGCGCGTCTCGACGATGCGGTCGCGGATCGTGCCGTTGGGCGCAACCACCGCGACCCCGGTATAGACCCGGTGCGCGCGGCCCGAGAGCAGGCGCAGGCAGGCGGCCGCCTCGTCGACGATCTCGGCCTTGGGCAGGATGCGCCGGCCGACCGCGACCACGGTGTCGGCGGCGACGATGTAGCAGCCTTCGAGATCGGCCCTGCTCTTGGCGCCCTCGCGCGCCGCTTCCGCCTTTTGCCGAGCGAGCCGGCGCGAGAGATCGCGCGGGCGCTCGCCCTTGAGCGGGGTCTCGTCGAGATCGGCCGGCAGCAGCGCGTCGGGCTTGAGGCCGGCCTGCTCCAGCAGCGCGAGTCGGCGCGGCGAAGCCGAGGCCAGAACCAGCATGGGCCGCCAGCCGGGATGTTTGGGAGAGGCGAAGAAGCTCACAAGGCGGCTCGACGAATTGAGGGCACGCGACGGGCGGCGCGCTTGTCGCATAGGCTCTAGAGCATTTTTCGCGGCGGATAAATCCGTCGCCGGCGCAATGCATTGGGCGCAAGCGGCCGGGCACATTTCGCTCCGGCCATACACCATGCGCATATTATAGGCGGCAATACGGGCCATGCCGCATTGCACAATGGCGCGTAACGCACCACACTACGCGACCAAGCGGGCTGCGCGTCCCGCGTTCCGGAGTCACTCCCTTATGGCAATATCGAGCAAGCATCCGTCCGCCGTGACAAAAGCGGGGGTGGAAGCGCAGGCGCTCGCCACGAAGGTGCTGACGATGCAGGCCGATGCCGGGCTGACTATCGCCATGCGCATGCCGATCCTGCTGAAGGGCGCCTTCGGCGACAGCCATGGCCAGCGCGAGGCGGCCAAGGCCGTCAGCGAAAAGGTCTCGGCGGTGATGGAGAGCGGGCTTGCCGCATCTCAAGCCGCCGCGATGTTCTGGTGGGGTTTTGCGCTCAACCCGCTGGCTCAGGTCGATTTCGCCGAGGCCGCTGCCAAGGTCGCCAACAGCTCGCTGGAGCCCTTTGCCAAGCGCACCCGCGCCAATGCGAGCAGGCTCACGGGCCGCGCCCGCAAGCGCTGAGGGCCGTCATCCCGTGCGCGCTGCGGCACGCAGTGCTGCGGCGCAGACACGGGACCGCGCGACCTGAGGGCGCCTCTTCCTGAGCGCGCCGCAATACGTGCTTTTTCTTGATGACGGTCCCGCATCTGCGCAGCAGCACTTCGTGCCGCAGCGCGTGCGGGATGACGCTTCAGACGCCGTCAGCCGGCACGTCCGCCGCAACGGCCGGCCCAGCGGGCAAAGCCGCATGCTGGCGCTCGAGCTTGCGGTAGCGCGCCACGCTGAGCGGAAGCAGCGCCAGATAGGCGACCACGATCAGCGCCAGCATCTCGAAGGGATAGGCGAAGAGCAGTCCCGCCACGACGACGACCGCCACGAAGATCGGCAGCACCTTGTCACGCGGCACGCGCGTGCCCAGCGTCTTGCCGGCATAGCAGGGGATGCGCGAGATCGTCAGGAAGGCGATGAACAGGATGTAGAGACCGACGAATGGCGCGCCATATTCCGCCACCGGCAGGCCGATGAACTGCAGATAGAGCGGCAGCATGGCGGTGATCGCGCCGGCTGGCGCCGGCATGCCGACGAAGAAGTTCTTCTGCCAGTCGGGCCGGTTGGGATCGTCGATCATCACGTTGAAGCGCGCGAGCCTCAGCGCCATGGCGCAGGCCAGCGTCAGCACGATGATCCAGCCGAAGGATTTCAGATCGTGCAGCACGAAGATCCACAGCACATAGCCGGTGGCGACGCCGAAATTGACGAAGTCGGAGAGCGAATCGAGCTCCGCGCCGAAGCGTGAGGTGCCCTTCAGCATGCGCGCCAGGCGCCCGTCGACACCGTCGAGCGCGGCTGCGATCAGGATGCAGACGGTCGCGATCTCGAGCTTGCCCTCGACGACCATGCGCATCGCGGTGAGGCCCAGGCACAAGGCCAGCAGCGTCACGACATTGGGCGCGATCAGCCGGAACGGGATCGGCTTGAAACGGGCGCGCTTGGATTCGACGCGCTCGGGCTCGAAGGGGGGAAACAGGTCGCTCATGCGAGCGGGAATACGCGGTTTTGCAGGCGGAGGCTAGGCGGGAGGTTTCTTCCCTTCTCCCCTTTCGGGAGAAGGTGGCTCGGCGAAGCCGAGACGGATGAGGGGGCGCTGTGAGCTCACCATCTGGCCGAACATGACGCCAACCGGACAGGGCACGGCGCCCCCTCATCCGGCGCTGCGCGCCACCTTCTCCCGCAAGGGGAGAAGGAAAGACTCCCGCGAGGGGAGAAGGGAAGAGCCTCAAATCCCCCGGAACGTCCGCTTCACCGCCTCGTTGCCGCTCATATCGGCCAGCACCGTCTCGCCGGCGATCGCGGTCTGGCCCTCTCCGACCAGCGGGATCACGCTTGTGGGCAGATAGACGTCGACGCGCGAACCGAAGCGGATCAGGCCGAAGCGCTCGCCGGTGGCGATCGAATCGCCCTCCTTGACGAAGGGCACGATGCGGCGCGCGATCAGCCCGGCGATCTGGACGACGCCGATGATGCCGGCCGGCGTCTCGATGGCGAGCGCGTTGCGCTCGTTATCGTCGCTGGCCTTGTCGAGCTCGGCATTGAGGAAGAGGCCCGGCGTATAGGCCATCTTGACGATGCGGCCCGGGACGGGAGCGCGGTTCACATGGCAGTCGAAGACATTCATGAAGATGGAGACGCGCGTCATCGGTTCGGCCGGCAGGTTCAGCTCCGGCGGCGGCAGGGCCGAGGCGATCTGGCTGACGCGACCATCGGCCGGCGAGATCACCAGCCCCTCGCGCTGCGGCGTGATCCGGACCGGATCGCGGAAGAAATAACAGATCCAGATCGTGATGATCGCGCCGATCCAGCCGAAGGGCGACCAGAGATTGGCGAGCACGATCGTCGCCACAAGGCCAATGGCGATGAAGACATAGCCCTCCTTGTGGATGGGCACGATCACCTTGCGGACGGAATCGACGAGCGACATGGATCTGGTTCCGTTGGCTTTAGTTGGCGCCCGCAGGCGCGGATGTGGCGGCTTTCTGCGGCGAAACTCGGGCGCAGAGCGTGGCGCTGGTTTAGGGGGTTCGGCGCGCGGGGGGAAGAGGCCCGCAATCGCGCCATCACCTTGCCGCGCAATTCCCGACGAGATCGACCAGCGCCCGCTCGGCGAGGCGCAGATCGAAGCGCGCCTCGGCGGCTGCCCCAGCAGCATCGGGCACCGAGACCGCCATGTTCTCCGTCGCCAGCACCAGTCCGAGCATGGGCGCGGGCGCCGCCAGATGGAACGCGCGATCCTCGGTGACACGGCCGGCCATCTCGGTTGGCGCACGCCCAGTGGGCTGGACGGACACGGCAGCCGTGCGGCCGCTAGTGCCGAACAGCCCCTCATCCCGGAGCGGCACGAGCGCGACCGACAGGGTCGCATCGATGCAGCGGATGGCCAGGCCGAAGGGCGCGCCCGGCCCGGAGACGATCGCGGCGACATCCTTGCGACCATCGGGTTTGTCGTTGGTGATTACCGTGAAGGGGCCGACCTTCCTGGTCCCGGTCGCCTGAACAGCCCCGATCGATTGGAACAGCAGGGCGACGACGCCCAGCAACAGCGCTCCCCGCCCGATCACGAAACGCCTCATCGCAGGGTGGGAGCCGAGGCCGTGCTGAGCGGGGTCAGCGCCTGGCTCCAGGCCGCAGAGACCGGCTGCGCGATCTCGGCCGGAAAGGCCGGCAGCAGCGAGAGGCTGAGCGGCGCTCCGGCCTTGTCGCTCTGGATCACCAGCGTGTCGAACCTGAGCAGCCTGGCCGATTCCTGCCGAAGCACGGCTCCGGCCGCGACGACCGCGCCGCGCACGCTCAAAAGGAAGCAGGAATCGAAGGCGTTCCAGCGCTCAGCCGCGTGCTCGCCTTGCCGGCCCGGTTGCGCCAGATAGCCGCCCTGCCAACGAATCGAGAGCGGCTGTTCGAGCCGCAAGGGCGTGCGACCGCCCGGCAGCATGGTGGAGGCAGAGAGCGCGGAAACCGTCCTGAGCGAGGCGCAGCTTTCGAGATGGCCTGGCCTGTCCGGCTTGACGACCCATAGCGCCCAGCCCTGCGCCGGCTCGGCGGCAAGCGGCCCCGCCGTCAGGCAAGAGACGAGAAGCACCCCCATCGGGTGCAGGCGCTTCCACATCTCGTTCCACCTCACGGCCTTGCTCGGAGCCCAGCCCTACTCGAAGCCCAGCCTTGCTCGAAGCCCAGCCTTGCTCGGAGTTCATGCCTATGGCCCGCCTTGCGTGGACGCAAGCGCCATCGCTGCGCGCCCTGCCCTTTGGACATTGCGGTGGACAGAGCTTGGCAGTGGACGGCGCTTGGCGGTGACAGCGCTTGGCAGGTCCGCGCCATCCGGACTGGAACGCCTGGGGGCGCGGGCGTAACCTCCGCGCCGTTCGCGCTGACGCCCGAACCCGATCCGATGCGGCCGCAAGATGCGGCCATGGAGATGCAGATGAGCTGGTCCGCCACGCAATACAGCAAGTTCGAAGCCGAACGGAACCGCCCGATCCGGGACCTGCTCGCCCAGCTTCAAGGCGACGATGTCGCATCCGCGGCCGATATCGGCTGCGGTCCCGGCAATTCGACGGAACTGCTCAAGCAGCGCTTCCCTGAAGCTACGGTCATCGGCATGGATTCCTCGCCCGACATGATCGAGGCCGCCCGCAAGCGCATGCCTGGCACCGGCTTCGAGATCGCCGACATCGCAAGCTGGGAGAATCCGGGTCCGTTCGACGTGATCTTGTCTAATGCCGCGCTGCAATGGGTTCCGGACCATCGCGCGCTGCTGCCGGCGCTCATCGCCAAGCTGAAGAACGGCGGCTGCCTTGCGGTGCAGATGCCCGACAATTTGGATGAGCCGGCCCATATCCTGATGCGCGAGACGGCAGCCGACGGCCCCTGGGCCGCGGCGCTGGTGCACGCCTCCAAGGCGCGCGGCACCCGCCAGAGCGCCGACTGGTACTATCGCCTCCTGTGCGAGAGCGCTTCCGGGGTCGACATCTGGCGCACCACCTATCACCATCCCCTGGCGGGCGGTCCGCCGGCGATCGTCGAATGGTTCAAGGGCACGGCGTTGCGCCCCTTCCTCGATCCGCTCGACGCGGCGCAGCGGGAGGGCTTCCTCGAACGCTACACGGCTGTGATCGCGCAAGCCTACCCGGCCTTGCCGGATGGCAGCGTGCTCCTGCCCTTCCCGCGCCTGTTCTTCGTCGCGACGCGATAAGCGCGGGCGGGCCTGGGAGGCTTCACCGCGAGAGGAGGACCGCTCATGACCCGGCCAGGCCCGACGGTTGATGCGGATGACGCCATTCTCTCCGAGCTCGCCTTCGAAGACGTCAGCTTGCGGCTCAGCCATGTCTATCCGGCAGAGACCTCGCCCTGGGGCGTGCGCACGTTCCGCTTCGACATGCTGGTCGAGGGCATGGTCGCGGGCACGATCAGCCTGCGGCCGGCGGTCACGCATCTCCTGACCCATCTCTCCGGACAGATCGGCTTCTCCGTCGAGCCCGGTTTTCGCGGGCGCGGGCTCGCGGCAAAGGCGGTCCGCGCGCTCGTGCCGGCCGCGCGCGCCCATGGCCTCGACGCGCTCTGGTTCACCACGACGCCCGACAATTCCGCCTCAAGACGCACGCTTGAAAAGCTCGGCTGCGTACTGGTCGAGAGCGTCGCGGTGCCGGAGGACTATGTCAGCCATGCCAGCGGCGAACGGACGAAATTGCGCTACCGGCTGGAGCTGGCGGGCTGACGGGGATCAAGCGGGTTGGGCGGCGCGACGATGTCTTCCCTTCTCCCCTCGGAGACCTTTGCATAACCGGCAGTGTCGTGATTCCCTTTGGATAAAGGGGATTGATCGCGATGCACCGGGTTTCAGGGCAGCCGAGTTTTCTGGACGCGATGATCGAGGCCGAGGGGCTGGGCCGGAACGCGGAGCTTGAGGCGATCGATGGCGCGATCGTCTGGGACGAGCTGGAGGCGGTGGTGGGCGGGCTCTACGCTGCGTCGGAGGGGCGGCCGAGCTATCCGCCTCTTGTGATGGTGAAAGCGCTTCTGATCCAGCAATGGTACGGGCTGTCGGATCCCCGGCTTGAGTTCCTGCTGCGGGATTCTCTGTCGATACGGCGCTTTGTCGGCCTTGCGGCGAGCGATGGCGCACCGGACCATTCGACGGTGAGCCGGTTCCGCAGCGCGCTG